>NZ_CP085256.1:934407-1245877 GCF_044790185.1 Oceanobacillus kapialis
ACGCGGCACCAGCAGAAGACGAGACGGTCACCGACAGCCAGGTAACCATTAAGGCAATTGCTACAGATAATGAAAATGGCACAGGCATTAACCCTGATCGAATTGTCATGAAAGTTGACGGCGCTTCTGTTACGCCTTCTTTCAATGAGGGGACAGGAGAGATTTCCTATCAGCCGGATGTTCCGCTTGCTGACGGAATTCACCATGTTCACCTTACTGTCCAAGATAGATTTGGAAACCCAGTAGAGAAGGAATGGAGCTTTGTCGTTAATACTGGAAGTTCTGAGCTTACTTTAACAGGACCTGAAAAGGTTTATGCAGGAAATACCTTTGAACTAAACATCGATGCAAAAAAACTACAAGATATGTACGGATCAAAACTCGTATTTCAGTATGATCCAAGTAAACTGGATATCGTGGATCAAGATCCAGATACAGAAGGAACTCAAATTGCTATCAGCGAGAAGCTGAACAATGCAACGATCATAGAAAATAGTGTGGATACAGAAAACGGCTTAATCACGTTTGAAGCAGAAGACTTTGATCAACTAAGCGAACTTTCTGATACGGAAAATATTCTAACGATTACTGGTAAGGTCCATCAGGATGCAACAGAAAATATTTCCATTGATTGGGTGGAAGGAAACATTCGTCTGCAATCTGATAAAGAGACTGCACTTCCGATCAATCTACCAAATTTCTCTAAAGAGATCAGCTATGGACTAAACTTTGAACTAGAGGATCTTTCCCTTCAATCTCCTACTACCATTACGGTAAACGATGAAAATGGTGAGCCAGTAGAAGGTGCTAAGGTTAATGTACTAGGTGATATTAATCAGATGGCAAAAATTGCAACAGAGGGATCTGTCTTTAGTGAAAAGGATGAAGCTTCTGAAGTATTACTGGAAGTGAAACAAGATGATAAATTGCTTATCACAGCTAGTGAAGATAACTGGTTACAGGTCAAGCTTCCAGAGGGCGAATCAGGCTGGCTGCCAAGCGAATATGTGGAAGTAACCTCTTGGGGACAACCACTTGGTGTTACAAATGAAGCAGGTGAGCTAGTAACAGAAGATTTGACCCTAGCTGTTGGGGAGTACACCATTCAAGCAGAAAGAGATTCCCAATTTAGTAGTGTTACAACTACGGAAGTAAAACCACCGCTCGGTTCAACAGAGCCAGAGAATATTTCAATTACGTGGGAGCAAAGTCCAAAAACGACACAAAGCTTCACGTGGAGAACATCACCACAAGTGACAGACTCTGTGGCACAAGTAGTGAGAACGGAAGAATCTGATGGATTTCAATCAGAAAATGTGATGACATTTGAAGGAAATAGCTTCCCATTTGCAACAGATCTTGGCGTCATGCAGATGCATGAAGTGGATGCAGTAGGATTAGAGCCAGGAACCTCTTATACGTATCGCGTAGGGGATGGAACAGCAGAGGGCTGGAGTGAAGCAGGTACTTTCAAAACCGAAGAAGCGGAAGAGGAGCCTTTCACATTCCTATACACCACTGATATCCAGGCATTCCCGAACCAATCAACTGAAAATGGTTACGGAATTTGGGCAGAGCTTTTCGGTAAGGCATTAGCAGACTATCCGAATGCAGAATTCATGCTGCTAGCTGGAGACATTGTCGACTATGGGGATAGACAAACGCATTGGGAAAACTGGTATGAAGTTAGTCAGGAATACCTGAAAAATATGAGTTTGATTCCTGTTATTGGTAACCATGAAGTAGTTGGCGGAGGGCAAGAAAACTTTAAAGCTCAATTCCAACTGCCAAAAAATGGACCAGATGGAGAAGTAGAACAAGCTTATTCCTTTGATTATGGCAATGTGCATTTTGCTGTATTAAACTCTGAAGGAAATGTTCAGACACAAGCAGAATGGTTAAAAGAAGACATGAAAAACACCGATAAGGAATGGAAAATTGTTGTATCTCACCGTTCCCCTTATCATAGTAATAGTGCAAGCGAAAATAAGCGAGTGCGCGATGTATGGCCTGCTGTATTTGATGAGGTAGAAGTAGACCTTGTACTTGCAGGACATGATCATGCTTACATGCGATCATGGCCGATAAATAATGGCGAGATCGTTGAAGATGGGGAAGGCACAACGTATATTATTGGTGGTTCCTCAGGTCCGAAGTTTTATGATCAGGGTGACTATGAGTGGATTCGTACAGGCTATGACGAGAATGTCCAAGTATACTCTGGTATTACAGTAGATGGAAATGAGTTGGAATTCACTGCAACAAATAGAAATGGTGAAACAGTAGACACCTTTACAATGGTAAAAGAAGAGCAAGAAACACCAGGAGAAGGCGAACAGCCGGGCGAAGGTGAGCAACCAGGAGAAGGTGAGCAACCAGGAGAAGGAGAGCAGCCAGGAGAAGGCGAGCAACCAGGAGAAGGAGAGCAGCCAGGAGAAGGAGAGCAGCCAGGAGAAGGAGAGCAGCCAGGAGAAGGCGAAGAGCCAGGAGAAGGAGAGCAGCCAGGAGAAGGCGAAGAGCCAGGAGAAGGCGAGCAACCAGGAGAAGGAGAGCAGCCAGGAGAAGGAGAGCAGCCAGGAGAAGGCGAGCAGCCAGGAGAAGGAGAGCAGCCAGGAGAAGGCGAGCAACCAGGAGAAGATGAGCAGCCAGGAGAAGGCGAGCAGCCAGGAGAAGGCGAGCAGCCAGGAGAAGGCGAAGAGCCAGGAGAAGGCGAGCAACCAGGAGAAGGAGAGCAGCCAGAAGAAGGAGAAGAGCCAGGAGAAGGAGAGCAACCAGGCGAGGGTGAGCAGCCAGAAGATGGTGAAACTCCAGGTGAAGAAGACTCTGGTAAAAATAAAATAAATGAAGTAGAACCAATCAAGACAGATGATGGAGTCTTGGAGCTACCTGAAGGAACAGTAGAAGATTTGGCCTTCCAAGGAACCTTGGTAGTAAATATAGAAGAGTTTGAAAACGAAGATATTCAACTACAGTTAACGGAGAGTCAAGTTCGCACATTAAGACAGAAAAATGCCAACGTTATGTTGCATACTTCCGATGTTCAGGTTACTGTTCCAGCTATGAACTTTGTAAACAATGATCAAGCTGTGACCCTGTCTATTACGGAGAGTGAAGCAAGTAAAAATGCACTTTCTAACAGCTACAATTTTGAAATTAAACAGGGGAATAAGCTAATCAAGAACTTTGAAGCACCAGTTACATTAACATTCTCTGTTGATGACAGTGAAGTTAACGACCCGAATCTTATTCATGTTTACTATCATAATGAAGAGCAAGAACAGTGGGAGTTAATTGGTGGAACGTACGAAGAGGGTACTGTTACTGCAACGACAAATCATTTCAGTCAATTTGCTGTGTTAGAGTCTGATAAAGAAGTAATCGCATATGAGCAGGTACCAGCAGAGGTCACTGACAATGATAATGGTCAAGAAAAGGATGAAGATAACGATAACGAATTACCAAATACATCAACCAATATGTTTAATATCATGTTGATTGCTAGTGTACTGCTTGTTGTAGGTGGCGTTATGTTTTATCTGCAGAGAAGGAAGCAGGATAAGGAAGCTTAAGGAATATGGTGTATAAGAGAGTCTTGACTACTTAGATCCTGCAATTAATACATCAATTAAAAAAGAGGCGGTCAATTTGAACCGCCTCTTTTAATTAATGTATCAAAATTGTTAGAAGAAAATAGATCTAAAATATCATTAAGCCTATTTTTACTAATTTGTTGACTATCCGATTCAGTGTTTAATTGTTCTCTTGCTTGTTTTAGTAGATCGTAGAAGGAATTTAATATAAGTGATTCTTGAGGACTTAGTTTGTTGTCTTCTGCAAAGCGGGGAATAAATTGCTGATTTATTTTGTAACCAGAGGTAATTAACTTATTCATTCTACCGATCATAGTTTGTCCCTTATGATCGACTCCATCGATAAATAATACACTGTTTTGTAGGGAATGGTTGAATATTGCTAGATTAGTGGTTAAATCGTTTAAGCTGTCTTGCAAATTATCCCCAGTTAAATTATGTTCTGTGAGTTTGTTTGTATTTGTTATGATATGGCGTAATTCAGTATTAATTTGGTCAATGAATACGGTGTAATGGTAATCTTTTCTTTGGTGTTCTTTTAAGTATATGTAATTAATTGAGAGGCTTACTAGAGTTATAATCGAGAGTAAGATAACGAGAATCTTTTTTATCTTCATATATAGCTAGGCTCCTCCTTTCGTAAATGGATAAGCAGTAGTTTATATGGACAAGCTCAACCAAATACTATACTAAAAATCAATTCTTACTATGTTGTTATCCTCGTATGGTGGTCTGTCCTGAATATGTTATAATAATTGCTGTTTTAAAAAGCTGGACATAAATATGTGGTTAATATCAAGGGCATTAGTGAAATGTAAGAAATATGAGTGAACTACTATTTAAGCTATTACTGTAGTGTGTTAGGAAGTGAATTTATGGAAAAAGATAATGTTAATAAAAGGTTAGCAGAACAACCTGCTCATGCACAACAAAAACAACTACCGAAAAAAGAAGTTAACATCACGTCACTATTAATCATTGTAGCAATAGGCGCAATCATTTGGTTTATAGGTGCTCCTGCAGGTTTAGATGAGAGGGCGTGGCAGCTGTTTGCCATCTTTGTTGCCACGATTTTGGGATTCATTATGAAGCCTTTGCCAATGGGGGCTGTGGCAATACTTGCGATAACGGTCATTGTTTTAACAGGTACCTTAGAGTTAAGTGATGCATTAAGCGGCTTTCAAAATACGACGATTTGGCTGATTGTTATTGCCTTTTTTATTTCACGCGGGTTTATAAAAACAGGGCTAGGTAATCGAGTCGCATATATGTTTGTGAAAAGGTTCGGGAAGAAAACATTAGGGCTTTCTTATGCGTTATTACTTAGTGATTTAATCCTTTCACCGGCAATGCCAAGTAACACGGCTCGTGGGGGAGGTATTATTTACCCAATCGTTTTATCCTTGTCGGAAACATTTGGCTCAAAGGCGGGAGATGGGACAGAGAGAAAGATAGGGGCATTCTTAACAAAAACAGCCTTCCAAGGGAATATGATTACTTCTGCGATGTTTCTTACTGCGATGGCAGCGAATCCTTTAATTGCATCCATGGCAGGGGATGCGGGAATAACGATCACATGGGCGAATTGGGCAATTGCGGCCATTGTACCTGGATTGATCAGTTTACTGGTCATCCCGTTTTTCATTTATAAAGTGTATCCTCCAGAGATTAAAGAAACGCCAGAAGCAGCGAAAATTGCTGACGAAAAGTTAAGTGAAATGGGACCATTAAAGAAACCTGAAAAAAGCATGATTAGTGTATTTTTACTTATTTTATTGTTATGGATTTTTGGTGATGCAGTTGGGATTAGTCCTACCACGACAGCATTAGTTGGATTATCGGTATTGCTTCTAGCCTCTGTCTTGTCTTGGAATGACGTTAAAAAAGAAGAAGGAGCATGGGATACACTTGTATGGTTTGCTGTATTAGTGATGATGGCATCCTACTTAAACACGTTAGGGATGATCCCGTGGTTTAGTGATCTTATGGGCAACTCGGTTAGTGGAATGTCCTGGATCTGGGCATTAATCGCATTAGCCTTGATCTATTTTTACTCCCACTACTTCTTTGCAAGTAACACCGCCCATGTAAGTGCTATGTATGCAGCCTTTCTAGTAGTAGCTATTACAGCAGGTGCACCACCCATGCTGTCTGCCTTAATCCTTGGCTTTTTCAGTAACTTATTCGGCAGTCTCACCCATTACGGCAGCGGACCAGCACCAGTGTTCTTTGGATCTGGTTATGTAGCCCAGAGTAAATGGTGGTCCATCGGTTTTGCGATATCTCTTATCCATATTTGTATATGGGGAGTGATTGGTGGAATTTGGTGGAAGGTTCTTGGGTTGTGGTGAGTGGTGAGGTTATAAGTGATTTTTTAATTTAATGAAATTGTTTAAAATTGTAAAACACTCCAAATGTTAAACTCTGATAATTTGGAGTGTTTCTGTTGGAATATATAATTTCTTAGGATTTTGTTGCGCAATTATTAACTCTGTACTTAACACTTTTATTATTCACTGTAATAGCAAGTTGATTAGCCAAGCGGATAGGGCTGGGTACAATATTTGATTTACACTTTAGCCAACAATTCAATTTCGGTACTAGAATATAAGGGGGAGCCAATTATTTATTGCTAACCGGATATTTCCTTCCGTTCTTAACAATCTTTTCTTCCACAATTTCTTTCACATCTATATCTAAATCCGAACAAAGCATCAAGGAATAGATCAAAACATCGGCAATCTCTTCACGAATGTTTTCTTTATTGTCTTTGAGTGCCTTTTCACTGTTAACCCATTGAAAATCTTCAAGTAATTCAGCTGCTTCGATGGAAATGGAGATAGCAAGGTCTTTTGGATTGTGGTACTGTCTCCAGCTTCTTTCATCTCTAAATTCATTAACTGTGTTAATTAAGCTTTGAAGATCGCTCATTGTCATTTCCCCTTTTTAGCTCGAGTAGCTTCTTTTTTAATTTAGGGTCTGTCGCAAAGATGTATAGTCCGTGTATCCCTCGTTTCATCAAAACATTGATTGAATTCAGTATGATTTCTTCTTTTATTTCTTGGTTCTCTTGAAATGATAAATCCGATCTTGAAGCAAATGCACCTTTATCTTGGTATTTTGATGGATCGATGGTTAATTTGTCTTTTTCCTCATCATAACCCACTGAAGGACCAAGAACAACACCGACATAATTTAGGTCAAAGCCTTGTACAGTATAGATAGAGCCAACTTCCTTAATGGAATTTGGATTCTCTGCCCAGGTTGCATTTGACTCAGTACTATTCCAAGGCAGGTTTATTCCCTTTTCATCAACAATATAGGTCTTCCCATCTTTCTTATGTAGATAATCAAAGGTTGAGACAACTCGAGAGAGGCCAACTTCTTTGTTTTTATTTTCAATAGCTGCCTTAAAAGTCTCAGCATCCTCAAATAATTTAAGTTCAAAAGAAGAGTCTTCAGCTTTCGGTAGAGAAAGGATTTCTTTTGCAACAAAGTTGTCAATCCACTTGATGATCTCAGGATTGGCATTCATTCTCATTTGATCCGTGAGCTGTAGAGTTTTCGCATTATACTGGTTCGTAATTTCTTCTAATAATCTATCATTCCAGTAGCTTTTGATTTTCAGTACTTGTTTTGGGTCAAAGATGACAATAGAGATTTTGCTACGTTTAATAATTTCATCCAATTGATTTTGGTAGCGAAAACTGTTATAAGAATCTTCCTTGGTTAAAAGTAAATGAGCTTCGTCAATTAATACGATATCTGCTGTTTCTTGAGCCTTTGCTTTCTGATTAATAAATGGAGTTGGCTTCATTAGGCTCTTTTTCTTTAAGTTAGGTAAACTATTGGCGATAGTCTTGTATGTCTTTAGCATCTCAGAGTGATTGACTAGTAAGTAATTATCTGTCCCAGATAAATCGGAGCTAGCATCTTTACCTAAATCTTGAATCGTATTAAAAAGTGAGCTTAACAAGACACTTTTACCTGTACCAGCATCACCTTCGATGGCAATAACATGATTTCCTTCTTTACTTATATGTTCTTTACAAAAATTGAGTATTTCATTTTTGATATCAAGCTGCTGAGGGGAAAGTTCCTTATATGGAGATAACTTATAAATATCCTTATTTCTAAGGTTCTCAACAGTATCACTTACGATTTTTTCTTCTCTAAGTTTCTCCCAAATAACTTGAAAAAGTTCTTCATTATAAAAAGATTTCTCATAATAATTATGTGTAACTCTTGTTCTAGTCTGACTCACATTTTGTAACTGATAGTTGTTATCTGCGATGAAATAGTTAATGAGATTCGATTCAATATTGTACGTTGCTGACTGATTGAATTTCTCGTGTCCAATCAGAATTGAGTGTTTCAAGTTATTTCGTTTTTTATCTTCTAGATGATTTCTCAAACGTCGTGTAGCTTGAACAGTTTGTCCAATATAGGCAGACGGCTTCTTATTCTCATTATAAAGTATGTATACAATAGGATAATTATTTAGGTGTAGTGCTTTTATAGTGTTTACATCGTCGGGGGTGAAATCTCTCTTTTCGAATAATAGTTCTTTCATGGTTTTAACCTCTGTATCTCTTTTTTTATAATGGTATCATATTTATCAAGTGTGGAAAATATGGCTAGAAAAATGAATCAATTAAAGGAGTGTTGATAGTTTGTATTCGTAGTTTTTAGCTAGAAGTGTCGAACCACAATAAAGTTTTTTACAAATGATGGAAGGGTGTAAATGGTAAACTAGACTCAAAGGTCTACTTTTGACGAAGTAACTAGAAAGTATATTAACCATCAAGAAGAACAAGAAAAAACTTTAGTTAACCATGTGAAGTCGGCTGAGAAATTTGGTCTTAAAGTTGAGATAAAAGACAAATTTGATATTGAGTCCAGGTTATCTTCCGAATTAAGTGTTTTAAATTGCAAGTTATTGAGTATTGAAAATATAGATATAGAAAAATCTACCGAAAGTCACTTTACTTAGAGAAACCTTTTAAGGAGAAGTAAAATAAGAGGCAGGTGGTTTTAGAGACGCATTAATCTGGGATCTGTGGATGTATTATTTAGAGGAAGAAAGTTATAAGTTTGAAGGGATTGTTACTATCAATCAAGATAGTGATTTTGTAAGTGGAAGCGAGTTACAACCTGATTTAGTTGATGACCTTCAACAAAGGAGTATACCTTTAGAAGAAGTAACTGTATTCCCAAACATGAAGGCATTTAACGAATTAGTAATGGAAAAACTTAATATTCAAAAAGAACTAGATGATGAAGAAGAGTTGCTAGAATTTATTCCTAAGATAATAGATCTGTTAATTAATAGAGAATTATAGATGATGACTGGAATGATTGGGTAATGCGTGTTCAAGACAGTTTTACTATAGAGGTTGGGTTTGAGGTTAAAGTAGATGTATTAAATGATAAAATATTTGAATGTAATTTTTATGCTTCCGATCAATTAATACCAGAAAAGCATGGAAGCTATCATGAACAAAAAAATTATAGCTAAATCTATTAGAATTTCATTGTAATTATTTAACAGTTGACTGATAATGGAATTAATAGTCGAAGGGGGATATTATCGTGAAAAAGTATTTATTTATTTTAATGCTTGGATTAATTCTTATTTTAGCTGCATGTGGCGATAGTGCTAGTAGCAGTAGTCCAGAACCAGATTACACAACCGAAGAATTTGAAAAAGCATTAAATGACGGGGAAGAAGTAACAGGTAAAACTGTGGCTGTAAAGATATCAGATATTGCACCAGATAGTGCATTTGGATTCAATTTACAAGCTGGTGAACATTTGAATTTTGTATCAAGCGAAAACCCTGAGTTACAAGCAGGAGATGAATTTGTTGCAGAGGTTGAAGAAGTCGAGAACGTAATGGGATCTTTTATAATAAATTATAAAATGAAATGAGATATTGAGACACTTGTTTAAATTGCAGGTGTCTTTTTTATGGAAAAATTTAAAGGAGAATAAATATGGCAACAACTAAGCATATCCTAAAATTCGGTTCATTAGGTAACCCAGTAAAGTTAGACATACTAACAAACTCTAAGCTAAACGAGATATTGAGTAAATATAAATATTCCAACACACTGGATCCTAACCATATATACAGTGATGATTATGTAAAGCAACAAGGATGGCAAGTACCGATGTTTACATGCAATCCAATTTGATATGGATGAGTTTCGAAGAGGAGAATGGACTAATTGACCAATTAGGAATTGGAAAGAGCTAACAAAATTTAAGGAAGAAATCCGTGAGTTAGACAGTTTCATCTTCCCAGTCCTCCAACGTACAGTTTACTTATATTTATAAGTCTAACTGATGGGAGTTGATTTGAGTAGAAGGTGTTCAGTTCCATCGAGCAATAACTGTTCAATTTAGTTTAGCAGTTACACCTATTCAAATTAATTGAACAACAATGATATAAATATACTGCTATTAGTTGTGATTTAGTGTATATTCTATATGTTGTTAAATAGTAACAATAATGTAATAGTTATTTCCTATATGTTACAATATAGAAAATAATCAATATTTTAGGGGAGATATTTTTGTCTGAAGATGTATACTATGGAATTTTTGATGATTTAATAGGAAAACACCTTAGAGACTCGCTTATTTACAGGTATGACGCCCAAAAAAACAATCATGAATATACACCATTTAGACACCATTATGATCCTAATACAGAAAGACTATTAGGTGAATTTATGAGGAAGTATATATTTATGTACGCATATTCTGAATCAGAAGTAATAAAAGCTAACGAAAAAGGCAGGTTAAGAGATTTAGAAAAAGCTGCAAAGTTTGCATTAGAGGAACGACTCCCGCGAAGAAAAGGGGCTTCTAATGGATTGTATAGTGAGCTGTTGCTTGATTTATTAATTACTCTCTATACAAATAATGTGAATAAGTTAGCAACAAGAGCAATTTATAGGCAACATTCAGATAATCAAGAAATTAAGGGGTATGATGGACTGCATATATCAGTAGATTCACAGGAAAACAAGAATTTATGGCTAGGGCAAGCTAAAATGGGAAGGAGGTCATATTGTGTCTCTGACATAAAGAAAGACTTAAATGGAAAGGCTAATATGTTATATACAGCTGACCAGTTGTTCTTTATAGCAGATAAAGAAGAAAGAACCTTACCTAAGGCATTAGAATTACTAGAAATGATAAATGATGTTTCATGGGATAATAGAACACTATCTATTGACGAAAGAGCAACAAAATTAAGCGAGTTATTTGAGAAAGAAAATGTTAATGTATTTTTCATCTGTTTATTAGCGTATGATCGTCCTAGTATATATGAGCTTGAAGATAAATTAGATAATGAAATACTAGAAGAAATAAAAAGTATTCAAAGTACCTATGAAGAAGAGTTTAAAGATTTAATTTCAAATGAATATGAAGTATTACTTTGGGTAATACCCATTAGGGATTTACAACTATTAAGGGAAAGTATGGGAATTTGAAATGGAAGCAATAAGGGAACTTATAAAATCGATAAACTTATACGATGAATCGACTGAAAAGTTTGAGGAATTAAGAGATTTAGTTTGCAAAATTTCAGATGAAAAAATTGGTTTTTCTGACCCTTTAACAAAAGAATTGTTGTATGTGGCAAGTCAAAAAATGAGGACTTTTGGATATAATGTGTTAAATAACATTTCTTTACCAGATGACATTGGAGATACTAATGTTTCATTTATATATAAAAATGAAGTGATTAACCAATTTTATTCTAGTAACACAGGTGTTCAATTAGATAAATTTCAAAAAGAAATTATAGATACATTTACCAATTTAGATGTTAAACGAATGCTTGTGAGTGCACCCACATCGTTTGGAAAAACTTTTATCCTAAAAGAGATGATATACCAAAATATCAAGCAATATCAAAATGTTTTGCTAATCTTTCCTACTTTGTCTTTATTAGAGGAAAATGTAAATAGTTTTCGATCCTTTATTAAACAAAACAGATTAAACTATAATATTGTGAAAAACACTCATGTGGAATTTGAAACCAGTAGGAGAAATCTTTTTATATTGACTCCTGAAAGGGTACTAAAGATTCTAAACGATTACCCTGAGCTTAAATTTGACTTCTTTTTCTTAGACGAAATATATAAAATAGATAACTTTTTTGAATCACCAGAATTGGATGAGAAGGATGAAAGTGAGAGGGATAGGGTTTTTAGAATCATTTTATACCTACTATCAAAATCTGTAAAGGACTTTTATTTAGCAGGTCCATACATAAATTTAGAAAATATTGGAGAAGGTTTGTCCAATTTTATTAACAAGAATTCTGTTAAGGCAATTCAAATAAAAACGGAGCTAGTAAGGAAAGAGCACATAAGAGCATGGACAAAAAGAATTTACTTTAATAAGGACTATTATATTGAATATGAAAATAGCAATTCGAAATACTACAAACTAAGGGAATTACTTAACCTAATTGAGAAAAGAGATATGGGCCCAACTATCGTATATGCAGGAACTAAGTCAAAGGTAACGCAAATCGCAAGAGAATCCATGGATGTTTTAAACATAAATGAAGGTATATCACAAGAATTAAAAATGTTTATTAATCATTTAGAGAGAAGGTATACAATAAGTTTTAAAAGGTCGTCCACCCATCTTTATTGGACTATTATAATGTTGCTAAAAAAAGGCATGGGGATTCATCACGGTTCTTTTCCCAAATATATTCAAAGTGCGATATTAGATTTCTTTAATAGCGGAGAATTAAGAGTATTGTTTACAACTACTTCAATAACTGAAGGGGTTAATACCAATGCCAAAAATATAATTTTTTATGGTAAGATGAAGGGAAATAAGGATTTAAAAACCTTTGATATTAAGAATATAAACGGTAGAGCTGGAAGGTATTATCATCATTTTGTAGGTAGAATATTCTACCTTGAAAAATCGATTTATGACAAGCTTCAAGAAGAAGAAGAAAAGCTAGATTTTATAACATTCAGCGATAAAAAGTTATCTGATGTTGACATTGATAACACAAATTCAGAAGATTTAAGTAATGTAAATAAATTAGAAAAAGAAAAAAGGGAAGAATATCTAAGACAGTTTAATATTGATAATTCAGTATTTGTGCGAAATAGGTTAGTAGATAAGGTTAAACAGGTTGACCTAATTCAATTTCTCGCAAACAAAGATGGTGATGAACTTAAAAGAACGGTTAAAGAATGTTCAAGTATCCGAAGTTTTTTAATACACGGAAAAATATATAGTGTCTTAGAATCTTTTGAAAAAATTGGAATGATAAACGAGTTTGACGTAAGTAGATATGGTGCTATTGCTTCAAAATATTCTAGAGAAAATGGTTTCTTTCAATTATTACAATATCAACTCAATAAGCATGTTGAAGAGGATTCCATGAATAATGAAATGGTTGATAAAATATATATTGAGGTGTTCTCAAATATAAGAAATATTATAGAATTTAAGGTCCCAAAGTTACTTTCAATTTATGCAAGTTTGTTAGAATATGTATGTGCTAAAAAAGATATTAATACTGAGTCACTCGCTTTTGATTCCATAATTAGGTTTTTTGAATTAGGAGTAAAAACTCCAATAGGCATATTTTTAGTTGAAAATGGTTTCCCAGTTACCTCAATACGTATATTAGAAAAAAATATACCAAGGTTAATGAGTTATGAAACGGATACACTATTAAGGAATTGGGAGGAGCTAAAATTGGTATTAAAAAAACATCTTGATGGATATGAGTTTTGGCTATTTTCAAGAATAATTTCTAACTTGAAAAGCTAAAAGACATAAACTGATCAATAAAAATAATTTAAGTTAAAGAAAATACTATAAAACGGTATGTAATTAAGTTTCTCGAATAATGTAACTCTAACAACGATTTTCATAGAATTGAGGAGCAAACTTGGCTTTAAGGAGACTTCATATCGATCCCAGTAGTATCTGCCATGAAGGATAAAAAACAGGGTAGTTAGTATCCTGTTTTTTATCCTAATAAACTTATTGTTAAAACATCTTTACATGATAGAAACCATAATTTAATACAAATTAAGAATAAACAACTTCAACCTTCCCAAAACCAACACTCAACTCCAAACCAACCTCATCCCCCAACTCAAACCGCTCCAAAATCCCCGTATGCACAACCCAATCCTTCCCATCAGCCTCAACAGTATAATGAATCTCCTTCCCCTGATACTGCACACTCGTAATCCTGCCCTTAATCCCACCATGCTCACTCTTCGAAAGACGAAGCTGCTCGGGCCGAACCGGATAAATACCTTGTTTCTTCAACTCCATCGAAACACCTAAGTCCGGCCACTTAATATCAGGATACTGAGCAGGAGTGAAATGATCACTATCCCACGTACCTTCAACTAAATTCGCCTTCCCAACAAAGTTTGCAACGAACGGTGAAGTAGGGAGACTATAAATCTCCTGTGGTGTGCCAATCTGTTCGATTTCCCCCTTATTCATCACCACAATCCGATCTGCCATCGCTAATGCCTCGCCCTGGTCATGGGTGACATACACGATCGTTGCATTGGTGAGTCGGTGTAGCTCTTGAATTTCTTTTCGCATTTCCATGCGCAGCTCTGCATCTAAGTTACTGAGCGGCTCATCCATAAGTAACAGCTCTGGCTTTGGCGCTATGGCGCGTCCTAGAGCGACGCGCTGTTTTTGTCCACCTGATAATTCACTCGGCATGCGGTTGGCGAGTTCGGTTAGATCAATGATATTCATGACCTCATCAACGCGTTTTGCTGTGTTGCCTTTAATATCTGCCGGTACATATTGATGGTGGATTAGTGGGAACTCAATATGCTTTCTCACATTCAAGTGTGGCCATAGGGCGAATGATTGGAAGACCATCCCAATATTTCGCTTTTCTGGCGGTAGGGTGACATGCTTGCTGCTCACCTGCTTCTCCCCAATCGTAATATTTCCCTCTGTTGGGGAATCGAAGCCTGCTAATAAGCGAAGCAAGGTTGTTTTCCCACAGCCTGAGGGGCCGAGGATGGCAATAAATTCGCCGTCCTGAATCTCGATATCTATTTTCTTTAACGCGGTGGTTTGCCCAAAGCGTTTCACTAAGTCTTCAATCATCGTTGTCATGTTCGTTTCCCTACCTTTCTGTTCCAATAGGACTGTCCTAAATAAAGAATCGCAAAGCCAAGCATGATGAGCATTACAATCAGACTGGAAAATGCGGTGGAATAGGTGCTGTAGCCTGCCTGTTCATAGCCGAAGATCACGACACCAATCGTTTCCGAGTTGGACGACCAAAGTAAGGAGGAAACGGTTAGCTCGGTTAACGCACTCAAGAAAACAAGGAAGGCACCAGTTAACACACCTGGTATAAGCAGTGGCAGCATAATCTTCTGCCATTTCGGCCAGCCTTTTGCCCCGCTCACATGTGCTGCTTCTTCAATCGAAATATCCACCTGCATCACAGCTGTAATACTTCCTCGTACCTGTAAGATTAGGAATCTCGTAATATAGGCGATAAATAGAATGATGATCGATCCGTAAATGCCAGGGTTCCAGCCAGGAATTGGCTCCATCCAGGCAAAGATCATCGCTAACGCCATGACGGTTCCTGGTAGGGCATAAGGGAGTCCGATTGAAACCTCGGTAAATTTGCTCAAGAAGTTTGGCTTACGGACACGCATGTAGGCAATTGCAGTTCCGATAATCATCCCAATGACAGTCGTAACCCCTGCAAGCTGTAAGCTGTTCCCGATCGCTTCTGTCGCTTTCGACCCTGAATCCAGGATAAATTGATAGTTTTCCAGACTTGCCGTACTGAAGGAGAAATCCACCCCGTAAGCTGTCACTAACGACGTCATGCCCATCGATACCAATGGCACAACGCCTGTGACAAAGAAGAAGAGCCAGATCAAGATTTCTACTGGCAATTTCTTTTTCCCTAAAAAGTAGCGGGGATTTTTATCCTCCATCGTTGTTTCCAGTCGTTTTGATTTTCGTAGAAACAACCATTGCACAGCTGTACCGAGTAACGCCACGACACCTAAAATAACAGAAAAGGTTGCCGCCCGTGCAAAGGCTGTAGGTCCGAAGCCGACGACTTGCTGGTAAATATACGTGCTTAACACATTAATTTGTGCCGGGATTCCGAGAAAAGCAGGGATCCCGAAGTTATCTAAGTTTGCTAGAAAGGCAAGGAAGCCACCACTCACAATACCCGGTAAGGCAAGTGGCAGGTTTACCTTGCGAAATGTAGCCCAGCGTTTTGCCCCAGATGCACGTGAAGCCAGTTCAAGCTCGCGTGGGATTTTTCGAAACACACTAACGGTAAGTAAATAAACGAGCGGGTAATGCGAAAAACCTAGGACAAAAACGATTCCCGCCAGGCTGTATAAATTAATTGGTTCTATATTTAACGGCAATAGGGCGCCGAGCTTTGTATAAAGCCCGTCAGCTCCTAAAAATTGTGTCCATGCTAAGGTTGTGATGTAGGATGGGATCACAAATGGCAAGATGATAAAAATTTGCATCAATCGTTTCGCTCTAATATCGGTGTACGCAACCAACCATGCCAGGGCAATCCCGATGAATAGGGCAATAGCCGTTGAACCAGCTACAACGATCAGCGTATTGCTCAACACTTTCCACGTCGTAGCATCCTGCAAAATGGTCGTGTAATTTTCTAATGTGACATCCCCATCAGACGTAAAGCTAAGCATGATTAATCGGTATATTGGTAAAAGGAAGATAAAACAAATGGCAATGATCCCTAAAAGTTTGAGTGTATTTTTATAAGAAAAAAGAGAACGTAATGCCGAATTCGGCATTACTCCTCTTTGATTATTCTGTTCCATGCTGCGATACCCCTTATTCTCCAAATAATTGGTTGAATTGCTCCTTGTCTTGCTCACGGTTTTGGTACAATTCGTTGATATCTGCTTCTAGTACATCCATTTCTTCAATGGTTTTCAGACCTTCTGGTGCTTCCACACCTTCACGGATTGGTGTGTAGCCAATTTCCGCTGCTAGTTCTTGTCCTTCTTGGGATAGAACAAAGTCTACAAATGCTTTTGCAGCAGCTTCATTTTCCGTATCCTTCATAATTCCGATTGGCTCTGTAATAACTGGTACACCTTCTTCAGGATAAACAAGCTCAACAGGAGAACCATCTGTTGCCGCACGTGCGACAATGAAGTCTACTACCATGCCATAGTTTTTCTCGCCACTTGCAACTGCCTTAAGTACGTCACCATTACCTTGTGTAATCATTGGGTCATTTGCTTGAATATCTTCATAGAATTCCCAGCCAAAGTTATCGTTTCTTGTCAGCACGCCCAGGTTATAAGCAGCTGCGCCAGAGTATAGCGGGCTTGGCATGATGACTTGACCGCTTGATTCAGCGTCTGCAAGGACGTTCCATGAAGTTGGCATCTCACTCACGTTTTCAGTGTTAACCACTAAAGCTGTGGACATGACTTTTGTTCCAGTGTACATGCCATCAGGGTCTACAAAGTTTTCAGGGATGCTTTCTGTTTCGTCAGATTTATATTCTAGCAACATGTCTTGTTCTTTTAAGCTTTCAAATGTTACAGAGTCTGCTACTAACAGCATGTCTGCTTGCACATCTCCAGCTTCTTTTTCTGCTTGAATTTTACTGATTACTTCCTCTGTACCAGAGCGGAAAACACTTACTTCAACATCCGGATATTTTTCACTAAATGCACTTACCAATTGCTCGGCATCGGCATCAGGCTGAGATGTGTAGAAATTTAACTCCCCAGAAACGTCACTACTGCTTGCATTACCTTCTTCAGATGATGTTTCACCACAGGCTGCTAATAATGTAAAGACACTAATAATGCTAACGATTAATAGGGATAATTTAGTTTTTGACATGGAAAAAAGCCTCCTTTGTTTGGTTGAACGTATTAAACCATCTGCTAACATGGTCGATCCTGCGTTTTGTGATCGCCTTATTTTCAATAGGGGAAACCGTGACATAGTTCTCTTTCAGCATACTGAAATCGTGACCTTTTGCTAATGCACCTAACTCTTGGTACGTATCCTTTAACCAATAATACACATCGCCATTTGGACCGTTTAACCCAACATGCTGGTACCTCGATACCGACATATCTAATGGCACAACCTTGACACCGCGACACAATTCTTTTGACGTATAGGGCAAATTAACATTTAGTAGCATCCCATTTGGAATCTTGTTCTGAAGAATCACCTCCCCAATTTGATAAAATAATGCTTTGATTTGCTGGTAATTGACATTCGCCGTATCAAACGATGCCAGGGATACCGCTACAGCAGGGATCCCAAACAGGGAAGCTTCACTTGCCCCTGCAATCGTTCCGGAATAATAAATATCTCGTCCAAGGTTCGGACCGATATTAATACCAGAAAAAACAATATCTGGCGGCTCCTTCATTAATACTTCGATGCCCAGCTTCGTGCAATCAGCTGGTGTACCATTGACGACCCATGAGGAAACGCCAGTGGAAAAGATATTGGTTCGGATTGCCTTAATTGGATGTCTTAATGTGATGGAATGACTAATGGCACTCCGCTCTTTATCAGGGCAGACGACATATACCTCGCCGAAATGCTGAAGCACAGAAACCATTGCTTCAACTCCTGGATGAAAAATGCCATCATCGTTGGTGACTAGAATTCTCAAGTGTTTCCCTCCTTAATAATTGAAACGCCTGTAGCTGCGAGACATTTTGTTTTAATACTTCCAAGGAAAGCCCTTTGTCAAAGCCTTCTAATACTACTGGTAAATCGGATTGCTTCAAAAGTGCGATAATGTTGGTGAATGCTATTTCTCCTTCGCCAAGTGGTACATGATACTTGGAGTGGGTGGAGTCGCTAATGTGAATGTTGTTGATGCGTTGTAGTTTTTGAAAATCATTCTCAGGCTTCCGATCAAGCGGAACATGCGCGATATCGAGCGTCGTTTTCACCGTTTCTGGTAAATGGCTTAACAGCTCGTTTGTCGCCTCTGGTGTTGTGATGAATTCCTTTTTGATTGGCTCCATTTGCTCAAGCGAAATCGTCACACCGAGTTGCTCTGCTTTTTCGGCCAAATACGTGATATTTTGGACTAACTTTTGATGACTTAGCTCCTGAAATTGATTTGCAAGCGACAGATGGCCTGGATGCATCGTCATGATCGTAGCCCTTAATTGGTGTGCCAGCTGTAACGCAATTTCTGTTTCCTCCACAGATTTTTTCGCGATCCCATCATTAATGGAACAAAGGTTTAGATCCCAGGCTGGTGCGTGTATCGATATGTCCAAGCCTGTTTCTTCTTTTGCCTTGCGAATTGCTGCCAACTCTGTTTGATAAAACCAAACCTGTTCCACCCGAATCTCGACACCATCAAATTGGTAATCTTTCGCCTGTCTGATAACCTCATCTACTGGATAGGCCCAGCATACTGGAGATGATAGAAACATTTTCATGTACGGAAAACCTCCTCTTTCCATTGTGTTATACATGCATCACTCAGACGGACACTACCGACTGGGAAAGGATTTCGTGAGTTCGGTCCATGATGATCACTGCCACCTGATATTTTCAAGTTAAGTTGTTCTGCTAGCTTTTCATAGGATGCCGTTTGTTCACGCGTATGCTTGGAGTGAAATACTTCGACACCATCAAGTCCGTATGAAACGAGCTTTTCGATCGACATCTCAAATGGATAAATGCCTGGATGGGCGAGATAAGCTTCGCCGCCGATGCTGTGAATTAAGTTAATAGCATCTTCTGCAGTAAAGACACTGCGCTTCAGGAAAGCTGGGCCACCTTTTTGGAGGAGGGAGGTGTAAGCTTCTTTGGAATTTGGAAAATAGCCTTTGCTTACAAGTTCGTCCGCGATATGGGTTCGTACAATAATGCCTCCTGTTGCTCGCTTGGCGCAGGCATCAAAGGCGGTGTCGTAGTCTAACTCGTTTAGCTTCTTCACAATGTTGCGTGCCCATTGTTTGCGGTCTTCTGTGCGCCAGGCGATATACTTGTCCAATGCTTCAGCATGTGGGTCAAAGTTGTACCCCAGAATGTGAAGCTCGCCGTCTTCTCCGTCTGTATTTAACTCAATACCTGGAATTAACCTGATGCCCGCTTTTTCGGCATGCGGTTTTGCCACATGATATCCTGCAATTTGATCGTGATCGGTAATGGCTATCATCGAAAGTCTGGCTTCGACTGCTTCTTGCACAATTTCTTCAGGCGTTAATTCACCATCTGATTTCGTTGTATGAATATGTAAGTCCAATGTCATCACCTGCCTTCACTAACTACTATAAAACATGGATATTAAGGTGGTTTAAACTAGAATTAGCTTTTTAGTTAACCCTTTGTAAATTCGCTCAATGAGTCATTTTTTGGAAAATTTAATTGGGAAGGCTCTAAGTCTTTCGTGGTGAGGGTTCTGGGTGTTTTGTCGAACCCAGTGGAAATTTGATTGTAAATTTAGTGTGTAAAATTTACATTTTCTTAATTTCAGTTGGCGATTGGGAAAGATTGTCTTCAATGTGGGGAAAGGGGAGTAGCTAAAATAACACCATTAGGCAGCGTTACATTTACTTCTAGCACTATTGATGTGAATGTGATGGAAAGCGTATACAAATGTAATTTCGTTATGCTACTATAATGTTGCGAAAATTATAATTAATTCGAGAATGGCAAGAGGGAGTTAGGAGGAAAATCATGCAAGATAATCTAAAAACAAATGAGCTAGAGTCGTATTCTAGTAAACAAGAACCAACAAAATGGAAGTTTATCGGCCCCGGGCTTATCGTAGCGGCCACAGGGGTAGGGGCTGGTGACTTAGCGACAGCACTTGTATCAGGAGCGGAGTATGGGCTTGCTTTTCTATGGGCCATTGTGCTTGGGGTTATCGTGAAATTTGCCATTGGGGAAGGTGTGGGACGTTACACACTAGCAAGTGGGAAAACAATCCTCGAGGGCTGGCGAGGGATTGGGAAATGGACGACAGGGTATTTCGGCGTTTATTCGGTCATTTGGGGGTTTGTGTATGGAGCTGCCGGAACAGCATCCTGTGCACTGGCTGCTTATGCGCTTTTTCCACAAATCAGTTTAACATGGTGGGCTGTTATTAACGGGGTCATTTGTTATGTATTAGTCTTAACTGGGAAGTATGGCTTTTTTGAAAAAGTAATTACAGCACTAGTGGCGATCATGTTTATCACCGTTATTGGATCTATGATATTTGTATTGCCTGATCTACTTCCACACTTACATACGATCGCACCAGTTTTAAATGATGATACAATCATCTATTCGCTTGGATTAATTGGCGGAGTTGGTGGATCCATAACGATGGCAAGCTATGGTTATTGGCTGAAAGAAAAGCAATGGTCGGACAAACGTCATATTAAAATTATGCGCTGGGATTCCTTAAGTGCGTACATTATAACAAGTATTTTCGCACTGGGAATTATGGTGCTTGGAACAGCAATTATTTTCTGAACGGGAGATATTATTAGTGGAGAAGAGGCGCTTGTCGTTTTTTCAAGTAGGCTAGGGGAAGTGCTAAGTCCTACTGCGCAATATTTCTTCCTAATTGGTTTTTGGGCTGCATCCTTTACATCGATTTTAGGGGTGTGGAATGGTGTGTCCTATCTGTTTGCTGATTTCATCCGGACCACCCGTCATACAGGAGTAAGGCAAGAGGATATTAGTAAAACGAAGTCCTATAAGTTTTATCTTTTTTGGTTGACCTTCCCACCGATCGTTTTACATCTTTTCGGTAAACCTGTTGCCTTAATCATCCTTTATGGATTTCTAGGTGCGTTGTTTATGCCGTTTTTAGCTATAACACTGATCTATTTATTAAATTCTAAACAAATTGATCAGAGGTTTAAAAGTGGCAAGCTTTCAAATGTTGTCCTTTCACTGAGTGCGTTGTTATTTACTGTTTTAACTTGTATCAAACTGTATGATATTATAGGCGGGCTTTTTTAGGTGAAGCGTTATGAAAAAATAGTAGAGTACTAGTTAAAGGATTGGAGACTTTATTGCCTCCAATCCTTTTGCTAATCCACCGACATTCTGGGTATTAAAAAAATCCAGAGTAATTACATACCTAATGAACAAGATCCCCTTTCATTTCATACGTTACATTAAGTGTGAAAAGGAGGGTGAACATGATAAGCCAAGCTAAAACCCCGTACCGTGTCTACGAACAAGAGGGGATTATTTATAGAATTGGAATAGATTATGTAGATTTGCTGCAAGATGACAAGAAGATTAGTAGAGTGTTAACCAAGTGGATTACTAATATTAAATGGGTAGACCCACATTGCCGGAACAAATGTCTAGACAACCTGGATTTTGATAAAGCATGCAAGAACAACAAACACAAACGCAACCGACACTGCTCTAACTGCAACAAAAAGCACCAAAATTGCAATTGCCACATCAAAAAAGACCAAATCAAAGACCCAGTCATCCCATACTGTGACGGAAGAATCCACCTAAGACTAGCCGGACTAACCAACAACCTCCCATACGAACTATTCCGCCACAAAGGATGTAGAGTCGTTTTGGAATTATCAGGAGAATATCCTGAGATTTAATTTAAACGCAAATGGAGACCTTGTAAGATAAATAATCATCGCTCCGGAAATACATTTCGCTTTCCGCGGGCGGCTGGGGAGCCTCCTCGTGCTACGCACTGCGGGGTCTCCCCTATGCCTATTATCCCGCAGGAGTCTTCATGTATTTCCTACGCTATTTATATGCCTTTTACCTTTGTAACAAAAGAACCGAACTAGATTAAGTAAATTTAGTTCGGATCTTACTTTTACTATTTCTCTGTTATCATTCCTCCAGCTCAATCACACAAACCACATCATAATCAATCCCAAACTTCTCCCCATATTTACCAATAGACATAAAGTTATCCTTCACCATCTCTAACGTGCCATCCAATTCATACTCATCAACATCTGTTTTCACATAACAGTAATAACCCAAATAACTATCCAAAAACATTTTCAAATTCAAACCGAAAAACAGGTTAATCAGGAAAGGACTTTTCGTTACAACCTCTCCAAAATGAAACGTTAAATTCCGTCTTAAACAAGGGTTAATCGTAAGCAGCTCTTGTTCGTTTTCCCGAGCAACAGCTTCTTCTTCGTCATCAAACTGAAGCGATAAAACCCTTACAGTAGGGAGAACAGTAATATTCTTTGTCTCTGCATTTTCCAAAATAATAAAGTCTAAACCAGCATCCATGAAACAGCCTGAAACCTTTTCCTTCTTCCCTTTACAGCTAAAATGTACCGTCACAAATTGTCCCCGTAACGACCGAAGACTTAGTTGCAGTGCTCTTTTTCTCCCTTCATCAAGCTCTTCCTCACCCTCGTTATCAACCTCATCATCCTCGCTCAAAGCGAGTGCAAGAAGAAGCTCATTCGCTGTCTCGATGCATTCTCTTACCTCCTCGAATTCTTTTGGCGGTAAGGAAGTATTAGCTGAAGGGAATTTTTTCTGAGGGATCCGTTCTGGGCAGTCTTCTGGCAAACAAAAGTCATCCTCCTCCGCCCCGGCAGGAACGACTTTTGGACAGTTAAAGGTGGTTTTCCCATGCGTAAATTCGGATTCCAGGCATTCTATATCATCCCAAACCTCTTTCTCCCTAGAAGTTGGTTCTATCTTCTTATAAGTTGGAATGGTCACCAACCCCCTTTCTCTTGTGCTCTTACCTAGTGTATGGGTATTCGTTTAATTTGTTGTTGGGCATATGACTAAATTGGTTCATTGTAAAGATTTGATTACTGGGAATAGACCAAGCCTGTGAAATCATAGCAATTATAAAACGGGAAGTTTGGGGGAGAAAGCCAGTGGTCATGGGGAATTTAGGGGTTTTGTTATATGGAAACCTCGTGCTTATAGGCTTATTTTACTTATACCTTTATAAAAATCGAAAACTAATTGGCTTTCAACTTGGGATGAATATCTCGATGCTGATAGGCGGGTTTGGCACCATTAGCACAGGAGTCTTTCTTATTTATCAATTTCCATTAAAATTCGTCCTCATTACCATCATGACAGCAGTTATCGGGATGCTTATTGGGGCCATTTTTGGTGCATTATTTGATTACCAAACGCTTTTAACAGGCTATATAAATGGATTAATGATGGGGATCATGGCACCAATGGTAGGGGCAGCAGCCAATAACAGTATCGTTTTTCTGCTATTTATTGAAGTCGTTTTCCTGGTTTCTCTTCTTCTGGTTTTTCTTTCAGCCAAAAATACATAAGAAAGGAGATGCGTAGTTGATATCCCACTTTCTAATCATCCTGTTTCTGGTGAATGGTATGATCGGTCTTTTCTTTTATGTTGTCATGTATAAAAAAAGGAAACTCTTCACAGACCGATTTGGGATGGTTATGGCTAACGTTGGCAGTGGCATTTTCTCCTTTAATCTTGCGATGATGCTTTTTTTTATGCTTCCTTCCAGTTTGGGTACAATCGCTATCCTTTCTACAATCGTAGGGGCCAGTATTGGGATCCTGTACGGAGCGCTTACCCGATTCCAATCCTTATTAGCAGGTTTTTCCCAAGGTGCAATTGGGGCAATTATGGGTACCATGTTTGGGGCTGTTGTAGAAAATCCAGCATTATGCGGGTTACCTGCTGCCTACTTTATTGATGTAGAAACAAATATGCTGTTGTTTAGTTTATTTGGCACAGGTCTTGTTATGACGACATTTGGTTTGTTGTTTTACTCCTTACGGGTGTAAAAGTTGAAGGGAGGGGAGCGGGATAGGGACCCATCATGGAAAAAAGAGAATCCATTTAAATGAATACACGGAATCCTTACTTGAACAAAGAAAACAGGAAGGCAGGAAAAAGGATCTTATTAATGAACGAAATGAACGAAGCGGGCAGGGACTTACTTCCCCAACGACGATCACCACTACGGAAGAAACGCGATTACTAATGGAGTACATGGACAGAGCAAACATCTTTCATATTTCCCAGCATAATAAAAAGCGCGGGAAGCTGTTAAGACTTCGGAAGTTTTTTAAAGCAAAACGAAATCAGCAGGTGGAGGTTTATTTTTCAATTGGCACAGATTCACATTACAAGCAAGGAAAAGTCAGTACGGTTGGTCGCGATTTTGTTATGCTCACCAATTTAAAAGAGCGTGTGTGGATTCCATATGCTGTAATCGAATCCGCTAATATTGTCTACGGTATCCCTACCTATTCAAATACCCACCAGCATTATCTTTATGACAATAATCTACGCACCAAGCTCTTGCGCCAATTCGGCGAGACCGTTTCCAAACGGGATAATTTAAAACAGCAGTTTTTTGAAGAAACCTTGCAGACAAACTTAAACACGTGGAAAGATACATGGGTGCAAATTTGGTCTGATGAACATGTGAAAAAGATTGGAAAAATATCCAGCTCGGAAGAAAACTTAACAATCACGATGCTAGGGAAGAAAGAAGAGATTGCTTTTGAAGAAATAAAATATATTGAAACAATTCGCTGGTTAAGTTTGTTCAGCTATGGATTTAAACACTACAAAAATAAACTAACGGCAACGTAAAGGAGGGGGAGCTTTATGGCAAATGAAAAGAAGCCAGTTGATGGTATTGAAGAAGAAATTGAGGATCGTTTTTTTAGAGAATTATTAGCCTTAAAAGGAGAAAGTATTCTTCTTGTGACCGAATCAGATCAGCTGAATTTATTTGGGCAAACCTTTCGTCCGGTGTTTTGTGGCGAAATAATGGATGTGCAACAAGGACAGCTTACACTTTTCCCAGTAAATATTAAAATGATAAACGCCCCGTTTTTTAATTTTCCAACACCACTAAGTATTCCGCTTGAAAAGATTGCACATTTCACACCTGACTTTGATTGTGATGCGAGAATTCCATTATCGTAATAAAGTGAAAACGTCAATTGGGGGGGAAGGATTCGTTCAACCCTCACTGATTGTTAATTGCACCGGATAAAGGGGGAAATTTGAAAAGATGAGCCGTAAAACAGATTATACAGAATGGGAATACCCTACCGTCAATGTCCTCCATGATCAAGCGCTTGTGGAGGAGTTTATTGAAGGAATTGGTAAGAACATTTTTATTATGACACCATCTTTTCCTTATGTGTTTATTGGAAAACTGGTGGAGGTGATCGAGGACCAGGCAGTAGTGGATGTGAAAGTCACCTCCATTTCTGAACTGGAAAATCGGCAGTGGTATATCCACATCCATCAAATCGAGGTGTTTTATATCCAACAAAAAGGGCAACCAAGAATCCCTGAACTAAGGGATGATTACTAAGGCATCAAGGGGGGAAGCTATGAAGCGTCATTATCATGTTGTTGCGATTTCCATTCGAATTGTGCTCAACAAATTTGGTGATTACAACCGTGATGGAATGATCTATGTCTTAAAGGAAAACGAACAGAAAGTGAAGGAGTTAGTACGAAAAAATCCCTTCAGCCCGGTGAAATTGGTGGAGCCTCTTTGCATCAGGGCAAATGTAGGGGACGAAGTAGAGGTCCTGTTCGAGAACCAAATCCATTATGCTACAGGGATGCATTTTCAAGAAGCGGATTATAATGTGTTAAATTCCGATGGGGCAAATGTTGGCCTAAACCCAAGCTCTTTAGCGGAAAAAGGCGAGAAGATACTTTATACCTTAAACGTTAATCACGAAGGTGTTTTTATGTTTTCCGATTTAGGGGATCCAGACAGTAGTGATAAGGGGACAAATATAAACGGATTATTTGGATGCTTGTTTGTGCAGCCACGCGGCTCTTGGTGGACGGATCCGGTGACAGGTGGCCCGTTAAACAGTGGTGCCTATGCGGATGTGCATCATCCATTTTTGCCATCAGTCCGGGAGTATGCCTATATTTTCCATGATGAGATGCCAACAACGGATGTAACGGGAAATCGGCCGTTAGATCCTATGACCAATCAGGAGCGGGAATCCACCCATGCGGTGAACTATCGCTACGAGCCGATGGAAAACCGGGCCCGTCTAATAGAAGAAGGAGTAGTTTGTCCTGATTGTGAGGGAGAAGAGGTGCATCATGATTCGTGGGTGTTTGGGGATCCCGCCACACCAATATTGCGGGGGTATCGGGGTGACCCGGTTAAAATCAGGCTAGTACATGGTGGGGTTAAAGAAACACATGCCTTCCATTATCATGCTCACCAATGGTCAAAGGATCCGAAAAATACAGAATCGGAAATATTGGATGCCCAGGCGATAAGCCCTCAATCCTGGTATACCGTCCAACCACATTACGGGTTAGGCTCACTTCAGGGAACATATGGAGATGGCATTATCCATTGCCATCTATATCCACACTTTGGAGTTGGGATGTGGGGGTTAAACCGCATTTTTGATACCCTGCAGGATGGAAGCCAATGTTATCCAAACGGTGAACTAATCGAACAACTGCAGCCACTGCCAGACAGGCCATGCCCTCCTAAGCCAACGAAGGAAAGACCTGGGTTTCCTAACTTTATTCCAGGAAAGCTTGGCTGTAAAGCACCAAGGCCACCACTTGGAATTGTGGGCGGTCGGGAGATGACAAAGCTGGAAAGAAATGCATCGATAAAGAACCCTAGACCTGGTGCCGTCTTTGTGAGTCCTTGTGAGGTTGCTGACAATCCTGTTGTGAAAGAGTTTAACGTTTCTCTTATTCAACTGCCGATTGTGTATAATCGACAAGGCTGGAATGACCCGATTGGAAGAACCTATGTATTGGATGAAGACGTGGAGGATGTTTTAAGCGGGAAGAAGGAGCCTGAACCATTAGTGCTTCACATGACAGCTGACACCTGTATACGCATTAACTTTACGAACCGTCTCCCGGAAGTGGCGGCCGGTAACGCATTCCAACTTGTGACGAGAGCTTATGAGTCTGGGGTTCATGTGCACTTTGTAAAATTCGATGTACTTGTATCAGATGGAGCCAATGTGGGATGGAATTACGACTCTAGTGTATTACCCGGTGAAACGATCCGTTATGAATATTTCGCTGACGTGGAGTTAAAGGCATGGTTCTTTCATGATCATTTGTTTGCAAATTTTCACCAACAGCATGGTGTCTTTGGTACAGGGGTTGTACACCCAAGGTTTAGCTCATTTTTGGATTCGGCGACAGGGGAAGAAGTGGATCATGGGACGCAAATTACGGTTACGCAACCACTTATTCCGGATTACCGTGATCTCGTCTTAATGGTACAAGATTTCTCCTTGCTTTTTGATAAAGATGGCTGCCCGCTTCAACCACCCGAATTTCCAAGTTCGCAGGATGACCCAGGTTTATTTGGGGTCAATTATAAAAACGAACCACTCCAATTTCGTTTAGGGAAAGATAAAGACCCTGCCTATTCCTTTAGTTCGTTTGTAAACTGTGATCCGATTACACCTATTTTACAATGCTATGAAGGGGATCCGGTTCGGATAAGACTATTGCAAGGAGCACAGGAGGAATCACACAGCTTTAATATACATGGCTTGCGATGGAAGGCTGAATATCCTGATTCTGAAACGAAGCTTAGAGATCAGCAGCACATTAGTATTTCAGAATCATTTACATTACAAATGTATGTGCCGAGAGCAGGAGACTACCTGTGGACATTTGAAACGGAGGAAGATTTATGGAACGGCTTGTGGGGATTAATACGGGCTTTTGATGAAGAAGTGGATTTCCTTATTCCATTGAGAGACCGTCCACAACCGCCTAAACGGACAAAGGCACTTCCAGAACCAACAGGTAAACCTCCAGCAAAGCCTGAAATTGTCACATCTACAGGGCCAATTAACGCACCCGTAAAAACCTTTAATATCGTCGCTTTCCATACACCAATTATTTATAGTGATTGGGGTGAGCAAGATCCTTTTGGAATTGTATTTGCCCTTGAAGAGGATGTAGAAGAAATTTTAAATGGCAAAAACCCAGACCCGCTAATTATTCGAGCCAACCAAGGTGATGTGGTGGAAATAAATCTAACGTCTCGGCTGGAGCGTGGGGAATTTCCTTATCCGGACGGTATTTGGAAATACCCGCCTGTGAAAGAGCAGGCATTTTATCCACCATCTCTAAGGATTTCCTTACATGCCCAGCTTCTTGATTATGATGTAAGAACTTCAGCAGGAGAAACAGTTGGATTTAATCCTGATCAAACCGTAGCTCCCGGAGATGTGATCACCTATAAATGGTATGTGAACAATGCGCTCGGTGCATGTGGATTATGGGATATGGCGGATATACGAAATCATCGCTCCCTTGGTACGTTTGGTGCCTTTATTGCCGAGCCAAAAGGAACAATCTATTTAGATCCTGCCACAGGGGAAGAGGTCGTAACAGGCGCAAATGTTGTGTTAAGCAATCCTTTTCTACCTGAAACAAGGGAGTTTGTTCTTGTCATGTATGATGGGGCTCGCCTTATCGATAGAAAGGGAAGACTCATTATCGATCCTGTGGACGGCATTCTAGATGGTGTAGATCCAGATGATAGAAATGACTTGGTTGACACGTATGATAATGGTTCAAGGGGATTCAATTACCGTACAGAACGCTTGATCAACAGGTTGCATAAGCTCCCGGTGCTTAAGGATTTATTCAGTTCAAAAGTGTTTGGTGATCCTTCCACCCCATTGTTTGAAGCATATGCTGGTGATCCTATTACCATACGATTAATAAACCCATCCGAACGCCGACGTTCCCATACCTTCCATCTCCATGGACACTATTGGAACAATGATGACAAAGATATTTCGTCAGAAGTTAGGTCCGTGGAAGGGGAAATTGTTACAGGTCATGCTGTGGATTTACCTATACATTACGGGGCTGGCAGTTTATATCAATATCCAGGAGATTATATGTATCGCTCTGGTAATATTCGTTGGGATATTGAACAAGGAATGTGGGGGATTATTCGTGTTCATGATGCCATTCAAGCCCACCTTCTCGAATTAGAGGAAAATAAGAATGAAGTTGAAATACAAGGGGTCATAAACGATGAAGAAGATAGTTAAACTTCTTCTGATATGTTTCGTGATTGCTGGTTTTTTCCTTGTCTATTGGTTATGGCCCAGTGATGAAGGACTGCCTATCCTTGATGAAGTAGAGGCCTTTCAGTTAGACGATGTACACGGGGAAGGGTTCGAATCAACAAATGGAAAAGTAAAACTGGTAGCTTTTTTCTTTACGAATTGTCCAGATATTTGTCCATTAACGATGGTGGATTTTAAAGAAATACAGTCGATGCTAAAGGAAGAGGGGTTGTTTGCGGATAAGGTAGAGCTTGTCAGTATCTCGCTTGATCCCGCTAATGACCTTCCAGAAGTCATAACCGATTATGCAGCAAATTTTCAGGCTGATCCCCAGGGGTGGAAATGGTTAAGGGGGACTCCGGAAAAAACAAGGCAAATTGCCAATGAATTTCAGATGCAATATGAGTTGGAAGATGGTACGGTGTTATATCATTCTACCACCATGTATTTATTAGATGAGCATAACAAAATACGAGCCCTTTATGACATGGCACTCTCTGGGAAGCCTGTAGAGAAAGAGACGATTGTTGAGGATATTGCGTTATTGACTGGTAATTAATTTGAATTTCAAAAAGCAAGCGACAAAATTCCGAGTTAGATTGATGTAAGAAAAAATCAATCTAATTCGGAATTTCTTTTTCGGGAAAATAAGCATTCTAAGTGGGAGATCAACTGCCAGTAAAGGTCCGATTCGTTCACTAACATATGGCGAGGGTGAAAGGGAACCCCCACCATATGAAGTTTCACTTTATGCCTGTTAGTTTGCCATATTAAATAATTTTGAAAGTTCTACAGGGAAAAAGCCATATATGTTGAACTAATAATTATAGAGAATATTTACTGATTACAGATTGTGAGTTAGGTCACCGAAGGAATGGTGAGCTGGAAAGAAACTTGTTTTATTACTAAATTGACTTGAATGTAGATTCTAATAAAAAAGGTATATCAAAAAACGTAGGATATAAGAAGAGGAGATACAATGAAACTAGGGGCATTTTCTATAAGTCTAAATGTAAAAGATATTCATCAATCAAAAGCATTTTATGAGAAGCTAGGATTTGAAACATTGGGCGGCGACATAAAGCAGAATTGGCTGATTATGAAAAACGAACAAGCAGTGATAGGGCTATTCCAAGGTATGTTTGAGAAAAACATTCTAACATTTAACCCTGGTTGGGATCATAATGCTCGAAATCTAGATGTTTATAAAGACGTTCGTGAGCTACAAGCAGAGCTTAAGGAAAAGGGTATTAAATTGATACAAGAAGCTGACGAATCAACAGAAGGGCCGGCATATATCACAGTGGAAGACCCGGATGGAAATCCAATTTTAATTGATCAACACCGTTAAGACTTAAAAGAGAAACAGCGCTATTATTAGCACTGTCTCTCTTTTAAGCCTATAGTTTCATCGCTTCCCGGTTCACTCTTTCCATGAAATCCTGCACAACTTGCTCGTTGCCTTTTTTGTTAGCGAGCTTCATCATGGCTCTGCCGACAAAATTAACACCTTTGTTATGGCCGGAGTAGATGAACTTTGTGTGTGTTTCATCTATTTTTTTCAGTGTGAAGCTAAGATTGATTTCAAAGGCTTTTCCAACAATGAAACTAATTTTCTTATGTTTCTCCAGTGGTGTGTCCTCGTATGCTAGTGTTTCTACGATGTAGGATTCCACCCGTTTTCCTTCACGATAGCTTTGTCGATGCTTTGCGCCAGCTTCTGTTTCTGACTTTTCCACTAAGACGTGTTCCTCGACCTTGGGCATAATCTTTTTAATATTTCTGTCGGAGAATAGGCTCCAAACTGTTTCAATATCTCTTTCAATTATTGTCTCATCTTTCCATTCAATCATTTCTTGAATCATCCCTTCCAGATTTTAAGAATTCGTCGATTTCTTCGGTTTGTTGTCGGAGATCTTCCATTTGCAGCTGTATTTTCTCTCGCTTTTGCATTAATAGGTCTTCTAAGTGAGAGAATGATTCGTCTTCCATCACGGAGGTCATTTCCTGGATGGTAAACCCGAACCTTCTTAGTTTTCCTAAAAGAATGGCTAAAAAGAAGCTGCCATCATCGTAATAACGGTAATGATTTCGTGGGTCAATATAAGCTGGCTCTAGGAGCTTCACTTCAGCATAATAGCGAAGGGTTTCTTTACTTAAACCGGTGATTTCCGCAAATTCACTTATTTTATACATGATTTCACTGCCTCTCACTACAATTGTAAACGAAGGGGTGCACCACAGAGTCAATGGTAAAGAAAAATAAGCTTGTAGGAAGGAAATTAGTCTAATATGTCTAAGTATTTATTATAACATCTACAGGAGGATCTCTTTATGTATGAACACAAATTCGTCAGAGTCGAGTTATCTAGCTTTAAACTAGAGCCAAAGGAAGACTATCACACTATCATTCTCCAGCACGAAAAAGAAGGATGGGAGTTAATTCAAATTTTTGCACCTGGTACAAAAGGGTATGGGGTAGCTTCTTATTTTGAGATTATTTTTAAACGGAAGAAGGATTGAAATTCTTGTAATATACATCAAAAGAAATAAAAAAGCGTCTCCATGAAAGTATTCACATGGACGCTTTTTTATCTGTTTGATTGAAAGGAACAAAAATCTCATTTAAATCCATTAAGCATACATCTTATCTCAAAAATAGCTCACACTATATAAGAACTATATAGTGAATGGAGAATTAACAATGAATACGGGCATATCAAATTTAACCTCGGCTGAAATGGGTAAGCTCTGGGCTACTTATACTGGAAATACAATGGCAATATGCGTGCTTCGTTTTTATCTAAAACATGTGGATGATAAGGATATTAAGAAAGTTTTAGAATATGCTTTAAACTTGTCTAACGCTTTTGTACAAGAAATAAAATCAATTTTTAAAAAAGATGGCTTTCCTGTACCAGCAGGATTTTCTGATGAGGATGTAGATTTGAAAGCACCAAGGCTTTTCAGTGACGATTTCTATTTGTATTACTTACAGTATACGGCAAAAGCAGGAATGAGTATTTATTCTGCTGCGATCGCGATCGTTACTAGAAAGGATATACGGGCGCTTTTTGATCAAAGTCTTCAAGATACAGTGAAATTAATCGCTAAAACAAATGATACGTTAAAATCGAAGGGTATTTTGATGAATGCGCCGAATGTCCCGAACCCAAAACAAGCGGAATTTATCCAAAGTCAAAGCTTTTTAAATGGCTATGTAGGTGATGTTAGGCCACTTCACGGGTTGGAGGTTGCGCATTTGTTTGACAACATTAACAATGACGTAACAAGTAAGGCACTAATTACAGGCTTTAGTCAAGGCGCACAAAATAAGAAAGTTAAAAAATATCTAGAAAGAGGAGGTAACATTAATAAAAAACATATCGAAAACATGGCCAAAAAACTAAATGAAGATAATCTACCTTCGCCTTCTCACTTAGATCATTTGGTTACGGCATCTACCACTCCGCCATTTTCTGATAAACTCATGGTGGCGCATAAAATAGATATGTTTTCGATGAAAATTAGGGAATATGCAAACGGCCTATCACTGAACGGAAGAAAAGATATTGGGACTTTGTATGCTCGCTGTCTAATGGATGTTTCCTTATACGTCGAGGATGGAGCAAATATCATGATTGAGAACGGTTGGATGGAACAACCACCAATAATCATAGACCGTAATAAACTTTCTTCGGGAAACCAGTCATAAAGTGAAACATTTTTTGGAGCGGATTTCTCTTCCCAAAAAATGTTAGTTGAACGAATTGGACCTTACTGGCAGTTGGGCCCCGGAGTCTTACCTGTTAGTGGGAATACCTGACCCATAATTGCTGTTTATTTAGAAGGTTTAAAACTATGTGATCAGGGAAAGTGTATTGGGGTGAGAAGTAAGCAAGGATAATGTAGGATGTTGAGCAGAATTCATGTTATAGTTTTTGGACTTTAATTTGTTCCAAAGCCATTGGCAACTTAACCCTGTGTAATCAAGACTTCAACTTCTTTGTTGGAGTCTTTTTATTGTCTTCAATTTTCATTATAAAGGGAGGAAACAGGCTAGATTGTGAATTTCACTTTTCCATTAATTGTAATAGATAATTCGCTTTAATCCAATGTTTCTGAATTTATTCTATATAACAGAAATGGTAAAGTAAAGTAGACTAAAAATTAAGGAGTGTCTCTCTTGTCAAAGAGTAATAGTGTATTTAATATTTCGGTTTCATTAACAGCTATTTTTATCATCATGGGGATTTTCTTTACCGATATGTTAAATGAAGTATTTTCCGCTACTCTAGCATTTATTCTTGGTAATTTTGGTTGGTTTATTGTAGTAGGAAGCTTTTCATTTATCGTATTTTGTATTTATTTAGCATTTTCAAGATATGGATCGATCCGGTTAGGAGACCAAAAGGATCGACCAGAATATAGTAAAGTATCTTGGCTGGCGATGTTATTTAGTGCAGGAATTGGTGTTGGCTTAATATTCTATGGAGTTGCAGAGCCTGTACAGCATCTTATTGATCCGCCACTTGGGAAAGAAACAGCAGAACCAGCCAATGCCGCAATGAAATATACATTTTTACATTGGGGATTAGGAGCATGGGGGATTTTTGGATTTGTAGCCTTATGTGTTGCCTATTTCCAATTTCGAAAGAAGCTTCCTGGGCTTATTAGTTCCACTTTTTATCCTATTTTAGGACAAAGAATTTATGGACCAATTGGTAAAACAATTGATGGTTATTCGGCCTTTATGACAGCTTTAAACACATCCGTTGTATTAGGGATGACAACACTTCAGGTAACAAGTGGACTCAATTATTTATGGGGTGTTCCCAATACATTAACTACGCAAATTATCACGATTGGCATTGCTACCGTGTTATTTTTATTCTCAGCCTCTACAGGCTTAAATAAAGGAATCAAATACTTATCAAATGTAAACTTTACCCTGTTCTTCTTATTAATGGCTTTAGTACTATTAATGGGGCCAACGATTAAAATGATTAATCTATTTATTAGTACGACAGGAGCGTATGTCGGAGATTTGATTCCAATGAGTTTACATTTAGGAACATTTAACGAAGCGGAAACCATCTGGATGGAATCTTGGACTATCTTCTACTGGGCATGGTGGGTAGCGTGGACGCCATTCGTCGGTGGGTTTATTGCCCGTATCTCTAAGGGGAGAACGATCAGAGAATTTGTTATCGGTGTATTTATCGTTCCGTCAGTATTTAGCTTTTTATGGTTCTCCATCTTCGGTGGTGGTGCACTACATATGATTGAGGATCTGAATCGTACGGAGTTAGCAGATACCGTCTCGCAAGACATTACCTTAGCAATGTTTGGATTTCTGGATTATTTACCGGGCGGGGCTTTCTTAAGTATCATTGCTGCACTGTTACTCATCACATTCTTTATTACATCAGCGGACTCAGCAACCTTTACGTTAAGTTCGTATTGTAAAAATGGTGTGTTAAACCCTTCCAATAACATTAAGATGGTTTGGGGAATTTTAATAGCGATTGGCGCCGTTGCCTTATTAGTGAGTGGTGGGTTGCAAACTGTAGAAAGTGTTGCAATTGTCACGACCTTCCCGTTCTTTTTCTTTATGGTTATTATGAGCTATACGCTATATAAAGATATTAAGGAAAATAATAAACCCCCTAAACAAAGGCAAAACTTAGCCGATAGAAACCTATATACCCAAAAAAGAGAACAATAGGGTATAATTTTACACAGTCTGGCCTTATTTTTTTTGAAAATATTGTCGATGATATAGTTTACAAATAGAAATTAGAAATTGGTGATAAATGATGAATAATAATTATGCAATCATTGATATTGGCTCCAATACAATGCGTTTAGTTATCTATAAACAGGGCGTATCTGGAAGACTTCATGAAGTGCAGAATGTAAAATCGATCGCTAGATTACGGAATAACCTTAATGAAGACTATGTATTGACAGAAGAAGGTATAGCCAAGCTAATTAGTACATTAAGAAGTTTTCAAAAAGTAGTAGATACCTACACGATTCACCACCTTTCCTGTATTGCAACGGCAACGATTCGCCAAGCAACAAATCAGCACGAGCTGGTAGAGCTTGTAAAGCAGGAAGTAGGCTGGGACATGCGCATCTTATCAGAGGAAGAAGAGGCGTTCTATGGCTATTTATCTGTCGTCAATTCTACTTCAATCGAAGAGGGCATTACGATCGATATTGGTGGTGGGAGTACAGAAATCACCTATTTCGAAGGCAGGATTCTAAAATATTCACATAGCTTTCCATTCGGTGCTTTAACATTAAAATCCCTTACAAGCGACTATTCTTCAAAGGAAGCGTCGCTTGAAGGGATACGTGTATTTATTCAGAGCCAGCTCCAAACGCTTCCATGGTTAATTAACAAACGCGTGCCAGTCATCGGTATTGGTGGTAGTGCACGAAATATGGCACAAATCGACCAAAATAAAAAGGCGTACCCTCTCGCAGGACTTCATCAATATGAAATGTCCAGCGAAGACGTGACGGGTATTATAACAGAGCTAGCTTCACTTGATCACGAGAGATTAGAGAAGGTTGAAGGATTGTCAAAGGACCGGGCAGACACCATTGTGCCTGCGATGTGTGTATTTGAGCAGTTGATGAAGGAAGTAGACACAAAATGCTTTATTTTAAGTCGAAAAGGGCTCCGTGATGGTGTTTTTTACGAGCTGTTGTCACGCAAATCAAATCATAATCTATATCCCAATGTTCTAGAGGATAGTTTAGTTGAACTGATGCATGAATATAATTTGTCAGCCCCGCATATAAATCATAGACGCCTACTATCAAAAAAATTAATTGAGGAAGTTGCCAAGTACGGCATTGATCTTCTAGCTGAAAAAGACATGCGATTATTGGAGCAAGCTTGTATCGTGTATAACCTTGGTAAGTATATTGATGCGGAGTCAAGTTCCCAGCATTCCTTTTATCTTCTGGCAAATCGTACGATAGATGGATTATCCCATAAGGAAAGGCTTACGTTAGCCCTTGCTGCTTCCTATAAAAACAAGACAATATTCAAGCAATTTTATAAGCCATATAAGAATTGGTTCACGAAACAAGAAAAGAAAGCGATTGTGCTTATTGGCAGCCTCGTCAAATTTGTCTATAGCCTAGATGCAACAGGTAGACAAATTGTGGAAGATGTAAAACTGGAATTTTTAGAAGACCGTGTTCAATTAATGATTTATTGCAATGAAGATCCTAGCTTAGAGCAATACCAAGCAGAAAAACAGAAGAAACATATCGAGAAAGCTCTTCATCGGAATATCGAGTTGCAATTCATTTCCTAATTACTTGTTTGCTTAAAATCTTTAGAAAAACTTATTATTTCTACAAGAAATCGTATTATATAATAGTTTAAAGAGGATATTTTGGCGTTATATGTAGAATATCCTGTAGGCGACGTTTGAATTTTAGGGGGATCAACATGGTTTACAATGACTTAGAAAATCCAATTTATTATAACAATCGGGAGCTTAGCTGGCTCGGATTTAACGAGCGGGTGGTCGGTGAGGCTTTCGATAAACGGCATCCTTTAATGGAACGGCTAAAATTTGTAGCGATCTTTTCCTCTAACTTGGATGAATTTTTTATGGTGCGTGTAGCAGGATTAAAGGATCAGGTGAAGGCTGGGTTTAATAAACCAGAGAATAAAGCTGGATTGACACCGAAAGAACAGCTTCGCAAAATAGCGGAGAAAAACCATCGATTAGTGCATAATCAATATGATATCTATAAGCAGCTCCTAGATGAATTAGAGGATGAAGGCGTAGCGATTATCGGTATGGACAAGCTGACGAAAGAGCAGGAAAGTCAGTTGGAAGAGTATTTTGATGAGCATATTTTTCCTACTTTAACGCCGATGGCAATCGATGCGTATCGGCCATTTCCTATGCTTTCTAATAAATCAATTAATCTAGCAGTTGTGTTGGAAGATACGGTAGAGAAAGAGTTCAAGTTGACAAAGACTGCGATTGTACAGGTTCCAGCACTACTTAATCGTTATATTCGCATTGAGCAAACGAATAACTACATATTACTAGAAGACATTATCTCACATTTTATTCAAAAACTATTTAAAGGCTATCGGGTTCGCTCTATCACAGAATTTCGTATTACGAGAAATGCAGATATGACTATTCATGAAGAAGGTGCTCGTGATTTATTAAAGGAAATCGAAAAAGAGCTTAAGAAACGTAAATGGGGTGCTGCTGTTCGCTTAGAAGTTCGTGCAGACAAGTATGATGAAGCAATAGTAAGCTTTCTTTTAGGCGTGCAGGAAATACATAAAAATGATTTATATATTGTAGATGGTGCACTTGATCTGACTTATTTATTTGGTTTTTATAAAGAAGTAAAAGCTGAAAATGAGCATTTGGTTTATCTGAAGCTCATGCCACAGCCACCACAGGATTGTCGGCCAAATGAGACAATTTTTGAGGCTGCAGAGAAACGGGATGTATTTCTTCACCACCCATATGAATCCTTTCAGCCAGTCGTTGACATGGTGGTAGAAGCTTCAGAGGACCCAAGTGTATTGGCAATTAAACAAACGCTCTATCGTGTTAGTGGCGATTCGCCAATTATCCAAGGGTTAAAAAAAGCAGCGGAAAATGGAAAACAGGTAACAGTACTTGTTGAGTTAAAGGCCCGTTTTGATGAGGAGCAAAATGTCCAATGGGCCAAGGAGCTTGAAAAAGCAGGCTGTCACGTTATCTATGGTATGAATTTCTTAAAAACCCATAGTAAAATTACCTTAATCGTTCGCAAAGTTGGTGATAAGATTGAACGAGTGGTACATCTTGGCACTGGAAATTATAATGATTCAACGGCTGAACTGTACACGGATATGGGGCTTATTACGAAGAAACGGAAATTCGGCATTGATGCGACCAACTTTTTCAATTATTTGAGCGGGTTCATGGAAAAACCAAGCTTTAACCACCTTTCCATGGCGCCATTTGATATCCAATCGGATTTTATCCGCTATATTGATAAAGAAATTAATTTCCAGAAAAAACGCCAGAATGGCCGCATAATCGCGAAAATGAATTCTTTAACCGATAAAGATATTATTAAGAAGTTTTATGAAGCATCCCAAGCTGGTGTGAAGATAGATTTGATTGTACGAGGGATTTGCTGCTTAAAGCCGGGGATTGAGGGAGTAAGTGAAAACATTCGCGTTCGAAGCATTGTCGGCCGTTTTCTGGAGCATAGCAGGATTTTCTATTTTTATAATGATGGCGATGAAGCGATCTACTTATCCTCTGCAGATATGATGACGCGTAATATGCAGAAGCGAGTAGAGCTATTATTCCCAATTTATGAACAGCCTGTTAAAAATCGGGTAAAAGAAGTACTAGAAATATCATTGGCAGATAATATGAACGCAAGAGAACAAAGAAACGACGGAACCTATTATAAGGTGCAAGCCGACGCTGGTGAGAAACAAGTAGATAGCCAGATGATGTTATATGAAAAAGCATATAATGTGCTTGATGATGAAGAATAATAGTTAGTAGAAGAGATGATTCCTAGTGTTGGGGGTCATCTTTTTCTGTAATTTAAGAGGGATATTGGGGATTCGTGTGGAATTAATTAGTATAACAAGGGATGCCGAAGTAGCACGGACACAAGGAGGAGCCAGATTTGAGTATTCGGTTTACTGTAGAAAGGTCTATTCAAGTGGACAAGCAAACAGCATATAAAAGCTTGCTTGACCTTGATTCTGCCCAAGATTGGATGCAAGGATGAGTAGGGATAGAGCGATTGGATGAGGGCCCATTACAAATAGGAAGTCAATGGAAAGAAACAAGGAAAATGTACGGAAAAGAGGCAACCGAGCATTTTGAGGTTATGGAACTTGAAGAGCCAAATAAAATTATTTTCCGTTGTGATGGCACAAAAGGCACAACAGGCAAAGGAGAGTTTGTGTTTACGTATGTTATCGAAGCATCAGGTGATCATTCAGATACCTTATATGGTGAGATAAAGGGACTTACAGGCATAGCAAAATTCTTCGGAAAAATGATGGCAGAGGCTTTTAAGAAGGCTTGCGCTAAGGATTTGGATGCATTAAAGAGTTACTTAGAGAAATAGTACGCTGCATGACCTAATGTAATGTAAATTTGACCAAACCTTTTAATAGAATGATGAATAGAAAATTAGAAGGGAAAATAAATAAGGAGGGGAAATGATGGGACGTGTAGTACATTTTGAAATTCACGTAGATGATATGGAAAGGGCGAAAAAGTTTTATGGTGACATATTTGGTTGGACCTTTCAAGATTGGAGTGATTATGCTGGAATGCCATATTGTGGCGCTGTAACTGGTGATGACAATGAACTTGGCATTAATGGAGCTTTAATGCAACGCCAAAGTGCTCCGCCAGAGCTAAATCAAGCTATGAATGGGTATGCTTGTACCATGAGTGTAGAGGACTATGATTTAACAGAATCTAAAATACTAGAATCTGGTGGCAAGGTTGCTTTGCCTAAGTATGCTCTACCAGGAATGGCATGGCAAGGGTATTATACAGATACGGAAGGGAATATCTTTGGTATCCATCAACCAGATAAGAATGCAAAGTAGGGTTATCATAGGTTTTACATCCGATAAGAAAGCATGGCTATAGTTAATAAGTAGCCATGCTTTCTCTGTTATCATTTTAAATAATCCTGCGTATAGGTCGTTTTATCCCGCTTTAACCAGCAGTAAGACCCCGCGGATCAACTGCCAATAATGGTCGTTTAACTAACATTTGGTAGGGGAGGGAGGGGACCCTTCACCAAATGAAGCTTCACTTTATTAGTCCCCTTGAGTGTGGATCTGAAAATTCACACCAAATTTATCGGTAACAATGCCATAAGCCGGACTAAAAAATGTTTCTTGTAATGGCATTGTCACGTTTCCGCCATTACTTAATCCTTCAAACAACTCGCTTGCCTTCGCTGGATCATCTGTAGAGATACAGATAGCAACTTGATTTCCATTTTGGTGGGGCTGACCAGGAAACGTGTCAGAAAGCATTACTTCTGTTTCACCAACTTGGATTGTTGCATGTGCAATTCGCTGCTTAGCCTCTTCTGGTACTGGGAACTCCGGGTTTTCAGGCATATCTCCAAAAGCTTGCGTATAAAGTACCTTTGCTTTTAAAGCTTTTTGATAAAATTCAATAGCTTCCGCTGCATTTCCGTCCATTATTAAATAAGGAAGTAGTTTTACTGACATGTGAAACGCTCCTCGTTATTTAATCTGGTACTATTAGAGATTCTAAATTACTAATCACCCACAAGCAGCTGCAAGCACCTTCTGAATATCATAGATACTATTATCTTTCTTAAAAGTTTTTGACACAAGTGGCTGGGCGTTCCCTGATATCCATATCTTCAGCTCGGCATCTAAATCGAAATTTCCACCTGTTTCAATGCTAAAATGTGAAATACTCTTGTATAAAATGGTATGATAATCTGTTTTCTTCCCAGTAAGTCCCTGCTTATCAACTAAAATAAGCCGCTTATCCGTAAAAATAAATAAATCTCGAATTACTTTGAAAGCTACACTTACTTCTTCACCATCAACTAAAATCTTCCCAAAATCCTTTTTAATTTCGCTTTTGTCAACGTTTGAAGCGTTCCCCATTAGCCCATCGAGAAATCCCATTTTATTACCTCCAATTTTAATACACGTTTATAAAAACCTGAAGAGAATAATACTAATATGGATCGTTTAACTGTAATGCAATTATAACAACCATCACATCGTTATGCATTCGTTTTAAAAAAACAATCTAATATTTAAAAATAATCATTTTCAGTTACTAACCCTAAATGAGAACGGTTTCATAAACTGAATGTGAAAATAGTGTGAAAAAAGGCCTGATTTTTGTATATCTCTTGCAATAATGGACAATATACCATAATGTACTTTTATAAGAATAATTATTATTAACAACACATAGGAGGAATTTAACAATGTCTTTAATCGGTTCAGAAGTAAAACCATTCACTGCAAAAGCTTATTTCAACGGTGACTTTGTTGATGTAACAGAAGAAAATTTCAAAGGTCAATGGAGTGTTGTTTGCTTCTACCCAGCAGACTTCTCATTTGTATGCCCAACAGAGCTAGAAGATCTTCAAAATGAATATGCAACATTAAAAGAACTTGGTGTTGAGGTATACTCTGTTTCTACAGATACACACTTTGTACATAAAGGATGGCATGATACTTCCGAAAAAATCGGAAAAATTACGTATGCAATGATCGGTGACCCATCCCAAACTATTTCTCGTAACTTCGAAGTATTAAACGAAGAATCTGGTCTTGCTGATCGCGGTACGTTCATTATCGATCCAGATGGTGTTATTCAAACAGTTGAAATTAACGCTGACGGAATTGGCCGTGACGCAAGTGTGCTTGTTGACAAGATCAAAGCAGCACAGTATGTTCGTAAAAATCCTGGTGAAGTTTGCCCAGCTAAATGGGAAGAAGGCTCTGAAACACTTACACCAAGCCTAGACCTAGTAGGTAAAATTTAAGGAGTGCGATAAGCATGCTTGAAGCAAATATTAAAGCACAACTAGATCAATACCTTCAGTTACTGGAAAGTGATATTGTACTTAAAGTTAGTACAGGTGAGGATGAGGTTTCCAAAGAGATGCAAGAACTCGTGGATGAGATTGCCTCCATGTCCTCGAAAATCACGATCGAAAAGGCAAGCTTAAAACGTACCCCTAGCTTTAGTGTGAATCGTGTTGGGGAAGACACAGGTGTAACTTTTGCTGGTGTACCGCTCGGGCATGAGTTTACTTCTCTCGTCTTGGCTTTACTGCAGGTTAGCGGAAGAGCTCCAAAGGTTGATCAAAGTGTTATAGACCAAATTAAGCAAGTAAGCGGCGAATATCACTTTGAAACATATGTCAGTCTTAGCTGCCATAACTGCCCGGATGTTGTACAGGCACTAAACATGATGAGTGTACTTAATTCTGGTATCACCCATACGATGATTGATGGGGCTGCGTACAAGGAAGAAGTCGAAAGCAAGAACATTATGGCTGTGCCAACTGTAACCTTGAATGGCGAGGAGTTCGGCAGTGGCCGCATGACGATCGAAGAAATGCTAGCCAAATTAGGTAGTGGCCCAGATGCTTCTGAGCTATCTGAGAAAGCACCATATGATGTACTCGTCGTTGGTGGAGGCCCAGCTGGAGCTAGTGCTGCCATCTATGCTGCACGTAAAGGAATCCGCACAGGGATCGTTGCCGAACGTTTTGGTGGTCAAGTTCTGGACACAATGAGCATCGAGAACTTTATTAGTGTGAAAAGCACGGAGGGGCCGAAACTTGTTGCAAGCCTAGAGGAACATGTGAAAGACTACGAAATAGATGTATTGAATTTGCAACTTGTCAGCGGACTTGAAAAGAAAGACATGTTTGAAGTAGAACTAGACAATGGTGCTGTGTTGAAAAGTAGAACCGTTATCGCTTCAACTGGTGCAAGCTGGCGTAAGCTTGGTGTACCTGGAGAAGCAGAGTACGCTAACAAAGGTGTAGCATATTGTGCACACTGTGATGGCCCATTGTTTGAAGGAAAAGACGTAGCTGTAGTCGGTGGAGGAAACTCTGGTGTCGAGGCTGCGATTGACCTAGCTGGGATCGTCAACCATGTTACGGTTCTTGAGTTCTCTGATACACTAAAAGCTGATGACGTATTGCAAAATAGTCTAGCTAAATTACCTAACGTTACGGTAGTAAAAAATGCTCAGACTACAGCAATTACTGGCGGCGATAATGTAAATGGCATTAGTTATCTAGATCGTGAGACAAATGAAGAGAAACATATCGATCTACAAGGTGTGTTTGTCCAAATTGGTCTTGTGCCAAATACAGGTTGGCTTGACAATACTGTAGAGAAAAACCGTATTGGTGAAATTGTTGTTGACAAACATGGTGCTACAACAGTAGCCGGATTGTTCGCAGCAGGCGACTGTACCGACAGTGTTTATAACCAAATTATTGTCGCAATGGGATCTGGAGCTACTGCAGCATTAGGAGCATTTGATTATCTAATCAGAAATCCGATTGAAGCAGGTCCGGTTGAAGAAGAACTTGTTAACCAGAAGTAATGAATGAATATTGAGGACCCTGGATGAAGGCTTTGCCTTTGTCTGGGGTTTTTTGTTTTTGTTGGTGGGTGAGCGATCTTAATGTGGTGGGGCGAGGAGAGCCAATCGACTGCATGTGTAGTGCAATCAACCAATGGTGTGAGCCAATCGACCGCGTTTGTAGTGCAATCAACCAATGGTGTGAGCCAATCGACCGCGTTTGCAGTGCAATCACCCAATAGTGCGAGCCAATTGACCGCGTTTGCAGTGCAATCACCCAATAGTGCGAGCCAATCGACCGCTGTTGCAGTGCAATCAACCAATGGTGCGAGCTAATCGACCGCGTTTGCAGTGCAATCAACCAATAGTGCGAGCCAATCGACCGCTGTTGCAGTGCAATCAACCAATGATGTGAGCTAATCGACCGCGTTTGCAGTGCAATCAACCAATGGTGTGAGCCAATCGACCGCTGTTGCAGTGCAATCAACCAATGGTGCGAGCCAATCGACCGCGTTTGCAGTGCAATCAACCAATAGTGCGAGCCAATCGACCGCTGTTGCAGTGCAATCAACCAATAGTGCGAGCCAATCGACCGCTGTTGCAGTGCAATCAACCAATGGTGCGAGCTAATCGACCGCGTTTGCAGTGCAATCACCCAATGGTGTGAGCCAATCGACCGCTGTTGCAGTGCAATCAACCAATGGTGCGAGCCAATCGACCGCCCCAGCAGTGCAATCAACCAATAGTGCGAGCCAATCGACCGCTGTTGGAGTGCAATCAACCAATGATGTGAGCCAATCGACCGCTGTTGCAGTACAATCAACCAATGTTGTGAGCCAATCGACCGCGTTTGCAGTGCAATCACCCAATAGTGCGAGCCAATTGACCGCGTTTGCAGTGCAATCACCCAATAGTGCGAGCCAATCGACCGCGTTTGCAGTGCAATCACCCAATGGTGTGAGCCAATCGACCGCCCAGCAGTGCAATCACCCAATAGCGTGAGCCAATCGACCGCTTGTTCATTGCAATTAACTAATGGAGCTTTTAATAGTGCGATCGATAATTCGTTGGACGATCCATTCCCTGGCCATCCTGAAACTTTTTAAAGGCTTTTTCGTACGTATACTAGATGGATGGAGGAGGAATGAGCATGGCACAACGTTTAAATGAATCCCTGATACAGGTAAAAGCAGATCTAAGAAGAAAAAAGAAATGGGAAAGGCAAGTAGAGGACTATGAAACAGAGCTTGCTGAAATAGAAGAAGTGATTAAGAAACAAACAACGCGACTAGAAGAAGAGGAAAAAGATGTGGAGAAGCTTGAGGGGTTTAGTATTTCTGGGGTTTTTCTAGCTTTGAAAGGTGATAAGGAAGAACGGATTGAACAGGAAAAACAAGAAGTCGTTGCTGTTCAGTTGGAATTAGAAGAGGCGAAGAAAACGAAAAAAGAAATAGACCAAGCATTAGCAGATTTAGGATACGAGTTAGAAAAAATAGGGGACGTAGAAGCGACTTATCAGCGACTGTTTGCCGAAAAAGAGCAGGATATTAAGCAAAGCAATACTTCTTCAGCGGCTACTTTATACGAATTAAGTGAGCGTGAAGGTGATGAGCGTGCCTACCAAATTGAACTGAATGAAGCCATTAAGGCAGGGGCCAATGTGGTGGGGGATTTGGAAAGTGCTTTAGCCTCTCTAGATAGTGCTGCGAACTGGGGAATGTTCGATATGTTTGGGGGAGGGGCAATTTCCGGACTCATTAAGCATAGCAACATGGATGAGGCTACAGCAGCAATCCATAAAGCACAAACAAGCATGCGCCGTTTCCAAAAAGAGTTATTAGATGTTCAGGAAGAGGTAAATATTCAAGTAGATATCTCTGGAATGCTTAAGTTTGCGGATTTCTTCCTGGATGGATTCTTTGTTGATTTTATGGTTCAAGACAGAATTAATGAAGCACGTGATCAAGTACAAGATAAAAAATATGATGTGGAGAAGATCATCAGGGGCTTAAAGGAAGAAGTTGTTGTAAGTGAGAAAAATATAAAGCAAATTGAGGAAGAGCGTCAGCAATTTATCGAAAACTATTAAATCACTTGGAGGGAATTACCCTCCATTTTTTTCTAATTCCATAATCCTTTCTCCAGTGTGTTCACTTCCCCTATGCTTTTCCGTTATAATAGAAGTACTATTAAAAATCCTAGGTCATTACATAGATTAGAAGTTTACAAAGGGGATGCAGTTTTGAAAAACACATTTTTAGATTTATTGGCACAGCAATATGATAGTGAAGAAAAGGTCGTAACGGAAATTATTAACCTTGAAGCCATCCTCGACTTGCCAAAGGGCACAGAGCACTTTGTAAGTGATTTGCATGGAGAGTACCAAGCGTTTCAGCATGTGTTGCGAAATGGTTCAGGAAAAGTAAAAGAGAAAATAAGAGATCGTTTTTCCAATGAATTGTCCGAAGATGAGATTACGGAGTTTGCGACATTAGTGTATTATCCTGAAGAAAAAATACAATTGATTAAAAGTAACTTTGCTAACAAGAAAGAGCTAAATGAATGGTACATAGAAAAGATCGGACATCTTATTCAGCTAATTTCCCATGCTTCTTCTAAGTATACGAGATCAAAGCTTCGCAAGGCTTTACCAAAGCAGTTTGTCTATATTATTGAAGAATTGCTGTATAAAACAGATGAGCTTACAAATAAAAAGTATTATTATAGAAAAATAGTGGAGCAAATAATTTCCCTTGATCAAGCAGATAAGCTGATTATTGGGCTTGCATATACGACACAGCGCTTAGTGGTCGACCATCTTCATGTAGTCGGAGACATTTACGATCGGGGCCCTGAACCTGATAAAATCATGGATACGCTTATTAACTATCACTCTGTCGATATTCAATGGGGAAACCATGATGTTCTATGGTTAGGTGCGTATTCCGGTTCCAAGGTTTGTTTGGCGAATATTATTCGAATCTGCGCTCGTTACGATAATTTGGATATCATTGAAGATGCGTATGGTATCAACTTGAGACCACTTGTAAACCTGGCAGAGAAGTATTATGGGGATAATCCTTCTTTTCGTCCTAAGCGGCATTCTGGCAAGGCCATAACGGACGAGGAGCAATTACAAATTACGAAGATTCATCAAGCGATTGCGATGATTCAGTTTAAGCTTGAAATGCCCATTATCAAAAGACATCCTAACTTCAATATGTCTAAAAGGCTGTTATTGGAGAAGGTAGATTACGAGAAAAACGAAATAACCTTGCACGGAGAAACATATCCGCTGGAAAATACATGCTTTGCAACAGTGGATCCAGAAAAGCCCGGTAAATTATTAGAGGAAGAGAAGCAGGTCATTGATAAATTACTATTCTCTGTCCAGCATTCGGAGAAATTGGCCAGACATATGAGGTTTCTCATGAAAAAAGGCAGTCTTTATTTAAAATATAACGGAAACCTTTTAATCCATGGCTGCATCCCGATCGATGAGCAAGGGAATATGGAAGAGATGAAGATTGAAGGGAAAGCATACGCCGGACGGGAACTGCTTGATATCTTTGAACACTTTTTACGCCAAGCTTTTGCCAATCCAGAAAAAACAGATAATCTGGCGACAGATATGGTCTGGTATTTATGGACAGGCGAGCACTCATCTCTATTTGGAAAAAGAGAAATGACCACCTTTGAAAGATATTTTATAGCGGACAAGAAAACGCATAAGGAAAGAAAGAACCCTTATTACTACTTGCGTGAAAATGAGGAAACATGCCATAAGATCTTACAGGAGTTTGACCTTGATCCGGCGCAAGGCCATATCATTAATGGTCATACACCAGTTAAAGAGGTGGAAGGGGAGAACCCAATTAAGGCAAATGGAAAACTTGTCGTTATTGATGGTGGTTTCTCCAAAGCCTATCAACCAACAACTGGTATCGCTGGCTATACATTGCTTTATAATTCCTATGGCATGCAGCTTGTCGCACATAAGCACTTCAATTCCAAGCAAGAGGTATTGCATAATGGCAATGATGTCTTATCCGTGAAACGATTGGTCGATAAAGAGCTCCAGCGAAAGAAAGTAAGAGAAACGAATGTTGGGGAAGAACTGTTACAGGAAATTGCAATGTTGAAGAGTTTGTTAGAGTATCGGTATATGAAGTGAGGATTTTTATAAAGGAAGTTTTTAGCAGTGAAGTGTATTTTACAGTTTATATAAATAAAATTATACTAATAATAAGAAAAGGCATCGTGTAGCGCTAACTACCCGATACCACAACTCAGCCGCTTAAAGAGCGGTTGACCAAATGATGAAGATCAAAAAGAAGTAACCACTACCATGGTCTGGGGGCGGTTACTTCTTTTTGTTTAGAAAGATGACGATGGTTATGATTAGGGTTCATCTTAAGAAAAGAAATTTTTAAGTAATAAACCGCTATTAGATAATAAAAACTAAATCAAAGATCTTTAAATACTTCAACTTCTTCGATCGAAGTATAAGGAGAAAATGAAAACCTTATCGCTTCTCTAACTTCTTTTAACTCCAACCCAATAGCTTGTAAAACGTGTGAGGGTTTTGTACTGCTACATGCAGAGCCAGAAGATGCAGCTATAATAGGGGCTAATTTTTTAAGCAAAATTTGGTTGTTAACTCCATTAAATCTCACGTTAATAATCCCTGGTATTTTGTTTTTACTATCAGAATTAAAAGTAATTTTATTACTAAATTTATCAATTAAAATCTGTGTGGTTTTGGATTCAAGCTTTTCTAAATTTCTCAAGTTACTTGTTAAATTACTATCTGCTATTATAGCAGCTTCACCAAATCCAACTATGTTGTGAACTGAATAAGTCCCGCTTCTTATACCTTCTTCTTGCCCTCCACCATGGAAAAGAGGCGTCAAAGGAGTAAGTTTACCATAATTGTCACTTCTAATAAATAGAGCTCCGACGCCTTTTGGCCCATGCATTTTATGAGCAGAGCAAGATAGGAAACTAATACCACTGTGACTTTTTAGATCAACATCAATTTTTCCAACCACTTGGGTTGCATCTGTATGGAAAAGTATATTTTTGTTTTTGCATATATCAGACAAGCTTTTTATATCATTTAAAGAACCGAGTTCATTATTACCCCATATTATACTTACTAAAATTGTATTGTTTGTAATCGCACTTTCTAGTTCATCAGAACTCACTCTTCCATATTGATCAACATCCAAATAGGTAATATTGAAACCTTTATTCTCCAAGTATTCACATACGTCTAATACAGCTGGGTGTTCAACTTTGGATGTAATAATATGATTTCCTTGATTAGAATAATAATCAGCAACGCCTTTAACAACCATATTATTGCTTTCGGTAGCCCCACTAGTAAAAATAATTTCTTTTTCCTTGGCTTTTAAAAGAAGGGATACGTTTTTCCTTGCTTCTTCTATAGCATCCTTTGCATGATTGGCAAGCTTGTAATACTTACCAGATGGGTTACCAAACTCATCTGATAAGTAAGACATCATTTTGTCTCGAACTTCCGGAAGTACCGATGTAGTAGCACTATTATCTAAATAGAGCATTATAATCTCTCCTTAAAATTTTCCTCCGACATTCTAAGTAAATTGGTAAGTAATTTGTTATAGTTCCCCGCATGTTTATATTCTTGTTCCAGTAGTTGTACCCCTCGTTCTAAATGAGCATTAAACAAAGTAGGAAAATAATCTTCCTCGGGAACTTCTTTTTTAGCATGTTGTCTAATTAATGACTTGTAAAAATAGTCTTGCTCACCAGTTAACGTATTTCGATTAAATTCTAGACCTTTAGTTTCTGATTGAGTCTCATTCGGTTGTTCAGGATCCAAAATTGAAAGAGAAATAGATATTCTGACTAATATATTTGGTGTTAAGCCTGTTGAGCTTTGTAAATTCTTTAAAGAAGTGGCGGCTTTTTCAGTAGTTTTTAAACGAAAATTCATGAGTGTACCACGCTTTCTTTATTGTTGTTAAAAAAGTGTTGTTCAATAACTGTTTTTTTATTTAAACTATCATATTTTAGGGTATATTCATTCGCAATATATGGCGATAAATTAATAAATAATTCCTTATTGATTTCTGAGTCAGTAGACAAGATAATAATTTGTTGTCCAAATTTAGGAATCAGTTTAGTTATAACAGAAGATTTGTGTTCAATATCTAGTCTTCCAAGTAATGTATCTAATACAAACGGTAATTGTTTCTTCGAAGAGCTGATCGTTCCCCAAATAATTGACAAAACCAACAATTCTTTTTCCCCGGCGGATAAAATATCTTTATTTATATCATTATTATCATAGTCTAATAAGGTTATTTTAAAAGTTTGATGATCGAGTTTAATACGATTAATAAAAAGGTCTTTACGAAATAATTCTTTTATCATCTTAGTTGAAAAATACTCAACATCTTTTACTTTTTTCCTTAGCTGACTTTCTTGGAATTTCTTACTGATATTTAAAACCTTTTCTGTTTCTTTATAAGAAGACTTTGTCTTGTAAATATTATATAAATCCTTTTTTATTTTTTCGTTTTTATTACTTAGTGTTTGAATCTCCACTTGAATAGGTTCGGTTTGCCCTTTTAAAGACTCAATTTCAACTTCTAGGTCTGCTATTTTCTTATTATAGTTTTCCATTGCAATTATCATTTCGTTAAATTCACTAGTAGATTCATTATCTTTTAGTTTCTTGTTTAATCGACTAAGTTTATTGAGATCATTTTTATTTTTTTGTACTAGTTGATTTAATTGGCTTAACTTTTCTATATTTGTATCTGTAAATAGTGCGTAAACCTGATGTGCCTCAGTTTTAGAAGCATTATGAATAATATTAACATCTTTTGTACCTGCTAATTTCTTTACTAAAGAATTTTTTAATTTTTGTTCTTTATCTTCACTTATTTCAAATCCAAGTGCATCCTGTATATCTTCAAATGAAATGTTATTTAACTTTTCTTTCATCATATTTGAAACGTAGTAATTTTCCTCGTCCTCTAATTGTGCTACTAACTTCTTTAAAATAGGCAAGCTTAAAAAGAAAGGAAGTTCTCTAGCAATAAATTCCTTAATAATTTCTTGGGCGTGCTTACGTTCATTTTCAATTCTTGATATTTCATTTTGGATTTTATTTCGTTCTTCATATATAAGCCCACCATGTATAGAGAAATCGTTTTTAACTCTCTGGTATTGTTCCTTAGAATCCCTTAAGTCATGACTGTAATTCTCAATACGGGAAGTTAAACCTCTAAGTTTTTCAATTTTCGATGTCAATTCAAGTTCGATGTTTTCAGTATCAACTTCTAATTTTTTCTCTTTATCAGATTTAAAACTTTGACTTAAATAGCTTGTTAAATCCTGCTCTAAGTTTTGAAAAAGATCCAAGTTAAATAACTTAGTAGATAATTCTTTTAGATAATTTGAGAGGTTGTTTTCATTGCTTAACTTCGCAATATCCTCACCATCAAAGAAACAAAGCTCTAATAGGGAAGGGGGAAAGCTAGTTCTCAGTTTTTCAAAAAAATTATCTTTTTGTATATCGTTTAAGTGAGTATTATCTTTAATAATTTCAACATGTTCTTTAAGAGAAGCGCTAGCAACATCCCAACCCCGAATAATCTCAATATAGACTTTCTTAAAATCTTCAACCATAGTGAAGCCAATTTTTATATTGAAGTTCTTGTTATCTAAGTTCTTTAATGCTTTATTGTTAAGCAAAGAGTGGATTTTAAGCCTATATTCTTTAGATTCGGTTTTAAAACCATATGCTAATGGCCCATACAAAGCTAACCTAACACTATTTAAAAAGGTTGTTTTACCCGCACCATTCTTACCCCCAATTAGGATAGTGTTTTTTCCTTTTTTTGAATCCAATAAAAAACGATTAACACCTTCATAAGGGCCAATATTATTTAAAACTAATTTTTTAAAGATCATATTAATTTCCTTTCAATCTAAGAAGTTATAGATGTAGGTAGTCTTGTTTTAAGGCAGAAGAAAGTTGATCCATTAAACCTCGTTTTAATTTAAATTCGGAGTGCTCTTTTTCAATTAAGAGCAACTTTTTCATTAAGCGGAAGTCCATACCTTCTTCTTTGCACATTAACTCAAGTTGAGAAAGGTCATCAGCATCAAATATTAATCTTTCATCTCTTTCCCAATCTAAATCAGATCCAAAAATATCGTGATATATCTTTGGTAGGCTATCTTCAAAGTCTCCGTTGTTAAACCAAATTTTACGGATCTCTTTAAGTTCTTCCTCTTGAATTAGTTCATAATTTTCGTCATGAGGATGTTTCAATTCCTTCTGAACTTCTAGCAATTTGGTTAAGATTTCTCTTCTAGCCTCTAAAGTAAATGGTCCTAACCCCAATTGACAGTGGTTGTTATCTTCATCCATAATTAAAATCTTGGGATCTTCTGAGGATGCTAAATCAACATTATTATCTTCTAAATAGCCTTTTAATTGAGCTTTTTTAAGAACTTTGAAATCATTTAAAGGTAACAGTTCTTTCATTCTACTTCCTTTTTTAGGTACTAATACTTTATCTTCGCCATCATGTTCAATAATCTTTACTGGATTGAAATAAACTTGTCCATTCATGCGATATTTCATTCTCATAGAACGGTCGTCGCGGATATTTGATAACCAATTTCTGAAATCAAGTAGTGGCTTCATCCAATCGTGCCCATTATTAATAAACCCAGTTAATGCTTTATCTTCATTTACTACAGTGCAAACCCAACATCCAAAACGGGAGTTACCACAAGACCCCGCGGATTCTTTTACTGTTTTGTCTACTACAAGAGGACATTCACCGCTGTTCGAATCACTATACAATCTATATAGCTCATTATTGTCGTCACCCCAAGGAGAATCAAAATTTAGAAGGTAATTCCAAACGTCATCTAGATCGAACGACTTAATCGGAGCATAAACATAAGCATTTGATAATGTTGAATGTCTCATGAGTAATTTACCTTCAGTAGTATGTGATTTAATAACGTTTGCTCTTGTAGCACTTTCTTTTTCTCTTACTCCTAGAAGCATAATTACTTCTCCAAATGAATCAACTTTATCTTTAATGAATTGGTTAGCAGGGTCTATTTTCATTCGATCAGTACACCATCTAAATTGCTGATTGGGGGAAGGGTAACCTTTTCCAATTATATTAGTCCAAAAAGATTGTTCAATCATTGGCTTTACTTTATGAGTTTCAATTGGTAGGTTTAACTCTATTGCTTTATCTTCAATTCTACGTAATGTAGTATTAATGGACTGTATAATTAATGGAGTTTCTACCAAAGTGTCCGATGAAATTACATAAACTTTTTTTGTTAATTGATTTTTATCTAATTCAGTAAGTGCATCAAACACTAGCTGCACTACTACCGTAGAGTCTTTTCCGCCGCTATAACCAACTACCCAAGGGCGGTCATCCGTTAAATAAACCTTTTTGATTTCCTCTTTCGCTTGGTCTACAAGTGTAGTCTGTTCATTTATCAAATCTGAAATAATATTCATTATGAAGCTCCTTTCAAAAATTCATTTTCCAAATTAGCTTCTTGTTCTGTAAGTGGTAAACTTAAAAACTTTTTAATTTGGTTTGCAGTTAATCTTATGGTTTGTGTATTCTTTTGTACTCGTCCGTTCTTTATAGCGCGGCCTTCCCATATATCAGTATTGGATCTAGACCAATCAATATCTTTAAGTTTTTCAATGTAATGTTCCCATTCATCTCCATAATATTTTCTTAAATAGTTTCCAACGATTCCGATGGCTTCAAAGAAAACGCCATGACCGATAATGTAATTCATTCGTAGATCTTTGGGAGTCAGTTCTTTATTCATAACCTGGGTCCATTCTGAAACAGAGTCTGTTAAACCTAACCAAAATGCTTTTAGAAACTTTTCATCTTCTTGATTAACAGAATCCCCTTTGGAAATCCCTAATAACTTTAAATTAGTATTGAAAATATGATTTAAGGCAACGATTTTAGGAGAGTTCTTTGATAAGGAAACTCTCTCCTTATCTGTATACCTGCTAAGAAAAGGGATGGAATTACTGATGTTTTTTGTAATAATTGCAAGTTTGTCCCGGTGATCATACAAAATACCAATAGATGATGTAGTATTGACTGCATGTCTGTTGAGATCTGAAAAAATTTGTTGAGAATTTTTAAGACCATCATCTATAAAGAACACAACTGAAATAGTTTCAGAACCTAGATCAGGATTAATTCGTAAAGCTTCTTCAATTGCAGCTCGCCTATGTTGTCCATCATTAATTAAAAATTTGGCATCTAATGATATGGATAACATTCCAACATCTTTTAGAGAACTTTCCTTTGATACTGATGTAAACTCTATGTCACCGTCTACTGATGCAGTCAACGAAGAGAATACATAGTCTGTTGGATTGTTGACAATATAGTTTGTGATCTCTGGAATTCTATTTTTGTTTATAATTCTTTGCGACCTGTATTCTGGGGGTACTTCATCCTCGTCAAATAAAAAGATTTTGGGTATTACTCGTAATGGACACATCGCTATATAATAATCTTTACCGGCTTGTACTCCCTTAATTCCTGGGAAGTTATAACTAAACCCGAGTTCCATATACAACCTCCTTTTTACGTACGTAAAACCATGTATTTATTATAAACTTTTTAGAGAGAGAGTACAATAAAAAAGAAACGTATATTCTACCATGATTAAATTGGATATTATAAATAGTAGGAAAGAACTAAAAATATGTTAATAATTATGGTAAAATAATAGCGTGAATATGTAGTTTGGAGTTGATAAAAATGAGTAAGTTTGTAGAATTCCTTAAAGAAATTAATACTCCTGCAGCTCAATATGCTAATGAAATGGAAAATATAATTTTTCAAGATCCCAGCAGTGCAATTGTTAAAGCCAGAAAATTTGCTGAGACTATACTAAATGAAGTCTTTAGTATTGAAAAAATTGAAGAACCCTATATTAAATCTTTTTATGAAAAAGTATCTTACTTAACAAAAGAGGAATACATAAAGAGAGAAACTCAAAAATCATTGGATACAATTCGTATGGTTGGAAATAAGGCGGCTCACCCTGGACAACAAAATGATCTGGCTGATGCATATAAACTTCACCGGGAAATGTATAATATTGCGGTATGGTTTTATGAAGTTTATTCAGATTCAGAAAAGCAAGTTAAAGTCCCAGTTTATGAAACACCACAACTTCCAAAACAAGAAAATGTGGAGGAACTAATCCAGCAAAAAATAAGTGAGTTGTTGGGTAAGCAAGGTGGTCAGAATATTAGTGTTGGAAATGATAACCAACCAGTAATTGAAAAGGTTATAGAAGGGGAAAAACCAGATATCTTAAATAAAGACTTAGAAGAAGGTCAAAGTTACCTTTTAAGGGAGATCAGAAGGTTAAAAGATTCATCACAGGAAGCAATTGAAAATGCTAATCAATTTAGCCATTTTAAAGAATACCTACACGTAGATAGAAAAGTTCAATTGGATCTTGAAAAAGTCTTAGAGGAAAACTTGAGTAAAGATCAGGGTAGTCTTGTGTTGTTATGTGGGAATGTTGGAGATGGTAAATCCCACTTATTAGCGTACTTAAAAGAGAAGAAACCTTGGTTAATCGAAAACTATACTATATTTAATGACGCGACTGAGAGTTTTTCGCCAGGAAAAGATGCCATGCAAACGTTAGAAGAGACATTAAATGAATTCTCTGATCAAAAACTTAGTACTGCTAAAGGTAGAGTAATTCTAGCCATTAATATGGGAGTTCTTCATAACTTTATTTCAACAAATCATGAGAGATACACTTATGAATCCTTAAAAAAGTTTATTGATGATAGTAAATTATTCACTCCTAAAATAACAACTCACTTTAGTAAAGGTAGTTTTGATCTCTTAAGCTTTGGCGATTACCACTCTTACGAATTAACTGAAAGTGGTCCAATATCAACATTTTATTCTTCGCTTTTAGAAAAGATCACGAGACAGTCCGAGGACAACACATTTTATTTGGCACTTCGAGAAGATGAAAAAAACGGCGTTAAAACAATGGTTCAAGAAAATTTTAGACTTCTTCACAATAAAGTGATTCAAGAGCAAATAGTTAATCTCATCGTACAAAGTATTGTAAAAAAGAAACTTGTTATATCTGCAAGAGCCTTTTTAAATTTAGTTGCTGATATTCTTTTACCTGACAAAATTAGCAATATTAATTTAATGTCACAATTTGATATGCTAGAAGATTCATTACCTAACTTACTATTTAATCGGACCGAACGTTCAGACATTTTAAGAGCGCTTGGTGAACTAGACCCTCTTCATTGTCGCTCAAATCATATTGACCAACTTGTTATTGATTTAAACACCTTAAGTGAATGGGATTCGATAATAGATGAAAACATAAAAGATGAGATTCCAATCAAGTGGTTAAAATCATTTATCTCGAACGAAACTCTTATGGGCTATTCTTTTAATTTATTTTTTGAAACATTTATTAGGATAACTTATTTAACTAATAAAAAATTTGCAAGCAATATAGCTGACAATAGTTATCTAGCGTATGTTAAAAATCTCTATAATTTTAATAAAGGTGAAAGAATGGGTGTTAGAACCTTTTATGACGAAATGAAATCAGCAATATTCAAATGGAAAGGGTCCCCTAAAAAAGATTATATTTATTTGAACAAGCCATCTGAAAAGTTCCGGCTAGCACAAAAAATTAATCTACGACCTACTATTGAACATTTAAACCATAATACGAATGACATTTTAGAGTCATTTAAGTCAACAATTCTTATAGCTTATCATGATGGTATAAAAGGCAATGAGATATTTTTAGAAATTGATTATCCTCTATATAACTTATTGACAAAGGTAAGAGAAGGTTATAGACCAAATAAAAAAGATGAAGAAGATGCCATAAAGTTTGTTGAGTTTATTGATAAGTTGATGGCATTTGGTGACAAACAAACTGAGTTGCTAGTGTTTTTCAAAGCCGATCAAAGGTTTTATTCTATTAAAAGAGATGATGTTTTTGGAGCTTTTGTATTTGAAAGGGAGAGTAATTATATTGTCTGAATTATATAAAAGTACACTTGAGCAGTTATTGCGAAAAAATTATAAGCATGATGTGGGTAATGTTATAGATGTGCTACCATTTTTATCCAAGAGAACACGCGCTTTAAGGGACCGTTTTAATAAAGTGCTTGGGGATTATGTTAGAAATCTTAATAATTTAAAATTAGATTCCTCTTCTATAAAAAGACAAGAATTCAAAGTTTCAGAAGAAGAAAATGAGTTTAGTGAGCATATTGCTGATAAGGTAGAATTCAGCAGTGAAGATGATAAGCATGATTTTGTGCGATTTTTAGATCAATATTTGTTTAATAAAGAAGAAATAAAGCTCATTCATCCATATTTGTTTAATTATATAAAGGTAGAAAAAAAGGACAAAAATGAATACAGTAAATATGCTCAATTTATGAGTGATACATTAGTTATAAATAAACAGGAATTAATGTCAGTATTTAATAATAAAGAAACCAATGATATTATGACAGAGTTAGTATTAAGTCAGTTGGATATCCTTAAGGAGACAGAGGAAAAAGAGCGGAAATATATGCCACTTCTAAAGCCACTATCTCAATTGTATCAGGAAGATGTGGTTTACCTTAGTAAGTATAAAGATTACTTTTTAACTTCATTTCCTTTAATTACTCATTTTTATGTTTTTATGTATACGTGTCAATTAGTGGTGAAGTTTGAACGGTTTACTTCAGCCAATTATGAAAAGTTAGATCCATTATATTTTACACTTGAGTGGGAATCTTTAAGTAAGAGAAGAAAGGCTGCTGATCACTTAGAAAGCTTTAGGTATATTAAAGGTAGATTGGAAAACCTCTTTCCTCATATACACACGCTTTCACATCTCAGTCATAATAAAGCTAACGCAAGTATAGAAGAAATTGAGAGTAGAGAAAAAAGCATTAATGTATTAACCTATACGGATATTAAAAGCTTAGTAGATAAAGGCGAATTGAATGAAGAAAAGTTGTTTGAGGAAATAAAAGAATGGATTCAAATGTATAGCGATATATTTAATATAGAACATCAAGCAACTTCTACCAATTTGTCAGAAGCAATGGAGGAGTTATTTAACCGTTTGAAAACTGGAATGAGTAGTACAGTAAGTAAGAAATATGGCGGTAATGTTGAGGATTTAGGAGCAAACCAATTTATTAAAAACCGGGGTAGTCTGGGACAGGTTTTAAATATAAAACACGACTTTTTGCTATTATTAACAGCAGTGTCTGTTAAAGACACTCGTATTCCATTAAATGAGTTGTTCAATCAATTTGAAATGAGAGGTATTGTTTTAGATCGTTATTCAAAAAAAGAAGTTGTTAAGTTACTAGATAATTTAAATATTATTGATAAAAAAAGTGATAGTGGTGATGCCCAATATGTCAAACCAATTTTATAAATATATAGCTTCGTTATTAGTAGACTATTTTAAAACAATAGGAATAAAAGCGGGAGACCGATATTACCTTCAATTAGACAACCCTACTGAAGTTAAATTACTTGTTGATGCGCTGTCTAATTTTGAAAGCTCTATACCTTTTAAGTATCAACACAGACTAGGTGAGGAATATACAACAAATGCATTAACCTTTAATGATCATCGTTTGGTCATTGCATATACCTCTGAATTTGTTAAACCCGATTTTCTTGTAACCTTAAGAAACTTAGTAGGTGAACAGAAAAGTGAATGGGAAGATACTTCCTTAATTAGTATTGTATCAGAGCAACTTGATTCCATTCAGGGTGGAAGTAGTGATTTACAAAAAGAAGGGATGCCTCTCCATCCTCAATCCCTTTTTAAAAGTCTAAGAAAAGAAATAGATGGTAGTGTTTTGGAGAAAGTAGACAAGATAATACTGTTGGATAATCTAACGAATTTAATGAAAGAACAACCCTTTCAACAGATAACCCTTTTTGAGTTTGAAGATATCTTTTCAACACTGGAAAAAGGACATATTGAGGATCATGAATATTACAAATTTGGTCTATTCAAAGATCCTGACCTCGCAAGTTTTCCCGGAAATGAGCAAAAAAAACGTATTGAATTAAATAGAGAATTATTTGATTATGTAAAAAAGATCCATGATTACGGGCGGGAAAAAGAGGAACTTGAAAATAAGTTCTCGCCTTTTGGGGCAAATGAATTAGAAAAAGAGGATTGGAAAGATAATGATTTCCCTAAAGTTGACCGATTCCATAAGGAATTTATAAGGAACAATAAAACTGTAAAAGTAGAACTGGAAGAAATTAAGGTTAAAGACAAACTTAAGGTTTGGGATAAGCCATTTAATGAAAATACTGCAGGGAAGAGAAAAAGACATATTGTAATATTTAATCCTGACCAAATTCCTGAGATTGAACTATCAGCTTTGTTTAAAATCGATGGCAATATAAAAGGGTTGGATAAGGAGTATTTGAAGGTAGAAAAAGAATCCAAGAATAATATTAATTTGCTAGTAAAGAAGAAGAATTTAATTGGTAAGATTGAACCGCCAAAAAATAAGCCTCTATTTATTAAATTCTCATATAAACATAATAAAAAGGCTGCATTGGGTGCTGAATTTTCTATAGTGGTACTTCCTATTGACCCAGTTTATTTGGATAGTTATAAATCAAAATACTTGGTAAATACCAAAAGGAAAGCAGTTGAAATTAATTACGAGGATGATGAATTGACATTTGGTGATGGGATTAATCACAAAATTATAGAAATTACAGAGCCCAATCAAGAAGTTTCGCTTACTGAAGATGATAAACTAACTATCGAACCATCGCCCGAGGTTTTTAATGACAATGATGAGTTAATAATTCGAGTAACATTTCTAGAGATTACTATACCTTTTCTTTTTAAAAATGAATTGCCTGATTCAATGCCGATTACTGGCCAAAGGATTTGGAAGTTAATACGTGAAAAGCAATCTGATATACAATGGATTAAAGATAACGATAGGTTAGTACTTGAAAACCAAGAGTTTTACTTCCATTCTGAATATAAGTCCTTCTTTGAGTGGGAGGACCAAATAATTGAGTGGGGTATGAAAGCTGCACATTTTGGTTCAGATCAATTAAGCTCTTTAGACATTAAATTAAGTGAAGGACTAAGAGAGGCTTATAGTCGCTTCATAACCTATTTTAAAATCAGGAATTCCATACCTAGTTTATGTACCATCACAGAAGACCTAAGAAAGAGATCAATGGACTATATTAGTGAATATAAAAAGGAAATTCAATCCTTTAAAGGTGGAGTGGCTGCAGGGAAGAAAGGGTTAGACCTGTTTAAACTAGGCACAATTCAATCAAATGAAAAGGTTTATTTGACTCCATTTCATCCTCTAATGGTTGCATATAAACTTAAATATTTTGAACTTCTCGGAACCGAAGAACTAAATAATAGTATTCTTAATAGGTTAACGCCTGATGCTTTATTACCGTTTATTTATGATGAGAAGGAAATGCTATATAAACCAGACCATCAACTAGCAGCAGCAGAATGGTTAGTATTCAAGCCTGTTAACCAGGTTTCTGTCTCTAATGCCAATCAATACTTAGCCAAAGTAGTAAGCGATAAAATAACTCAATTTAAAGCACACTTTTCATATCTGTTTATTGAAAAGTCCCGTGCGCCACTTCAAATCAATGTCATAAATATTGCAAATGATTTAGAGGTGATTAGAGGTATTTTTCAGTGGATGGTTAATGTTATCGATGGTGAAGGACCTGATTATTTAAAGACAATTGAAGTTACTCTTTACAAGAGTAAACATTTGGAAAGTTATTTCGACATATATGCTCGAACAGAGTCTGTAATAGAATTTGAAAATCTATTTAATTTTAGATTAAAATCAAAGAATTATGAAGCAGAAGATATTCTAAGGATATTAAGGGAAAAACTATTCTTCTTTAAAAGAGAGTTAGGTACAGAGTATAGATATGCTCACATTTCCTTTTATAAAATGAATGCTCAAGAGAAGATGGCAGTGCAACCAATGGATGACATGAAATCAGGTATTTCAATAGAAGGAATATACTCAAGCGTACCATCAATGAAAGACGAAGAAAACTATCGAAATGGGTTTGGAATAAAAGCAAATAGCATTAGCAGTAACAATGAATTGACAAATGTTGCTTACTATGTAAATGAACTTGCTGCAAATCTACGTAATGGTGGAAGTGATAGCTACAGAAAAGGTGAAGCCATCTTTTCAAGAACTACAAATACTGATGAAGAAATGCTAGAACATGTTTTTAAATCTTCCCATTGGGTAACTTTCGTAGACCCTACTATAGATCTGGAATACTTCAATAAATATGATGGTAATTTAGTCGTGATACATTATAGTGACCAATATTCTTCGTCTAGTCGTTACGATGCAATTACAGTTACGGATAAATCAGATCAATATTTTGCCGTGATTAAAGAGTTTTTAAAACAAAAAGAAGTTGAAGGAACAAATACAAATGTTTTAAATACTATTAAAGCTTTCAATACTTTTAATGGCGAGTGGTTACTTAGAATTATTGGTAGTAAAGGGCACATGGACAGGGAGAAATTAAGTATAATTTCTGCTATTAAATATTCAGTGTCCTATTTAGATCATCCTAATATTCTCTGGATTCCCATCTCGTTAGAAGAAGTATTAAGGGTCGCGGGCGCAGTAAGTCTGAATAAATCAGACGGAGTTTTTACTGCTAAAAATTTAGGAGTAAGTGGAAGTCATAGTGATGATTTGTTACTAATTGGAATTGAAACCAATGACAAAAAAGATGTTCATTTGCATTATTACCCCGTCGAAGTAAAAATTGGTGTAAATGCAAACACCGTATTAGATAAAGCACGTCTACAAGTATATAAAACCAAAAAGTTGCTAATGGATACTTTAACAGGTGAACTAGGAAAAAGCTTTAAAGGAAAGTTTTATAGAAACTTTTTTACTCAGCTAATTATATCTAATTCACAGAAACTTTCACAAAGTGATTTTTGGAGCGAGAAGGATTATGAATTAGGTGATCTTGTAATCGAAAAATTGCAAAAAGATGAGTATACCATTTCAGATGGTATCAGTAATTTCGTTGGGGAAGGTGCTATACTATCTTTCCAAAAGGACGCCTATCATCGTAGTGCAGTAATTGATGACGGTGTATTATTATTAAATTTGACTGAATATGATGGATATAAAGGATTAGTTCATCCCATTGAAGATACTAGAAATTGGATCCAAGATGAGCCTAACGATTTCATTAAGGAAGATATGTTGTCTTATAGATATAAAGTTCAAACTAATGAAGAATACAAGGTAGAGGAACACAGTTTAGAAAATGAAGAAGATGCTGTTCAAGATAATAAACATAGTTCATTAACTGTACCTGAAGAACAAGATGGTAATAGCACCAAAGACGAAAAACCTACGAATGAAAACAAGTTCATATACCAAGAACAAACACCAAACAATACTCTGGAAAATACAGATAACTTTGATGAGCCTATCTATGGAGTAACAAAAAAGATGGGAAACGAAGAGCCAGTCGAATTAGTCCAAAATAACAGGCAAACTAGTATAGAAACGCCTGCATTACAAGATACTAGATTGTTAATAGGTAAGGCCGAGAACTCAAATAGTGAAGTGTTTTGGGAATACGGAAATAAAGGTCTTGCGAATAGACACCTCTTAATTTCAGGTAAATCTGGACAAGGTAAAACTTATTTTATGCAATGTTTGTTGCTAGAAAAAGCAAAATTAGGTATCCCAAGTATCGTAATTGATTATACTGAAGGGTTTTTACCAAATCAGCTAGAATCTGAGTTTGTCGAATACCTAGGGGATAAACTTAAGCAAAAGATTGTGTATAGTGAACAATTCCCAATTAATCCTTTTTCCAAAAATATAAGGGATATTGGAGGGATTGAACTTCCAGAATCTAATACAGATGTTGCGGAAAGAATTAAAAGTGTCTTTGCTGCAGTCTATAGTTCTTTAGGTATACAGCAGCAAAATGCAATTTACGATGCTACACTAAGAGGGTTAGAACTGCATGGAGAACAGATGAATCTGTTAAAGCTTAAGGGATTACTGGAAGAGGAAGGGTCTAACTATTCTAAGACTGCTCTTTCTCAAATACGGCCTTTAATTGACCGTAACCCATTTAGTAATACAGATACTATTGACTGGAGGGACATTACGGAGAGTAATGGAGAAGTTTTCGTAATTCAACTAACTGCATTTCCCCGTGATGTTCAGCTAATGATTACAGAGTTTATACTATGGGACCTATGGAATCATTCTATTAGATTTGGGAGTAAAGATAACCCTATGCCTGTTATTATGGATGAAGCGCAAAACCTTGATCATACAGAAAAATCTCCTTCAGCTAGAATATTAACTGAAGGAAGAAAATTTGGCTGGTCTGCTTGGTATGCTACTCAATTTTTAAAATCTCAATTAAGTGCAGACGAATTAGCGAGGTTACAAAACTCCAGCCAAAAGATTTATTTTTCTCCACCGGAACAAGAATTATCTAACATTGCTTCAAGTTTATCGAAAGATAGCAATGAGAAAAAAATGTGGGAAAACAAACTTGCTGAGTTAAAGAAAGGACAGTGCATCGTTCACGGGCCTATTCTGAAGCCTAATGGAGAACTTTCAAATCCAACCATCACCTTGGTCGATATTAGTCCGTTAAATGATAGACTTTAGGAAAACCCCACTTCGGTGGGGTTTTGTTACATTAAGAGTACATAAAAATTTTTCACAATATAAAAACGCAGTTCCATTTGTCTGTTTTTATTATAAAAAAAATGATGGAACTGCGTGCAAGATATTTTTTTATTGGACTACTTCAATCATAATATAGATATTCTTAGGTCTTCCATTGAGGTTTTTTCCTGATAAATTTCGTGTATAACTCGAAGTCCAGACTCAATGTAAAAAATCATTAATTTGTGTAAACTTTCTTCATCTAAAGACATCTCTGCCTCATTTTGTATTAGATGTTTAAACAGGAGAAAATCATTTTCTTTGATAATGTTGTCAGGTATAGTCCACTTGTCTTTACTATCAAGTGTGTTGCTCTTTATTTCCCCGTAAGAAATTTGAAGCCCTTTTGACAAACTTATTTTAATTGCAGTGGGGCGGTCTACCTCTAGATATTCAGTTATTAAATCTAATATTTCCTTTCCTTCTTTGGAAAGCAACATTCTGCGATTAGCCATAAAATCACTCCGTTATAAAGTCGAAATAACCATCTCGAATAATGGTATATTTTTTATCCTCATCATAATCTAACATATATTGTTTATATGAATGATCATCCATTAATTTTACGTATTCACTAGTAATTTCTGTATCAGTAGATAGTATAATTACTTGTTCACTTAACTCTTTATAATAATTTGAGATTAAACGATTTCTATGATGACTATCTAATCTACCAAGCGGTGTGTCAACTACAATTGGTAGAGAAAGATCCGAAGCTTTGGTCAATGCCCAAATAAGTGAAGATGAAATCATTTGCATTTCTCCTGCTGACCGGTCTTGAATACTTATTTCCTGCATTTTATCGTTATAAAGTCGAATAGTGTATGTTTCAACATCGAAATCTATCTTTCCAAATTCATCTTGCTTTCTAAATAATTGCTTTAGCATGGTGGAAAATTCGTCTTTAATGTATGCTGCTTTAATACTTGTCACTTCAGCAACGTACTCATTCATTGCTGACATAGTTGATTGCAGGAGTTCAATTTGTTGGTGTACTTCTTCAAGGTTTACATCTTTTCCAGACAAACGAGTAAGCTTATTAGTAATATCTTTCTTATCAACTCTAGCTTGATTTAATTTTTTATTGATTGTTTTTAGTTTAAACTCGTTCTCACCAATCATTTTTGTGAGTGAATCAATTCTTTGATTTTCCTTTTCAATATTAACTTTTACAGGGGCATTTCGGATATCTATTTCGATTTGTTTTAATTCGTTTTCAATTTTCTCGATTTTATTAATCAAGTCTGTCATAGAATTTTTTTGATATGTCGTGTAATTTAATAAAAAATTCTGTTCTTTACTTGAAAGGTCATGTATTTCTTTAATGTCTTTAGGGCTAGCCAGGTTAATGTTGTTTTCTTTCTTCCATATTTCTTCACCAAGCTCTTTAATTTGGATCAATTGACCATTAGTAAGAGCAGGCTCAATATTTTTAGTTAATAATTGATCGATAAAGTTTCTATATGGAGTTAATGAAGTTTCTTCAATTATACGCTTTCGTTTTACTTCATTTTCTAGCTTTATTTGTTTCTTTAACCGAGTAATTTTATCTCCAAGGATAATTCCTATTACTTGGTTTTTAAAAGTTGTATCGATTTGATCTTTTGCTAGTTTTAATTCCGTCTCTTTTTGCGACTGTCTTTTGATGAAAGTTTCACGTGACTTAGAATTTTGAGAAACTTTCGTATTACGAATATTCCTTTCTTCATCAAGCAAATTACTTAATCGATCACGCTCTAAACTAAATTTATCTCTTTGCTTTTCTAGCTTCCGTACTCGATCATTAATTGTGTTAAGTTCCTCTTGAAATCTATTCAATTTTTCGTTACTAACAGAATTAGCGAGTTTATTCTCCAGGTTTCTCTCCAAGGTTTTAAGATCAATTAGCAACTGGTTATAGGATTCCATCCCGGTTATTTTATGTATTGCTTCTTTCATTTCATGGCTGTTTTGCCTAAGAATAATATCTTTTATTTCCTCTCCATCAAAAATAAAAAACGGTGCTGCATGAAAGGGAATAATTCTATCAATAAACCGATTATAAGTTTCAATATTATCAATTTTTGCTTGTTTATTAGTCTTTGAACCAGGTTTAGTTACTACTAAATTTCTTTCCTCATGTGAAAGTCTCTTCTGCTTGTCAAAATACCACTTTATCTTTAATTTCCATTCTTCACCAGAGTCAGTTTCTAATACAAGAATAATAGAACTTTCTCGTCCACCCTCGTCAAAAAATGTGTTATTAATGGCATTAGAGAACAAGCGTTTATGCTCGGACTCCGTCATACCTCTTTTTCCAAATAAGACGTAAAGAATAGCTTTAAGTATCGTTGTTTTGCCGGCGCCATTGAGTCCACCTAGTAAAATAATATTTTTACCTTTCTCCCTAACATCCTGTGGAATATACAGATCAACTTCTTGGGTCCCGTAATAAGTTTTATAATTATCAAATATTATTTTTTTAAATAGCATAATAGATCACCTTAGTTTGTATTTTTTGTATGGAAATATATTAGGTCCTGGTACTCTTTAATGCGAGCGGCGGGGCTATGGTTTTCATATGATAACTTTTTTGCAGTTTTAAGAAGGTCGCTGGCTAATTTATAAGGTATTTCATGTTCCTTAGATTTTCTAGTTAAAAGTTCAATTTCTCTTCTTTTTATTTTGTTCATTATAATCACCTATTTAACAGTTTATTAACTAATTTTACTACAGATTAATACTTTTTAATAGGAAATATTGTGTGCTATCAATCTTAATGTAGTCCTTTAGCTCTATTAGCTCTACAACTTCGTTTTATAGTAAGGGAGACAAGAAAAGAGTGTTCTGTTTTTAAAAAAAAGATAAGGAATAGAAAGTATGAAAGTGAGTGCTTTGTGAGGTTATTGCAGCTACCAGGATGTACAACCGTATAACAAAGAAACTAAAATACAAAGTGGAGTGGGAAATTCTTGTTTCACTTAATGTTGAAAGTCTTTTGCTAGGATTTATTGCCTGGATACTACCTATTTTTAATCTTATAAAATATAAAAGACAAGATCATAGGAATTGGATTGTCCTTTCTGTTATTAGTTTTAGAGCTTGTAGTATTTCCTTGTATCTGCAAATGTTTATAACACTCACCTTGTGAAGATTGAAGATTGGTCTGCCTTAACGGATACATCAGACGCTGTAGCGTTTATTAACATAGGTTTGCTCACCGTTACAATTTTATTAAATGCTATGATGTTATACTTATATCGTAATAGATTAGCGGAGTAAGGTACTACTTCCCCCTATAAGCTAAATTATAAAGAAATGTTTAGTTCCAAAGATTAATTCTATCCCCATTATGGGTCGTCTTCTTTAGAATGGAATGTGTTTGAGCTTCATTCTTCTCGTGAAGAGTAACAAGAGAAAAACACGAACAAGGAGGACAACCACATGGAAAAATGGTCTAGCTTTATTTTTGCTGTTGGTTTTATGTTCGTTCACTTCTTTTCTAAATCGATGAAATTCATAAAGGATACCCCAAGAAGTCGTTTCCTTTCCATTGCAGGTGGCATTGCTGTGGCCTATGTTTTTATTTATCTTTTACCAGAGTTGAACCGTCGCCAATAAGTTTTGCAAGAGGCAGTAGAATCAGGAATATTTAAGTTCATAGAACCATGCCTACATCGTTGCCTTGTTGGGTTTAACGATCTTTTACGGGCTGGAGAAAATGGTCAAGCATGAGAAAAATCGTAAACAAGTTAAAACCAACTCAGGTGTTTTTTGGATTCATATTTCTTCCTTTTTCCTGTACGATACCTTAATTGGATACCTACTAGTCAGGGAGGAATATCACAGTCATTGGGGAATGCTATTTTACTTCTTAGCTATGGCTGTACACTTTATTACCAATGATCATAGCCTCAGGTATGATCGGTATGCCAGATGGTTATTGACCGGCGCTATTTTACTCGGGTGGACAATTGGTGTGTTTACCCCATTAGATGAGAGTTATATTGCATTACTTACAGCATTCTTAGCAGGCGGAATCATACTGAACGTATTAAAAGAGTAGTTTCCTGAGGAAAGAGAAAGTAGCTTTGGAGCTTTCTTTGTTAGGATGTTTGCTTATTCAGTTTTGTTATTGCTTGTTTAACCAACCAACTCATTTTGGAACAGCTATATAACTAAGGTGCAAATAAAAAAACAGGCAGCATAAGTCTACTGCCTGTCTCTCATACATTAAAATGAATAAGACTTTCCGTCTTCTGGTACTAGTACGTTTGAAGTAAATCCTTTTTCACTAACAAAGTCTTTTAATTCTTGCCTAGATAATGTCCAGTGATTAATGGCTTCCATATGCACTGCAATAACTTTTGCATTAGGAGCAGCTTTTGTTACTTCGTAGACATCTTCTTTGCCCATAACTAGAGAACCGCCTTGTAGGAATTGGTTGTCCCCAGCGTTTACAACAATAACTTCAGGGTTATGCTTGTTAAGCTCTTCTTGAACACCGTTATACCAAACAGTATCTCCGGCTACATATAGTGTTTTCTCGGAATCATGTTTGAAAACAATACCGCATACAAGACCAGCCATTTTTAAAATTTCGCCTCTACCATGCTCACCTTGAGTTTTTGCTAATTGAATTCCTTCAAATACTGTGTCTTCTGTTAAGGCTTCTACGTTTGTAAAACCAGCTTTTTTAATTTCTGCTGCATCTTCATCGTTTTGAGAGTATAGCTTAATGTCTTTTGGCAATACTTCCATCGCTTTTTCATCCAAGTGATCTGTATGAAGGTGTGTAACGATAACAGCGTCCACTCCGCTAATAAGATCTTCAATGGAAACTGGTAATTCTACCAGTGGATTGTTTTGATCTTGTCTTGCTGAATTAGGGAAAGCAGGAAATGAACCTTTTTCACCTAATAACGGATCAATTAAAAATTTCTTGCCGGCATATTCAACTACTAATGTAGCATTACGTACTAATTTTATATCCAAAATAAAAACTCCTTTTTTCTAATTTAGTCTTAGTTTAAATTATATAGTTTAAAAAATACATGGAACAAATCAAGTATTTGGGCCATTTTACTTTATTAATGAAAGTGTTCGATAGAGGGGATATCAGTACTAGTAATGAGCACCCTAGATTTGTTTGCCATAGGGACAACAATAAAAAGCGACCTATCGAAATGATAGGTCGAATAAGATGATTCAATTTATACTACGTGATAAAAACATAGAGGCATCCTGTTTCATAAAGATTCGACTTCCTTGGTGGAAGGTCTTTATTTCAGTAAAGCTAAACCCAACTTCTGTTAAGATTTTCTTCAACTCCTCATGTAGAAACCCGTTATGCACTTTAGGATGATGAATGCTTTCGTTTTTATCAAAATCAACTATAAGGAGTTTTCCGCCTTCATTCAAGATCGAAAACAATTGCTGCAATATCTTCTTTGTATCTGGAATGTGCAGGAGCACGAGGGATACTAAAATAATGTCTGCTTTAATTGTAGGATCTTCTTCTGTGAAATCAGAATGGAGTACTTCCGCATTAGTAATTTCTCTTTGTGAAATTTTAGCCTTTGCAACCTCCAGCATTTGTTCAGATGCATCCACCAGCATCGCATTATCTACTAGATCTGCTAATTCTAAACTAACAAGTCCTGTACCACTCCCATAGTCTAAAAGTGATTTCGACTTGCTATTTCGCACTATAGGTTTTATTTCTTTTACAATAACGTTCGCTAATTCTTTTCTTTCTTCGGTATCATATTTTTTTGCAATCTGTTCAAAAACGTTTCGTTCCATCGTTCACGACTCCTATTTATTCTAAAATTCCTCTTCGATTAAGTCCATATTAATCCCCGCAGCTATTTTACTTCCATCAGCTGCTGCAAAAATAAGTTGGGATGGATTGACATAAGATGCATCCCCAGAAGCGTACAACCCTTTTATCGAAGTGCGGCCAAAGTCATCAGTTTTTAGAATACCCGATTCTTCTGTTTCACAGCCTAAGTTTTCCACGAGTTGCAAATTTGCGATTATTTTTTTGGGCATGACAAAGCCACCACTACGGTTTATTTCCATACCATCAGCAAATCGTACTTTTTCAAGCTGTCCATCCGTACCAAGAAATGAAGTGACGGGTTGTTCGATTATCTTAATACCTTTTGATTCCAGTTTTTCTTTTTGTTCATCTGAAAGGACTGTATGCCCATTTGTACAAACAATTAAGTCTTTGCTCCAGTTATAGATCGTTTTTGTATAATGAAATACATGAGGGGATTCCGACACAATAATCAGTGGTTGATCCCGCTGTTCCCACCCATCACAGTATGGGCAAACAAATAGGCTCTTGCCATAATAGGAATAGAAACCTTCAATCTCTTGAAAAACTTCGCTAACACCGGTAGCCAAAACAATCTTTTTGGCCTCATATGTTTGCCCTGAAGAATCTACTACAGTAAATCCAGTGTGAGTCTTTTCTATGGAGACAACTTCAGCTTGGAATTGATTAATAGAAGGGTAGTGTGATAATTCTTCTGCGGCAATCGAACGAAACTCAGATGGTTTAACACCATCCCTCGTGATGAAACCGTGGGAGGCATGGGTTACTGCGTTTCTTGGTTTATTGTTATCGATTATAGCCACGCTCCTTCGTGCTCGCCCCAATACAAGTGCTGCGTTTAATCCAGCTGGACCTCCGCCAATAATGATGCAATCATACATTAAAATCATCTCCTTTTATGTGGATATTATAGACTTTTTATATCTGCGATAAGCGTTAAAGAATTTCTGTAACCCTATTGTTCACCTCCTTGAAGGATATTACAGACTCTTTATATCTTTAATTTATTCAAAAATATGTTTACCACAACACTTTACGTAAAGGTTATGATAAACGTTGTTCTTTCTTTACTAAATCAATTAACTTTGTTTCCCTCAAATGTTTGTTCATTTTCTCTTCCGCATTTTTAATTTCAGATTGAATGAGACAGCCTTCATGGTGATGAAAATCACATTCAAAAAGTGGAGCGGTGCCTTCAATGGCGTGAATAATATCTAAAAAGTTAACATCCTGCTTATTTCGTTTTAACTTATACCCACCTTGAGCACCAGAGATTGATTCAATCATGCCTGCTTTTACAAGCTTGGTTAATATTTTGGAAAGATATGTTGATGACACATCTTGATATTCAGCGAGCTGCTGGACCCCGATTGGTTTATCCGATTCTTTTTTTATGAGATGAAACATGGTATGAAGTGCATAGTCTGTGGCTTTTGAAAGTTTCATAAAAAGTTACTCCTTTAATCGTGGACTTACAATGTCTATGATATCTGTGAAATAAAAGTATGTCAAATATGTAAAATCAAATTTTAATTCTATAGAAGAAGCTAATTTTAATGTTATTAAGCAAGAATTGGCCATGTATTCTAAAATTGTCATTTACTGTATCCTTAATAATGGTATAATAATAGCAGTTCTTTTGAACTAAGTATATTTACTTAGTGTAAGTGTTTGTAAATGTACTTCAAAAATTTATTTGCTTTTTACAACAGGAGGATTGTAATGGGAGTAAGATTTCGTAAGAGCTTTAAAGTTGCACCGGGGGTAAGGTTTAATGTGGGTAAGAAAGGGGTTAGCACAAGTATAGGAGGGAAAGGGCTAAGAGTAAGCAGTAGCTCACGAGGCGTATCGGTGGGTGCAAGTATACCTGGTACAGGCGTCTCGTATAATAAAAATCTTAGCAGTAGAAACAAACGTCCGCAAAGAACAAATTACGAGCGTTTGCAACAGCAGTCTAAAGAAGAAAAAATGATAGCAGCTGAGCATGAAGTTGCAAAATATGACGCTCATGTTGAAATGTTAACTAGTGTACATAACGAGGTTAATGATCAAATTGACTGGCAAGAAATTGCTACGTCCATGCCCCCTTTTAAGCGAGAAGAAGAGGGACCAAATGTATTGGTAGTCAAAGAGAAAGTAGAATCTTATAAACCAACATTGAGAGATAGATTGTTTAGTAGGGTCGAGGCAAGGAAGAGAATTTTATTAGAAGAGGTTGATGTGGCAAAAGCCTCTGATAATGAGTTATATAGTGAATGGGAAAACAACCTCATTCAATCAAAGAAAATATTAGATGGGAATAGAAAAACCTGGGAGCAACTTACAAATCAAATTAACCCATTTGAGGATATTGAAGCTTTAGGGAGCGAAGTAAGTTTTGCTTTTTCACCAAATGAGCCAAGTGTTACGGTTCATTTAAATATCCAGAATTCCGAAGTAGTTCCTACAAAGGTTTTGTCTTTAACAAAGACTGGAAAACTCTCTCAAAAGAATATGGCAAAAGGGAAATATTTTCAACTGTATCAGGACTATGTTTGCAGTTGTGCAATAAGAGTAGCACGTGAGTTTTTTGCTATACTTCCTATTCATACAACGACGATACATGTTTACGGTGAAGTCATTTCAGAAGAGAGCAGCGAACATGGTTGTATTCTTTCCGTTAGAATGAATAGACATGAAATGGAAGACCTTTTCTTTGATAACATTGATTGTTCAGATGCAATAGAAACGTTTACACATAATATGAAGTTCTTGAAGACAAAGGGCTTGAAGTTAATTGAGGAGGTTAGATAAATGGCTACTCTCCTTGGGATCTTTTTAATTATATTAGGTATCGTCTTTGTGTTTAATTTTCCAATCGTTACAATCGGACTTGCCATCATTATTTATGCGTTGTATGAGTTTGGCGAAAATGCCAAGTTAAAGGCAAAATCGAAAGTTCCATTAATAATCTTATTGTTTGGTGTTTTACTCGCTATTGTTGGTTTTATACCTGGCGAAGATAATATAGCAACAAATCAGAATGAGGTAAAATCAGAAACAGTAGAAACAGATGAAAAGAAAAGTACAGCCGCTGAAAGTCAGGAAGAGAAAGACAAGGCAGCTTTAGAGGAAGAAGAAGCGGAGGCAAAAGCAGAAGCTAAAGAGGAAGCTGAAAGAAAAGCAAAAGCAGAAGCAAGAGCTAAAGAGAAAGCAGAAAAAGAGGCAAAAGAAAAAGCCGAGGCTGAAGCTAAAGCTAAAGCGGAAAAAGAAAAGTATGGCGTTCTTGCCACTGTGACAAGAGTAGTGGATGGAGATACATTAGAAATTTCCATGAACGGTAAAACAGAAGATGTTCGTCTTTTGTTGATTGATACTCCAGAAACTGTCCATCCTAGTGAGCCGGTCGAGCCTTTCGGTCCCGAGGCATCACAATTTGTTAAAGATACTTTAGAAGGAAAAGAAGTAAGAGTAAAAGTAGGCACTGAAGAAAGAGATAAATATGACAGGGTGTTGGCGTATGTGTTTATCAACGGAGAGACAATCCAAGAGAAACTCCTAAGTGAAGGTTTAGCCAAAACTGCATACTTATATAATGATTTGACTATGCTGGAGGAGTTTCATGCTGCACAACAACCTGCTATTGATGCAGGTATAGGTGTATGGTCAATCCCTAATTACGCGCATGTCGACGATGATGATGGATTTCATTATCACGAGCCAGAACCAGAGCCTGAGCCAGAACCGGAACCAGAGCCGGAACCTGAACCAGAACCTGAAACTAACACTGGAATTGACACTTCAGGAGCTGACCGTGATTGTGGTGACTTTTCTACCCAAGCTGAAGCCCAAGCTTTCATGGAGGCCTCAGGATCATCAGATCCCCATAGGCTTGATGGAAATGATAATGACGGGTTAGCTTGTGAGTCGCTACCGTAGAAATTTGTAATTAGTAAGCCTGGTAAAATAAAAGAAGCTGTACCTATCTATATAGAAAGGTACGGCTTCTTGCTTTATTATAATGCTGGGGAATGTTTAATGGTTATGTAAGAAGTCGGCAATGAAAAAATAACAAACAACACAAATGACACTCCCCATAATGATAACAGTGAGGATTAATAAAAAGTTGCCAAGCATTTTTATTCCTTTTTGTTCTTTTAAATCTGCTAGCTTTAGAAGCCATTTTTTAACTTTTTCAACCATTGTAGCTACCCCTTTAAGGAAGAAACCTTTTCCTATTGTAGCATATTCACGTTTTTATTCTATGGGGTATAAGCTGCTGGGCCAATTGACACTCTATCTAAATAAAATTACACTGATAATAAGAAAGCTTAATTTATGCTACCATTAACAGAGTCGCACAAAGAGCGGATGGCTATCAAATGGGATTTAAACACAAAGGAGTAATCGCTCTGGTAAAGAGGGCGGTTACTTCTTTATGTTTTACAGCCGGATACAGAAAAACTACTTCGGATTTCAATTGATATACTACCAAGACAGGGGATCAGTTTTTTAATAGAGCGTTCGGTTTAACTAATATTTGCAACATGAAGGGAAAGGTCGTGCTTTTTTATGAATGATAAGGAAAAAGAAGAAGCGTTTAAAAATGTAATAAGCGAACTTGATGAGATGAAGATAAAGGTCACTAAAAAATATTGGAATGAAATGAAGGTACCTTTGTCGTTAAAAGAAGGGTTAAGCAGATATACAAAGGATGAGCTAGACCAAATAAGAAAACACTTGAGACTTAAAGGGATAAGCAATCGAAGAAAAGGAGAACTTATTTCCTTATACGAAGAAAAAATACCAGAGTTCCTTGAATATATTTGCTTACGCTTTGATGAAGAACGATTAGGTTTGCTGGTCAAGATTGCCCGTAAAGGCGGTTCTATTCCTGCTCCAGATTTAGAAATAGAACAAATAGAGTACTTACGGTCTACTGGTTTAGTCTATACAGGCACACTACATGGTGAAAAAATATTAGCAATACCAGAAGAGCTAGTGGAGCCAGTCAAAAAGCTTCGTGACAATCTGCATATGAGGTCTATTGTTAAAAGAAATACCGAATGGATTAAGTTGACAAGAGGGCTTTTATATTATTATGGAACTCTAGATAGCAATCAATTAGTAGCAATGCTAGAATCCTATACGAAAGTAGAAGTAGATCTTAGAGATTATTTTGAAGTGATTCATGATGGAAATTCATATCAAGAGGAAATGTATAGTGATATAGAGGGGCTCTCTTACTGGAGAGTAATTGATCCACAAAAAGTGAAACTGGAACATAAACGTAGAAAGGATATTCCATTTTTTCCGTTTACAAAGGAACAATTACTCCGTGCTGGGGAACCTGATTATATAGAAAGAAATAAAAGTTATATGCAATTGGTTGAGTACCTGAGCGGGAATTATGAAATGGATAATGATGAAGCGGATGAGATTGTAGAAGAGTGTGTATATGCAACGCTTATTGGCGATGAGCTAGGTAAGATTATGCATTATTTGAGTAACATATTAGAATTTAAAAATATGGAAACTCTCCAAGAGCTTTCGGATTACGTTGTTAGTTTAATGAATAACACGAAACAATGGTTACTCAAAGGCTATACACCGATAGAAATAAGCGAACAAAGCGAAAAAGAACTTGCTCCTTTCATGAAGGCTAAAAGAAACCAACCTGAACAAGCAGAAAATAAAAAAGTTGGCAGAAATGAAACTTGCCCATGTGGAAGTGGGAAGAAGTATAAAAAATGCTGTGGGAAGTAGAGGATGCTTCTCATAACGAATTTACTAAAATAATAAATTATGTCTGGAATGGTTTGGCCCTCCTCGTTATAAAGAGTTTATGCTTTAAACCAACGAGGAGGGCCTTATAAGTTTTAATACATGGAATAAGATAGCAGAATTAACGTATTAGCCAATTGACAGTATATATAAATAAAATTATATTAATAATAAGAAAATGGTATCGAGTAGCGTGAACTACCCGATACCTTAATTGCAGCCGCATAAAGAGCGGTTGACCATATGTTAGTTATTTAAAAAAGTAATCGCACTGGTCATGGGGCGGCTACTTCTTTTTGTTTAGAAAGATGACTTGTGTAAGATAAGTGTTAATCTTGTTCATCGTTTATTAAAGCTTCTAGTATATTATACTTCTACCCCCGCGATCCCAAAACCACCTGGCCCAGAGTGTGTTGATATCATTGCACCTGCCTGCATCCATTTTATATTTTCGAAACCATGCTCTTTAGCGATGTCTTCCATTCTCTGTTTAATTCCTTCTTCAAGTCCAATTGAATAAATTAAATAGAGTTGGCCTCTGTCAATATTGTGTCGTTCGAAATAATCTCTAATAAATTTTTCGGAGACACTACTCATTTTCCCGCGGTATTTCTTATTGGACACGAGATGGCCATCAATCAATTCAATTCGTGGCTTTAATTTTAATAAAGCGCCTCCAAGATAAGCGACACTACTTACGCGTCCACCAGCTCGTAAAAATTCCAGGCTACCAGGAACAAAGGCAAGCTTGGATTTTGGTATGATGGCTTCGATTTTTTCGACTAACTTAGTGGGCTCTATGTTCGGTTCTTGCTCTAATTGCTTAACTGTATGCATAATAATGGCGGTTAAGCCACCTGTTACGTTTAATGCATCGATGAGATAGAGGTTGTCGAATTCCTCTGATGCCATTACGGCATGCTGGAAGGAAGAAGATGCTTTGGATGTGTAGCCGATATGAACAATAGTACAATCAGGATAGTCTTTATTTATTTTCGAGAAAAATTCTTGGTATTCATGTACATTTGTGGATGTTGTGGAAGGTATTTTCTTTGTGCGGTCATAATAATCATAAATATCCTGTACGGGTAACGATCCATCCAGATAGTCCTTTCCATCCATAATGATGTGCATTGGGACCACTTGAATATTATGCTCTGCAGCTAAATCAGTTGGCAGATCAGCTCCACTTTCTGTCGATAAGATAATTTTTCTCATATATAGCCTCCATAGTCATCATTTTTTCTTGATTATTCTAACTATACAGGAAAAGAGGTTTATAATACATTGAAAAAAATCATATAGGAATAAAGTAGCTGAGACAAGATAAAAAGGGTGAAGTATTAATGCCATATTGCAATGTACGGTAAGCATTCGTTTATCCCGCCTTCATTGGCAGTAAGACCCCCACCAAATGAAGTTGCACTTTATTGAACGGATTACACCTGATCAGTCGTTTTTCTGGCATCTAATAAATGATTGGCTGGTAGAGCATCTATTGTATAGTGAGTGTAACCAGCTCCTTTAATACGATATTTTCGCAATTGAAATTTGTTGGGAGTATAATGAGTTTGGTTAAAAGTTACCGCATTTCAATTAACTATATATAGTAAAAAGCTTATATTAGGAGGAATACAAGATGGCAGAATTAAAAAATAAAGTTGCAATCGTGACAGGTGGAGCATCTGGTATTGGCTTAGCAACTGCAAAAGCATTTTTAGCAAAAGATGCGAAAGTAGTGATCGCTGATTTTAACGAAGAAGGCGGACAAGCTGCTGAAAAAGACTTAAATGAAACTTATTCGGATAAAGTGTACTTTGTAAAAGTAGACGCTGGAAATGAAGAATCTGTAGAAAATATGGTAGAAGAAACCGTAAAGCATTTTGGCAAGGTAGATATTATTGTAAATAATGCTGGTATTGGAATTCAAAAACCTTCTCATGAAGTAACAGAAGAAGAATACAAGCGCGTTATTGCAGTTAACCAGGATGGTGTTTTCTATGGGGCAAAATACGCAATTCGTGAAATGATCAAAACAGGTGGCGGTGTCGTTCTAAACACTTCATCTATATTAGGTTCTGTTGGGGAACCGACGTCATTAGCATATGCTGCATCTAAAGGTGCAGTAAACCAAATAACAAAATCTTTAGCTCTTGAGTATGCTAATAAGAATATTCGCGTAAATGCTGTAGCTCCAGGGTTTATAGAATCAGGTCTTGTAAACAAGGAAGCACTTGGTGATTTCTATGATGGCCTTGTAGAGAAACATCCAATTGGAAGACTTGGAAACCCAGAAGAAATTGCACATGCTTTTGTATTCCTGGCAGAAAATGATTTTGTTACAGGAACTACAGTGCTTGTAGATGGCGGATATACAGCAAAATAAATGTCAGAAAAACAGGATCCTCTAGAAGGGTTCTGTTTTTTCTTATCAAAACAGCATGCTTGATTTAAATTAATGAAAAGAGGGAAAATAGAAGTAATATAGATCTTATTATGGAAAGGATGTCTCTCATGAAAGCATTAGTAGTTGGAGCAAATGGTCAAATAGGCAAGCATCTCGTCACCTATATACAAGAAAGTGAAAAGCTTGAAGCGAAAGCAATGGTTCGCAAAAAGGAACAATTTCCTTACTTTGAAGAGAAAAACGCAGAAGTAGCTTTAGTGGATTTGGAAGAAGATATTGACTCAATTGCCAAAGCAGCTAAAGATGTGGATGCTGTGGTATTTACAGCGGGATCGGGTCCTCACACAGGAAAAGACAAAACGATTATGATCGATTTAGATGGTGCCGTGAAAACAATAGAGGCAGCGAAAAAAGCTGGCGTAAAACGTTTTGTAATGATAAGTTCCTTTGATACAAGACGCCAGGCTATTCAAGATGCTCCTGAATCCTTTGCGCCATATGTGGCAGCAAAGCATTATGCAGATGAATGGCTACGAGCTTCGAATCTAGATTATACAATTGTGCATCCAGGTCTTCTTACAAATGATGAGGGAACAGGCCAAATTACTGCAGGAATGGATTTAGACGCATCGGAAATTTCCCGGGAAGATGTTGCGAAAGTGCTTGTGGCATGCTTGGAGAATGATAAAACGATTGGGAAAGAGTTTCAGATTGTGAATGGAAATACGGCTATTGAAGAAGCGGTAGGAGACTTATAGAAAAACCTATACTATTAGTGGTGGTACCCTGTATGAGTGTGGCTCATACAGGGTTTACTTTAGCTATGTAATGGTTAAGCCTAGATTGTAGTAAGTAGTATTCGGTAATGATGAAATAGGTTAAATTTATCACCCTGTAAGAGGTTAAATGAAACTCTTTTACAGGGTGTTTTTAATTATATTATTTCTTAAAATGAATATCGCAAAATTTACCTGTAGATTCTAAGGAAATTTTTCTGGATAACCGTTCATACTAAGGAAGAATCCAATAAAAAAGGTGGGAATCTCTATGCATCTTGAATGGTTTGATAGGGTATGTGAAGAATTACAGGATAGTCTTAATGCAATCTGTGAAAAGTATGATGATGAAAATGGCAGGCTGGCGATTGAGCGTGGGGCCAAGCATCCTCGCTTAGATTTTTTCACATACAGTGGGGAAGAGGACATTGATTATTTCTGCACCTTATATTTTGACCCGTATAATGAAGAGTTTTATTTCCAAACCATTGACCCGGAATATGGGTTGACTAGTAAAGTACTACTTGATGATATTGATGATATTTTAGATTATGTCCATGAGAGCTTCCATGACTACATCGAAGCGGACTTTATCGAAACAGATGACTTAGAGCTTTCAATGGACGATGAAGAAGAAACGGATGGAAGATACTTTGAGGAAATTGAGGTAGAATGGGAGACCCCTGAAGTCACAGCTTACATGGATGAAGATGAGGTGGAAATCACCTACCAATTTGGTGTTGTCGAGGAGACAGGGGACGGTGTGTTAAAGCGGACGAACCGCATATGGACAGAGGATGAGGGCATGATTAAGGATGAATCTCATTTCATTTTTAGCAAGGAAGAAGCTAGCACGATCATTGCCATGATTGCTAGCCATATGGATTCTCTAACGACATTAGATGCCGAGTATGGACAGGATTAACGTTTACTTATGGGGTGGAGCGTACGTTATAGGCGTTCCACCTTTTTGATGTTGAGTATCTGTTGCGAGGGCAGAGAGCCGAGCAGTAATGCTGTGGAGTCGCGCCCCGCCAAGGTTAAGTCGAGCAGCACTAAAGCCAAGTCGCGCATCATGTATTCAATGTCGAGCGTGCATGCTATGAACTCGCGCAACGCATAGGAAAAGTAGCGCAGTAAAGGTAAAAGTCGCTCCTCACAAAAGAAAGACGAGCACCAAACGCCACACTCTCCGCCTAGGCCAGTCCACTCCCTCTGTAAAATCTCTCCTCAAAATGATAAACTAAAATCTCAGTTCTATTAGTAGGAGGAATGGCGATGGATATGAATAACAATGATATCCTCATACGTTTAAGATATGCACTTGATATAAAAGATAGAGATATGGTGAGAATCTTTCAGTTTGGAGATGTGAACATCACTGAAGATGAGGTTCAAAAAATGCTTACTAAAACAAATGAACGTGACTTAGAAGAAAATATCTATGAATTGCGATGCGACAACTCTACATTGGAAGGTTTTTTTAATGGGCTAATTGTTTATAAACGAGGCAAACAGGATCCTAAGCCAGGACAACCTGAACGCCCACCAAAGATGATAAAAAACAGCAGTAGTGTAAACAATGTGATGCTAAAGAAAGTGAAAATAGCGTTGCAGCTGACAACAGAGGATATGTTAGCAATCTGGGAAGCTGCAGGCGTTCATGTGACTAAAGGGGAACTAAGTGCATTATTGCGAAAAGAAGGGCACAGTAACTACCGAAAATGTGGCGATCGCTATGCGAGAAACTTTCTAAAAGGGCTTGGCTTTCGATATAGGGGATAAACTTTCTTTAACTACTTGGCTGGCAGGGGTGCTATAGGGGAGCTTTCTTTTAAGCTGCCCCCTTTTACGCAGGAAAAACAGAAAATCCTCTTAGTTCCCTAATAACCTTAGAAATAGGCAAGCCTACAATGGTAGCATAATCTCCACGAATGCTTTTCACAAACATTGCTCCCAGACTCTGTATTCCATATGCTCCGGCTTTATCATAGGGGTCATCTGTAGCAACATACCACTCTATTTCTTGCTGCGTTAACGGCCAGAAAGTTACCTCTGCACGCTCCACAAATACACTTTCCTGACTAGCCGAACGTATCATGACACCTGTATAAACCTCATGTGTCTTTCCACTCAATGTAGAAATCATATGAAAAGCAGCTTCTTTACTATTTGGCTTCTCAAAGATCTGTTGCTGATAGGAAACGACGGTGTCTGCCGTCAGAATCACTTCTTTTTCATCTTGTAATGGTAAGGCTTGGCTTTTGCGTATAGCTAGTTGCTTTACCTTTTCAACAGGGTCTTGCGTGGTGACTTGTGATTCATCAATATTTGGCTTTCGTATGAAGAAAGGTAGGTGCACTTGTTTCAGTAATTCTTGTCTTCTTGGTGAAGAAGAGCCAAGAATAAGTTTTGCAGAAGACATTGTAATCCCTCCTTTTAAAATTGAGCAGGTGTTAAACCTGCTCGTTTGATGCTTTCCATATAACTGTACCGTGTTGCCCGCCAAAAACAAATGAGTTGCTCAGTACTGTTTTTATCTATATAAAATCTGCCTCTTACATTGCTTGTAGCTTAGCAAAAACTTCTGGGGCCAATCGATCAATGCGAGCCGGCTTCCAATCACGGTTTACCCACATATGAACAGTGGAGCCTTTTGCTAATAGTTCTCCAGAAGGTAAATCAGTTGCTTCTTGTTCTTCTTGTAAAAGCCTTGCTTCATAATCAAATTGAATACGTACTTTCGAAACGTTACTTACGCTTGTATAAATTACTACTTGATCATCATAATGAGCAGACTTCTGATAATTAATAGTTAAGTCCATTACGGGGAGTAAAAGCCCCATCTCTTCCATTTTGCTGTACGGAATCCCTGCATGCCGCATCCATTCCGTCCGTCCTATTTCAAATAAATTTACATAGTTACCGTGATGGACCACCCCCATTTGGTCTGTATCCTTGTAATGCACGCGGATTACTTCTTTATGCCAACCTTGCTCCATTTTCCAACATCTCCCTGTTCCTTATCTTCCTCTTGCAGCTAATCTTTTTTCCGCCATTTCTTTTAAGCGAAACTTTTGTACTTTGCCTGTGCTTGTTAACGGCCAGTCTGCTGACTCGATAAACCAAACGTGGCGAGGCACTTTAAACCGGGCAAGCGATTCGCTGCACCAATTTAAAATATCTCTTCTTGTACATGTTTCACCGCCTTTTAATTCAATAAAGGCGACACCTGCTTCTGTCGTTACAGTGTCTGGAACACCGATAACAGCTACCTGATCAACCATGGGATGCTTGGAAATAACCCCTTCCACTTCCCGAGGAGATACCAACTCACCAGATACTTTATACATTTCCTTACTACGTCCAATAAGCTCGATATAACCATTTTCATCAATGCGGCCTACATCCCCTGTAAGCAGCCAGCCATCTTTGTCAATTACTTTTTCCGTTTCTTCCGGCTTTTTATAGTAGCCATGTGTCACAGTAGCCCCTCGTACAGCAAGCTCGCCAATACTTCCATGGGGGAGGGTTTCTTTTGTATCAATATCTACGGTCTTATATTCGACATTGCTGCCATTAAATTCCGGCAGTCCGCTAACACCACCAAGCTTCGGACGTCCTACACGGGTTGTCAGTGTTTCAAGCGAAATACCTAACTCTGTCGTTACACCAGATGATGCAACCTCTGACTGCCCATAGCCTGTAATAATTTCTGTTAGTCCCAGTAATTCAATTGCTTTTTTCCAAACTGGGACAGGAGCAGGCGCCGCACCACACCACATTGCAAAAAGGCTGGATAAATCATACTCTTTAAGCTTCGGGTGATTTAAAAATGGTACTAGCATGGTTGGGACAAGCAGGAAGTCGTTTGCTTTATATTTTTCTATCATTTCCATGGCATGTATCGGTGAAAAGGCTTTAGGTGCTACGAGTAGCCCTCCAACAAATGACATCGCAAGGATTCCTTCGATCAGGTTATAGCAATGATAAAATGGAAGGGGTGCATAGGTGACACGTCCATCCTCAATGGCTCTACTCATGCAAGTACTGTATGCAGACCTCAGCAGCATATCATCTGTCAGCATTACCCCTTTAGGTGTTCCGGTAGAACCAGATGTATAAATAATGGCTCCTACTTCATCTGGATATCGAGATTCGCCCCATCTTTCTTTCCATTCATCGTCTGTTGTTCGTTCAGCTTTCTTGTAGAATTCATCCCATGGGGTAAATTGTTTATCTATTGTTTCATCATGATTCGGTATACAAATAACATCTTGCAATTGACTATCTTCTTTAAAATTTGCTTCATGCAATAAAGCGGAAATGGAGTCGGCTAGGCGGTTATTTTTCGTCGCTTGATGCATGATTAAAAACCGTGCGTCCGATTGGGTAAGTATGTATTGAAGCTCATTTTTACTTAGCATCGTATTAATCGGGATGAAAACTGCTCCAACCATCGAACATGCAATCATAAGGGCAGGATATACGACGTCATTTTCCATTAAAATGGCGACATGATCGCGGCGTCTCACACCAAGTTGGAGGAGTGCTTTTGCATAATCCTTGGCAGATTCCCATGTTTCCTTATACGTAATCGAATGAGAGTCTGCGTGTATATAGATTCTTTCTGGATAGGTCATACAAGCTTCATAAAAGTGTGAAGCAATCGTATTTCGGGGCCACTTTTGAAATCTGGCATCAAGTGCTGCTCTTCTTGCTGAAATGTCTTGTACTGTATTGTTCACTGCTGGCATAAATGTTTCCCCCTCGATATGTAGAAATATTTTGAACCTAGGCCTCATTATAAAACTTTCTGTTAGAAGCTTCAAAGTTTTAGAACAAAAAAATTGGTAGGAGGATTTCAAACTCTATTCATAAATATTTATCTATATAACTACATAGTAAAATGATAGAATGGATAAACGAAGAATATATATTCGTAGTCCAATTTAGGAGTGGAAGAAGTTGAACAAAAAAGACATCGCAAACATTCGTAAGCAATTCAAAATAAATAACGATCTACTAAAAATAAAAGATATCTTTAATGTATATATCATGAAAGAAACAAGTGAGATCTACCATCATCAGAGCGTACCATTCGATTTATTGGAAGAGGAGCAAAAAGAGCTTTTCATGACGAATTTTAAAAAGGTGCTAACAGGGCAGATGGATGAGAAATTATTTGAGTTGAAATTTCAGCGTGATGTTGAAGATAATAGTCAGCTTATCTTACATCAAGGGATATTAAGTAATGATACAGAAGAATGGAAAGAATACATGCTCCGCCTTGTAGAAAAGATGTTAAAAGATAAGCAATACGAAATGGATATTGTCGTTACGTTTATTCAGGGTGAATATATGAAGCCGATGAAACGGAGTAACGAGGAAGCAGAGGAGAGCTCTCGGGATGCCGTTTACGCTAATAAATTTATTCTCTGTAGCATGAATAAAACGCAGGATCCAAAAAAAGAGTTACTGTTTGACTATGTCGAAAAAGAATTTAAATATAATATTGTAGTCGACCCAGTTATTAATCTAAAGGCGCCGATTTCCGGCTTTTTATTCCCGACATTTACAGATAACACGGCAGATGTGAATCATGTGCTGTATTCCGCAGGGAAAGCTTATGAATTGGATTATCATTTTATCGAGGAAGTTTTGAATGCTGAAGAAACGATGACTGCAGAAGACGACAAGGTCGTGTTTGAGGAGATTGTTAAAAAGGTTACAGGTGACCAGATTAATACTTCTACGCTATCCAATGTGTATGATGAAATTCATCGTGTTATTGAAGAGCATGAAAAAGACGATGTACCAAGATTGGATTATAAAGATGTGGAAAGTGTCCTCAAAAGCAGTGGAGTAGAGAATGTAGATACGGAAAAGGTAGAAACGGCCTTTAAAACCGTTATCGATGATGAAAAATATGAGCTGAAAGCAAGTAGTATTATCCCGAAATATAATAAAAAATCGATCAAGATTAAGACAAAGGTAGCGGACATAAAAGTGAGTCCAGAAGACTTACGATTTGTAAAGCAAATCCATTTTGATGGAAAACTCAGCCTAATGATTGAACTAGAAGAAAATACCATGATCGAAGGCTTTGAAATGATTCCAGAAGCGTTGGTTCAGAAAGTGGACGAAGAGGAATAGTGTGCATGTAGGCTAGCAGATTTTTATCCTTACTATACATTTTAACTTATGCAAAAACAAAACCCTTGTTGAAACGACCTTTAATCAACAAGGGTTAATTTTTGCTAGAACATGCTTGTTACTTCTTCAGTTTCAGGATTGACTTCATACCATCCATAGGTAGCGGTATGGGTTTCCATATTTTCAAATACATGGACCACATAATTTCCTTGTTCCATATGGTCAAACTGTATGACCATATTATCTCCAAGCTCGCCCTGTAAGTGTTCTCTAACCAGTTCTTCTGCTTCGCCTTGGGTTAATCCTTGCATTTCCATCTCTTCACTAGAGACATTAGATACTATCCACGTTCCATCCTCTTGTGCTTTTAATGTATACGTATATTCCCTGTTACCATAAAGCTCACTTTGCTTTTCCTGGATAACATGATAGGTTGAAGCATTTTCCTCTTTAAGTGAATAGTCCACTTCAGGGTCAAACCAAGCTGGCTCCTCGGTTGCAACGATTTTCAACTCACCATTTTCCATATGAAAATAATAGTTCATATACTTTTGTGCCAGGTTTTCAGACATAATAGATTCAAAATGCTGTTGTAAAGCCTCTAACGTACCATAATTTGTAACGACATTCCCATTGTTTGTCTCTACCCGAAATGTCTCCTTCAGTTCTATGAGTAAATCCCCTGCTTTAGCTTTTGTTAATGTCTCTGGGGGGTTAGATGACTCCTTACTAGCCTCAGCGTTAGTTGCATTTTCTTGATTAACTGCCTCTTCACTAGTTGAATCTGATTCCTCGACCTGTTCCTGTGATGTATTTGCTTTTCCCTGCTCACTATTGTCAGCGTTTTCGTCCTCTGTTGCACAGCCCGCTGCGAAAAGAAGAAACATAACAGCAACTGGAAAATAAATAACTTTCTCCATCGAACCTCTCCTTATAAAGTGTCCTTTTAAACTATAAACGTAGGAGACGTTTTTAAAACATGAGGAAAAATTTTCACATGTAAAAAGACGTCCGGCAAGTGATTATCACTCCTCGAACGCCTTTTCGTTAATTTTTCAAGAAATCTGGATCTTCAAAGCTTGGGTTAGGGTATTTGTAGAAACCTTCGCCTGTTGCTACACCAAGCTTGCCTTTGTCAATACGCCACTGCCAGCGATAGTGATGTTTGAAAAATTCATCTGTATTCCTTTTTTCCTATTATGTACATAACTAGTATGACACGAAATATAAAGAAACATGAAATAGTTTGCTTAAACACATCGGCAAGAAAGTGATAAACTGAAGTGTAGTTTATACATAAAGTTTTCTATAATCTCAGAAAGAAGGGTTCAATATGTTCAAGTCTATCCGTTGGGGCGTATTTTTTATCGGACTAATGCTATTTAGCATGGGAATTAGTATCGCAATTAACATGCAACATTTGGGAATTCATCCATGGGATGTATTAAATGTAGCACTTTATGAAAAGCTAGGGTTATCAATCGGGTCATGGGCTATTATTATTTCTGTTATGTTAATAATTGTCTCGTGGTTTTTGGATAAAAGTTATATTAGGCTGGGTACGTTTTTAAATGGAATACTTGTTGGGGTGTTTGTGGACATATTTTTATTTTTGGATTTTTTACCACATGCAAGCAATAGCTGGATGGATGTCCTTATCATTATATTAGGTATAGTACTTATGGGGATCGGCGGAGGAGTCTACAATGCAGCTGGTGTAGGTTCTGGTCCGAGGGATGGATTTATGCTTTCCATATCCGATAAATTAGGCGCATCTATAGGAAAAATTAGAATTATAACAGAGTGTTTAGTATTGCTAATTGGCCTGTTATTGGGTGGGCCTGTTTTTTTCTTTACCTTTATTTTTACATTTATCCAAAGCCCGATCTTCCAGTTTATGTATAAGCTTCTAGGTAGCCATTTGAATAAAATGGAGACATCTCTAGGAGAGAAAGCTCTTCAGAAGAGAGGAGCGGGACTATAGTAAAGGGATGAAGATCAAATGAGTATCTTAGAAAAAGTACGTAAAGGAAATACGTCTTCTGGAATTGCGGCACTTGGGAATGCCTTTTTGGCGGGGATAAAGGCAATGGCGGCAGCATTCAGTGGAAATGGTTCTATGTTTGCCTCCTCTATGCATTCCTTAGCCGATGCTGTGAACCAGGGTTTTGTGTTTTTTGGTAGTGTGCTGGCTGAGTTCTCTCCATCTAAGCGGTTTCCATCAGGGTTTGGCAGGGTCATTAATATATTTTGTATGGTTGCTGTAATTGTGGTTACCGTGATGGCTTATGAGACAATATTAAAAGGCTGGCACTTGTTCCAAGATCCTAAAGAATCAGATGGCCTCCTGTTAAACTTTATCGTACTACTTGCTGCATTAATTATTGATGGGTTAATTCTTTTGAAAGCTATGCGTGAAATTAAACATGAGAGTAAAACTGACAAGTCGCAAAATTTTATTATTGGGTCATTTAAAAACGTTAAAAAAGCCTCCCCTGCTACACGACTTGTTTTTTATGAAGATCTCGTTGCAACATCAGGCGCCGTGCTCGCAATGATTGGTATTGTCCTTTCTCAATTTTTTGGTATTTTGCAAGCTGATGGTCTGATATCCATGCTAATTGGTTGTTTGATGTTATTTGTAGCCTTCCGAGTGGGGTATGACAATATGATCGGATTAATTGGGGTTTCAGCACCAGCGGAGGTGCAAACCAAACTAACGGACCTGCTGATGGAGCATAAAGATGTAGTGGACATTCACCGGATTCGAATTGTACAAGAAGGGCGTTTATACCATGTTGAGGGAACGGTTGAACTTATAAAGGGGCTTTCACTGGAAAAGGCAGATGACATTAAGTTTGAGTTATCCGATAAGCTCTTGCGTCAAACTGAAGTAGCTGATGTTCTATTAGGGATTATAGAGGATGATGGGGAAAAGAGTTGGAAAAGGAAAGACCAAGGTAGTACACATGAAACGGATGAATAGACTGGAAAAAACTAAATGGCTAAAATTATGTTTCTTATATCCATTGGAGTAAGATAATAGACTTTTTCCTTAGAGGAAATGGTAGTATTGATTGGTTTGGATAAGAGGAAATGTAAATATACTGACCTGTTTTGTTGCCTCTTTCGTGATAAGATAAATTAAATCGCGAAGGAGGTTCCATAGAATGGTTAACAGAAGTTTAATTCAATTGGATAATGCCTACCAATCAACAAACGAACTACTATTTATATTGGACGATTTGTTTTGTTTTTCCATCGAGAAGTATGAAAGTGCATTGCGTAAAGAAACGGAAAAGTTATTTAAACAAATGCATGTTTCCGAAGTATTATTTGATAAAGCTTTTCCCCAACTAATATGGTGGCTGTTATTTTGTCATCCGCAAGAGGTCAACAGTAAAACCATCTACCAGGATTATTTAGAAGTACATAATGAAAAGTGGAAACAGACAAATCAAATAGTGCAAGATCATTTAACTAGATGGTTGAGGGTGATACCCGGCTTTTATTGTGTAGTTGGAAGATATAGCAACCGATTTTTCCATGCCCGAGACATATTTTTTAAAAGGGATAAAAAGGTCTATATTTTCAATGAAAATTTTCACCCCGTTAAAACTGGTGACGTAATAAGTGGTTTACTATTACCGGTTGGGGAGAACCTTTATACAACACAGGGGGATCTATTCCATTTTTCGGTGCAAATGGTACCTGATTTAATGTCAAGGTTGCAGCAATATGCAGAAAAACATGTTAACCCCATGTTTAATTACCCCGCTCTTCTTCATACCATAATGAGTATGATGGAAAAAGACCTATGATAAAAAATGCCTGCATGGATGAACATGCGAAAACACATGTGGACAAACTTTCCTCAGGACATATTAGGATTAAATTTATTCCCATCCTAAACATACAGCAAGGAAAACCGCCTATAATATCTGGGAGTGAGCTGGAAAGTGCTTATCAATCCCGTCCTCTATCACGCCAAGTGCTCTCTCCAAATCATACTCAACGATAACATCCTGAAGCCATAGCCAACAAATGATCATCGCAATTATTGTTACAAGAATCAAAACAAACACAGCTGTTTTTCCTCTCATTTTTTCACCTTCCTTTTAAGATTACCAGATAAGTTCTACCCCTGTTAATATATCGTGTTTTTAACTGGAAATAAAGCAATAATTTACTGCTAATAGTTTATCCCATCTAAACTGGTAGAAAGACCCCCACTTCAAGAATTCGGGAAGAAATTAAGGATCTTAAGTAGTTCATCAACTGCCAGTAAAGGACTGATTCGTTCAATTAACATTTGGTGGGGGAGGAAGGGGTCCACCCACCAAATGAAGTTTTACTTTATAAGTAGGATATTGTATAGAAAAATGGAGTAAAGGTACGGAAATGGAAGGGAAAAATCGTTGTTTCCGCTTTCTTTCCGTTTTCTATAATGCGATAAATATGGTATAGTTTCTAAGTTATCTACGGAACAGGTCATAAGTTGGCTTGAATACAAAAAAGGAAAGAGGTTGAATTTTTGAAAGTAGAACAATTGAAGAATGAATGGTTTGGCAATGTCAAAGGGGATGTCCTGGCAGGTTTGGTAGTTGCCCTGGCTTTAATACCAGAAGCAATTGCTTTTTCGATCATTGCGGGTGTTGATCCGATGGTTGGTTTATATGCATCTTTTTGTATTGCGGTTGTAATTGCTTTTGTCGGAGGGAGACCCGGAATGATCTCTGCGGCAACCGGAGCAATGGCATTACTCATGGTCAATCTCGTTGCGGATCATGGGTTGCAGTATTTGTTTGCAGCAACGATTCTTACAGGGGTCATCCAAATCATTTTTGGCGTATTTAAACTAGCAAGAGTGATGAAGTTCATACCACGTTCGGTGATGGTAGGCTTTGTTAACGCGCTGGCCATTCTAATATTTACGGCACAGATCCCTCATTTCCAAGGGGAAAGCTGGATGATGTACGCCCTTGTTGGCCTAACTTTAGCTATTATTTATTTACTACCAAGGCTTACAAAGGTGCTTCCTTCTGCCCTCGTTGCGATTGTGGTAGTTACGACAATTGTGATTTATGGAAACATTGACGTTGGAACAGTTGGGGACATGGGTGCATTGAAGCAGGAGTTGCCTGTTTTCTTAATTCCATCTATCCCATTTAACTTTGAAACTTTAATGATTATCTTGCCATATTCGTTAGCTTTAGCTATTGTAGGTTTACTAGAGTCACTATTGACAGCGAATATTGTTGATGATATGACAGATACAGAGAGTAATAAAAACAAAGAAAGTCGCGGACAGGGAATTGCCAATATTATTGCGGGCTTTTTCGGTGGAATGGCAGGCTGCGCGATGATTGGTCAATCCGTGATCAATGTAAAGTCTGGCGGACGTGGTCGTTTATCTGCATTAGTAGCAGGTGTGTTCTTGATGTTCTTGATCATCGTTTTAGGCGGGCTTGTTGTTCAAATTCCAATGGCTGCCTTAGCAGGGGTTATGATTATGGTATCAATTGGTACCTTTGACTGGTCTTCAGTACGTAACCTGCATAAGCTTCCAAGAACAGATGCTGTGGTAATGGTAACAACTGTTGCTGTTGTGCTATACACGCATGATTTATCAAAAGGTGTGCTTGCTGGAGTAGTGTTGAGTGCTATTTTCTTCGCTGCAAAAATCTCCAAAGTGAAGGTTACAGATGAGTTAATGATGCGGGAACAAAAGCGGATCTATCGTGTCGAAGGTCAATTGTTTTTCGCTTCAGTCAGTGAATTTACGAAGAAGTTCACTTTTACTGATTCTGTTAAAGAAGTAGAAATTGATCTAACCCGTGCCCATTTATGGGATGATTCTGCAGTAGGTGCCCTTGATAAGATTCAAGCTAAATTTGAACAGCATCGCATTAAAGTAGAATATACAGGTTTAAATGAAGCCAGCAAGAATCTTGTGCAGCGAATTGGTGGACTATCCAAGGCGTCAGGACATTAATTCATCCTGACCCTTATCAGAAACTGTAGAGGTGAGTATGGTGTTTAAGAAAATATTATTGGCAGTAGATGGCTCAGAACACTCCCTCCGTTCAGCAAATTACGCGATCCAACTTGCTGAAAAGTTTGATGGAACCATTCATGTAGTATATGTGGTGGATGGTAATACAGCGAAATCAGATGTGCTTCATGCTGCAGATAAATTTGCTTTGGAAAAAAAGCGTAACGACAAGCTCAAAGCTGTGAAAGCATTATTAAATGAGACAAACATGGAATATGAGATTAAAATTTTGCATGGAGAAGCTGGTCCAACGATCGTGGATTACGCCAACTCCAACGCTATGGAAGGCGTTGTGGTCGGGAGCAGGGGATTGAATAACCTACAAACCTTTATTCTCGGAAGTGTAAGCCACAAAGTAGCAAAACGAGTAGATTGCCCAGTATTAATCGTAAAATAGTAGATAACAAATTGAAAGGTTGCCATTTCGGCAGCCTTTTTCTTTTTAGGGGATATGAGGGGTTGGATGTTTGATGGGAGATGAACCATTAGGGATCGAAAGCGAATACTAGAAAGGAGAAAGTGAGTCGAAAGAAGGTAAAGTGGAACCACAGAAAGTAAAAGTGGAACCAGACCATGTAAAAGTGAAACCAAATTAATTTAACGTGAAACCAGACCATGTAAAAGTGAAACCAATTGTGAAAAGAGACGCGGCACAGCCAAAAGAGACGCAGCATCCTCTCAAGGAGACGCACCAAAGCCAAAAGAGACGCAACACCCAGTCAAAGAAGACGCACCACTCCTAAAAGAAGACGCAGCACCCTCTCAAAGAAGACGCACCACTCCTAAAAGGAGACGCACCATCCTTTCAAAGAGACGCAGCACCCTCTCAAAGAGACGCACCCCTCCCAAAAGGAGACGCACCACCCTTTCAAAGAGACGCACCCCTCCCAAAAGGAGACGCACCACCCTCTCAAGGAGACGCAGCCACCCCCAACAAAAAGCGCGCCCCTACTATAAAATTAACTCAATCCCAAGAGACTGCCTCTGCAACAGGATAATTAGCTGGATCAATTTCCGATTCAATTCCTTGTGCGAGTTTAGCTAATTCTGCACCTATGTATGGCCCCATTGTAAGTCCAGAAGCACCCAGACCATTTGCAGCAAAGAGTCCGGATATGCCAGGCAAGCTTCCGACTATAGGTAAAAATCCTGGTGCCACTGGGCGAAAGCCTACTCTTGTTTCCAATACGGTAGCATTTGCCACGCCTGGTGCAACCTGAATCGCTTTGCCAAGGATTTCATATAATCCGCCTGCTGTTATCCTTGCATCAAAACCTGTCTCATCCTCATGGGTAGCTCCAATCACAAGGCGCCCATCCTCGAAAGCAAGCATATATTGGTTATTTGGTGGCATAACAACAGGCCAATTTGCTGTATTATAACCGGCTACCTGGATATGCATAATTTGAGCTCGTTGGGGTTTTATATCAAAGCTAATACCTAATGGCTTCACTAATTCCCCCATCCAAGCGCCTGTTGCAGCGATCACAGTATCTGCTTCATAAACTTGGCTTTCTACTTGGACCCCGGTTACTTTGCCATCACTAGCAAGAAGCCTAGCATCTCCTTTTACGACTTGAGCGCCTAGCTTTCGTGCTCCGCTAATTAAAGCATCACGTAATTTGCGCCCATCCACTCGAGCAGCACCACTCACATGAACTGCCCCATAGCCTTCCGCGATAAGTGGAAATCTTTCTCTTGTTTCCTCTTCACTTAATAGCGTTATCTCACCGATTTCTGGTGCATCCACGCGTCTTTTTAATGCTCTTTCTTTCATGGCAGTTAGCTTTTTATCATCAGAATGCAGACTGATGGCCCCGACACGCTCATAACCAGTATCTACTTCTCCTAGCTCATCCAGCTTTTGAATGATTTCCGGATAAATTTTGGCCCCGCCCTTAGCGAGGTGGTACCATGCCTTATTTCTTCTTTGGGATAGCCATGGACAGACAATTCCTGCAGCAGCGTCTGTTGCCTGTCCTGTATCGCTTCGGTCAACGAGGGTTACGGCTTTCCCATTACTGGCTAGATGAAAAGCGGTAGAGGCACCTAGAATACCTCCACCGATAACAATATAGCTTTCCTCTTTTTTATAATGCATCGACAACTTGCTTCATAGCCTTCATTTTACCAAGATGTTCATTTTCATGCTGCAGGATCATTTCATAAACATCTCCATACGTTTTAAAATTTCCGAATGGTAACGTATAAGGAAGTTCTTGCTTAAGGAAATCATCTGAAAGTTCTTTTATGCGAGTCTGTTGATTTTTAAGTTCTGAAACGAGTTCAGACAAACTAGGCGGAGTATCCTGCCAATCTGCTGGTCTTGTTCCAGTGTTAAACATGTCACTATAGGATTTTGGTACATTTTCAGAATGATTAGGAAAACCAAATAACAATGCCTCTGGTGTTACGAGCACATGTCCAACATGCCAACGAATCGTGTTATTAAAATACTCAGGCTGAACGTCGGCTATTTTCTCATCTACATTTTCCACAAAGCTTAGAACAGCGGAACGTGTTAAATCAAATTGATCGGACATTTTTTATTCCTCCTAAAAAGTTATTTGGTTCAACTATAAAAATAAATATATCGAAAGTAAAATATCTTGTCTTTTATGAAGGATTTTTACATGTGATAAAGAATTAAGTAAAGAAGGGGGAAGGACATTGAAAGCAATGATCACAAGTAGAATACTATTAGTTGTAGGTATCATCATCATTTTAGCGGGTTTATATAACGCATGGGATATGGCTAGGTATGATGATTATTCCGGATATGGACAAAGTAACGGTTCAATTGAATGGGCGAGATTTTTTATGTTCGCCGGAAGTTCTATGTTATACGGTTTTGTTTTAGTTGGTTTAGCGGAAATTATTCGTCTATTACATAAAATTTTATTGAAAGAGCCTGTGAACCAAATACATACAATTACAAAAACAAATGATTCAGAATCCGTTGTTACTGCTCAAGAACAAGCAAATACTGTATGGGAATTGAGTAGAGAAGATGAAGAAAAAATTTATGATTTATATTCTGATAAAGCTATTTTAGAGATAAGACCTGCTAACATGATGGGGTACTGTCTTGTAAAGGTACAAGATAAGAGTAGCCCATTAAACCCGGAAGTTAAAGTTGTCGACGTAGGAGGATTTAAGGCAAAAGCAGTCCATGATACAGATAAAAGAAATGCAATTCTTGAATGGTATTATCAACAGTAAGAAGGATGAGCGGATATGCAAACTAGAAATAATAAACGTAAACTAGGATGGTTTGGGTGGAGTTTAATAAGTATCTTTTCCATTGCAATCATCGCTTCATTACTACTCTTTTTTAATGTCTTTAATATCACCAATGTTTTTACAATAGAAGATTTGGAAGAAGCACAAGAAGAAAAACAAACAGAGGCACAAGAAGTAGACACAGAGACGGAAAAGGAAATTGAGGAAGTGCAAAACACGGTCGGTGTTCAGCATGAGGAGATGGGTAGCTTTATAGCAGAAACCCACGTATTCTATAATAATAAAACGGGATATGGAAATATAAATAGTCTCGATTGGGATGAGCAAGCAGATCAGGCAGAAAGAATTATCGAAACAATTGATGCTCATATTGATAACGTGCAAAGTGACGCACTAAAGGAAGACCTTCAAGCAATTCGAGAGCTTGCATCAAATTCCATAACAGATAAAGAAAAGGATCAGGTTAGAATGCTGCATCGCTATTTTCATGACCTTGATATAGCGTTGAATCACTATAATGGATATGATAAGATTTGGAATGTAACCGAAACGTTAAAATAGTAAATCGCTATTCATTCACTTAGCAGGTATGATAATCTTGTAGAGGACATTGTGAAAGAAGGAGAAATGAACATGGATAAAACATTGATTTTTGGACATAAGAACCCGGATACGGACACGATTTGTTCAGCACTTGCCTATGCTGATCTTAAAAAGAAGCTTGGTGTTAATGCAGAACCAGCTCGACTTGGTGCAGTAAGCAAAGAAACACAATACGCACTAGATCATTTTGGTGTACAGGCTCCAGCCTTAATTGAAACGGTTGGTACGGATATTAAAGATGTTATTTTAGTTGACCATAATGAATTCCAACAAAGTGTCGAAAATATAAAAGATGTACGAATTGCAGAGGTTATTGACCATCATCGTATTGCTAATTTTGAAACAAGGGAACCATTATTCTTTCGCGTAGAACCTGTTGGATGTACTGCGACAATCTTAAATAAAATGTACAAAGAAAACGGAGTTGCTGTTTCAAAAGAAATCGCTGGATTGCTTGTATCAGCAATTATCTCGGATTCACTTTTACTAAAATCTCCTACTTGCACAAAAGAAGATATAGAGGCAGCATATGAATTGGCAGAGATAGCTGGAGTTAATTTGGAAACTTATGGACTAAAAATGCTTCAAGCTGGGGCAGACCTTAGCGACAAATCCGTAACAGATCTTCTGACAATGGATGCAAAAGAATTTGCAATGGGTGATGCAAAAGTAGAGATTGCGCAAGTAAACGCTGTTGACACAAAGGAAATTTATAAATTCCAAGACGATATCGATACAGAAATTGCACAACTTATTAAAGACAAGAACTTAGATCTATTCCTGTTCGTTGTAACAGATATTCTTAATAACGACTCTGAGGTGCTAGCGCTAGGAGAAGGAAAAGGAAAAGTTGAGCAGGCCTTTAATGTGTCACTTGATGAAAACAATCGTGCATTGCTAAAAGGTGTTGTATCACGTAAAAAACAAATTGTTACAGCACTAACAGACGCATTTACACAATAAATGATAATAAAGAAGCTAACGACGGCCGCAAAAAACCGTCATTAGCTTCTTTTTTGTTTCGTCTTATTGGAATTACGAAAATACCTCTTCCCCTATTTTAAATTGCGCGAGAGCTTCTTGGTCAATCACATAGCCGATTCCCTGGGAGGTCGGTACTTTAATAATACCTTTTTCTGCGATGACCTCTGGTTTTATAATATCCTTTTCCCAATAGTTAGCAGAACCTGCGTTATCTCCTGGAAATTCGAATCCTGCAAGGGAAGATAAGGCAATGTTTTGTGCTCTTCCCACCCCTGCTTCAAGCATGCCACCACACCAAACTCCGACGCCCTTGGCCACGCAATAATCATGAATTTGCTTTGCAACTGTTAGGCCGCCAACACGTCCAGGTTTAATATTAATCACCTTGCAGCTTCCAAGCTCAATTGCTTTTTTTGCATCTTCTAAGGAATGAATGCTTTCATCAAGACAAATTGGTGTGTTAATGACAGATTGAAGTTTTGCATGGTCTACAATGTCATCATGTGCTAACGGTTGCTCCATCATTAATAATTGAAAAGCATCTAACTCCTTTAAGTGTGCCATATCTTCTAACGTATAAGCAGAATTCGCATCCACCATGATAGGCAAATCGGGATAATGGCTTCGTACCTCTTTTAAAACTTCTATGTCTTGACCGGGTTTAATTTTCAATTTCACTCGTTTATATCCTTGTTCTATGCTTGTTTCTATTTTTTTTAGTAATTGTTCTATCGTAGGCTGCATACCTATTGCAATTCCCGCTTCGACCTCTGCTCTTGTGCCACCAAGTGCCTTTGCAAGCGACATACCTTCCTGCTTTGCGTACAAATCCCAAACTGCACCTTCTAAGGCAGCCTTTGCCATGTTATTTCGCTTTACCGATTTGAAAAGCTTGGACACATCGTCTGGATGCTCAATAGGATTATTTAACAGTAGAGGGATTAAAAAATCTCTCATCATATGTCCGTTGGATTTAAAAGTTTCTTCGGTATACCAAGGTGCGGTAAATGCAACTGATTCTCCGTAGCCTTGGTGACCTTCCCCATCATCCATTTCAATTATATAAAAATCTTTATTTTCTACAGTGCCAAAGCTAGTTGTAAAAGGGTGTTTAAGTTTCATCTGTAAATGATGTAAGGTGATTTGCTTGATTGAAATTGTCATCATATCCCTCCTATCTATTAGTGTACACCGTTCACCCCTGGCGAAAAAGTTTAACCAATATGGCATAGGGGAATTTTACTACCTGAGGTATTGTTAGGAGGTTATAAACATGTCAGATAAATTTGATGTTATTGTCATCGGAACAGGACCAGCCGGGTCTTCTGTCGCAACTTCTTGTGCTAAGGAAGGAAAGCGTACTGCGATAATCGATGAAAGCGATTATGGTGGGACTTGTCCGTTAAGAGGATGTAATCCAAAAAAAGTGTTGGCAAGTGTTTCGACGATGGTGGATGAAACAGAGCGGATGCAAGGGAAAGGAATACAAGAGCCAGCTTCAATAAATTGGCAAGATTTAATGGAATTTAAACGTTCTTTTACAGAACCTGTCCCAGAGGCAAAGGAAAAAAGCTTTAAAAAGGCAGGAATAGAAACCTTTCACGGAAAGGCAACGTTTACAGGTGAAAAATTACTAACGGTAAATGATCAAGTATTAGAAGCAGAAAGGATTGTCATTGCAACAGGGGCTCGACCTGCACCATTACCAATTGAAGGAGCTGAGCATTTAACCTACAGTGAGGATTTTCTAGAACTTGATCAGCTTCCAAAGCGAATTATTTTTGTAGGCGGAGGCTATATATCCTTTGAATTCGCCCATATTGCCGCTAGAGCAGGAAGTGATGTGCACATTATTCAACGAGGAAACCAGCCATTAAGCGCATTTGATCCAGATATGGTCAACTTGTTACAAGAAAAATCTAAGGAAATAGGGATTACCATTCATTTGAATAGCTCGGTAAAAGCAATTGAAAAAAATGATACGGAATATGTTGTAAAAGCTGACCAAGATAAGGGCGAAGTTTCCTTCCTAGGAGATCTAGTCGTACATGGAGGGGGACGTGTTCCACAAACAGAAGATTTACAGTTAGAAAAAGCGAACGTGGAGTATAGCAAGTCAGGTATAGCTGTGGACACCACATTACAAAGTGTTAGTAATCGTCATATATACGCAATAGGAGATGTTGCAGACACGAAGGGGTCTCCTTTAACACCAGTTGGGCAAATGGAAGGACAGGTTGTTACCGAGAATATCCTTCATGGCACAGGAAATAAAGCAAGCTATATGGGTATTCCATCCGTCGTATTTTCAGAGCCGAAGTTGGCTAGTGCAGGGCTAACAGAAAAAGAAGCAAGAGAGGCTGGGTATGATATAAAGGTAAATCACCAGGATGTTTCAAACTGGTTCACTTATAGTCATATCAATGATAAGCCGGCAGCAGTCAAAATTATTTTGGACAAAGAAACGGATTATATCCTAGGTGCCCATTTAGTTGGAGGAAAAGCGGATGAATTGATTAATTACTTTGCAATGGCCATCCAGCTAAACATACCTGCCCACCAACTAAAAAATGTTGTGTATGCTTTTCCAACAGCTGTCTCCGATGTTCCAACTATGCTGTAAAATCCATGCATAATATATGTCTCCTCCTCAAAAGCTAATGATCAACGGAAGGAGGAGAGTAACATGGGAGGAAAGCCAAAAGGGCCGAAGCAGCAGGAAAAGCCAAAGTTACCACAAAGTCCTCAACAGCCGTATGGTGAGCCTTTAAGTGGCTCAAAGCAAGTAAAGAACAAAAACCATTCGAGGCAAAATCGTAACGTTCACCATGATATGTAGGAAGAGAGGTATCCTTAGAGGATACTTCTTTCTTTTTAAGAAAGTTTATGTTCGAATAGAACAACTCACTGATCAGCGTCAAGAGGACGTTGTAGTATAGAACAAGGCAATTTGTTCACATTACCTGCAAGTTCTGCTATCATTTTTAGTAGTGAATAGAAATACGGAAATATACCAAATGTTTAAAGTTTGCTTATAACAGTCGGAAGGGAGACATGCATATGTGGAAGGAATTTAAAGAGTTTGCATTCAAAGGAAATGTTATGGACTTGGCAATTGCCGTTGTAATTGGGGCTGCCTTTAGTGCAATTGTTACATCCTTAGTGCAAAATATCATTACACCAATTGTCGGTATACTGATGAATGGTGTGGATTTTAGTGGTTTAAAATATACATTTGGTGAATCAGAAATATTATATGGTGCCTTCATACAGTCCGTTATTGACTTTTTTGTTATAGCTTTTTCTATTTTTCTTTTTGTTCGTTTGGCGATGAAACTGAAGCGTAAAAAAGAACAGGAAGTAGTGGAGGAAGAAGTACCAAAAGTTAGTGTGCAAGAAGAGCTACTTATGGAAATCAGAGATTTATTGCGAGAACAGAATAAAAAGTAAGTGAGAATTTATGTCTGTGTTTAACTCTGATAATTGGCCCTTAGACAATTTTAATTAATAGGGTTGAGTAACGAGTCAAAATCATTATATGTAAAAAGAACCTTATGCATCCATATGTGCATAAGGTTCTTTTCTTAGAGTGAAATCTATATTTAGTCCCGCCTTAACTGTCAGTAAGACCCCCACTTCAAGAAAGCGGGAAGCAATCAAGGATTCTAAGTGGGGGTGGAAGGGAACGCCCATCAAATGAAGTTTCAATTTATAAAATTTACATGTACTTCTTCTTCGCAATCAGTGTCTGGATGATCAGAAATGCCCCACCTACAGACCAGTATAATGGTAAAGCAGCAGGTGAACTAAAAGAGAAAATCCCGATCATGATAGGTGATAAATAACCCATTATAGCCATTTGCTTTCTCATTTCTGGTGACATGCCAATCTGAGAAACTTTTGCCTGTAAGAAATAGATTAGTACTGCAATAGTAGTTAGCAGTAAATCGGTTTGTCCTAGGTTAAACCAAAGAAATGAGTGGGTTGCAATTTCTGGTGTTTGCCTAATCGCATAGTAAAAACCGAGTAAAATTGGTGCTTGAATTAGCAACGGTAGACAGCCGGAAAGGGAAGCAAGTGGATTAATACCATGCTTCTGATACAGCTCCATCATTTCCTGTTGCATTTTTCTTTGTGAGTCCACATCTTTTTTATCACTGTATTTCTTCTTCAATTCATCCATTTCCGGCTTAACAGTGTCCATTTGCTTTCTCATTTCAGAACTTTTCTTCATTTGATTTAGCATAAAGGGCATAATCGCCAGTCGAACAAGTAGTGTGATTAGAATGATCGATAGACCGTAATTATTTCCCAGGAAATTCGCTGTTTGTACAATAACCATTGAAAAAGGTTCTACAAAATAGCTTTGAAACCAACCAGTTGATTCCTCGCCACCATTACCTTGACATCCTGCTAAAAAGATTAAAAGCGTAGCTCCGATAAAACTGTATTTTTTAAGAAAGGTGAATATCGATTGTTTTTCCATTGTTGTCCTCCTCGTTTGTTGTTCTGCTTATAAAACGAGAAGGAAGGAGCATCTGTATCATCATCCGGGTCGCGAAACCTCATTTTGTGTGATCGCCAGCTCCGTTTTTCAACCATTTCCCCGATTGTTAGGAGCACAGGCAAGGAGCGGACCAAGCGCTCATGTGTATAACGTGTATAAATCTCATTAGACTTTTTCACGGTCCCAAATTGGATATCAAAAGCTCTGTAGGAAAAATATACGGACAGCAAAATACTTAGCATGTAGGCATATACTGGAGAAAAGTCATTTGCCAGCTCAGACATAAATTCAAGAAACAACGATATTCACCTCCTTTATATAATCATTTATAAGTGTTTGTACGTATACAGAGAAAAAAGGTTTCAAAGGTTTTTCGTTTTTTTTGCTATACTTTATTATAATCTATTTTGTTAGAAAGGGAGTAGGGTAAATTCATGGAAATTAGAAGATATGAACCAAAAGATGAAAAAAGTTGGGTGCGCTGCCGAGTGCTATCTTTTTTAGATACGGCTTATTTTGATAATGTCTTGCGCCAAAAGGAACATTATGAGAATCCCTCTATTGAACTCGTAGCAGTTAACGAAGGGAAAATAGTTGGATTACTAGATGCTGAATATGACACACCAGACAACAGAATTTGCACGAGGGAACCAGATAAAGGTGCAATGATCTGGCATATTGCCGTGCACCCTGATTACCAACGAGAAGGGGTCGGAGGTAAGCTGCTGCTGGAGCTAGAAAAGTTAGCAAAGGAACTTGACATTGCTTACATAGAAGCTTGGACAAGGGACGATAACTGGGTAAGAAGTTGGTATGAAAATAATAAATTTATTTTAACCTCATCCTATTTACATGTATTTTTAGAGAGAGATGAACTATCAAGCATACCGACATCCCATAAAAATATGCAGCTCATTCAGGGATGGGCGCATTATACGGGAGAAAATAAACTAGCTATTAAGGAAAAATATAAGCGTGTGCATGAATGTGTTTGTTATGAAAAGAAACTTTGATGAGCAACAGGCTTGCGGCACGAGCAGCGTCTGACTAATTAGCCACAGGCCTGTCCCAAAGAAACAAAACCTATCCGAAGAGAAGCAACACTTCCCAAAAGAGACGCAGCACTTCCGGAAGAGAAGCAACGCTGCGCCAAGAGAAGCAACCTACCATTGAAGAGACGCCCCACCTGCCAAACAGACGCCACAACCATTAAAAAAGACCCATTGCCTCTTCAAATCACCGGCTCTTTCGTCATCTAAATTAACATAAAACAAGAAACAAGAAACCTTTTTTTGTAAAGTTCGTACAATGGATATCTCCCTTACACTGCATAGCCCCCTCATTCAGCAAGTTGATCATCTACTAAAAAGAGTCTGAGAAATGGTCCGTCCCTAGACGGAGTAATTTTCATCCTAAGGATTGTCGTTTACCTTTCTGATTTTAGTTACCATTAAAACAATCAAATAATTACCTTTTAGAAAGGATGGAGGAAATGGATGAGATCATTCAGGTTACTAATCTGAAAAAGACGTATAAGAAAAGGAAAACAAATGAGCTTGTAAAAGCGGTGAATAATATTTCGTTCTCCGTTAAGAAAGGAGAGATTCTAGGATTACTCGGTCCGAACGGTGCTGGAAAGACCTCCACCATAAAAATGATATGTGGATTACTAAAACCAGACGAAGGCACCATCACGATTAATGGGATAAACAACCAAGACAAGCGTTTGAAAGCATTGCAGCATATTAGCTCTGTACTGGAAGGAAATCGTAATCTTTATTGGCGTCTAACCGTTCGAGAAAACATGGATTACTTTGCCGGCAATAGAGGAATCTCGAGAAAAGCCGTTGCTCCACAAATAGACGATCTTTTAACTAAATTTAATTTAAAACAGAAAGAGCATGAGCTAGTAAATCGATTGTCGCGAGGAATGCAACAAAAGCTTGCGATTGCAGTTGCGATGCTAGCCGAGAGTGACGTAATCTTATTAGATGAACCAACACTTGGTCTGGATGTAGAAACAGGATATGAAGTACGGGAAATTCTCCGGGGAATCGTAAAAGATTATAACCGCACAATTATCATTAGCTCTCATGATATGGATGTTATCCAGGATATTTGTGAGCGAACAGTAATTATTAATAATGGTACAGTTGTTACAGATGACCGGATTGAGAATTTACTGCGCTTATTTGCAGTTAAATCCTACACGATTACGCTTGGCAAACCATTAACAAGTCAACAACAGACAAAACTACTTCAATTCTTCCCGACGCTTACATACACCCCAGATACGCATCACCCTACACTAGAAATTGATCTGCAACGTGATGATGAAATATATGATCTGTTTGAAGTGTTAAAAACCGAGAGCACCCCTGTGGAATCAATTGACCGTAAAACCGTTAATTTTGAACAGGTCTTTATGAAAATTGTAAAAGGGGAGGCGGCAGATCATGCGCTGGCTTAATTTATTTAAAGCAAATTTAAGAAAAGAATATTTGGAATTAAGAAGGTACCTACCGAACACTTTAGCGATGATTGTTACCTTTTACGTTATTTTTCTTGGTATGTTTGCCGGGATTCAGTTAATAGGTGATCCGAGCACCCAGGAGGCCAACATTCAGTTTGTGATCGTAAATTATATCTTTTGGTATTTAGCGATGATGGTAGTCAACAACATTGGCTGGGAAGTAACGAATGAAGCGATGCGTGGGACGCTGGAACAATTATGTATGTCACCAATGGGAATTTGGAGAATAATGCTTACACGTCTACTTTCTTCAACATTGGCAAACATTCTTATTATAGTAGCGTTATTGTATATTTCCGTGCTAACAACAGGTCAGTGGCTTAACATAGATATTATCGCGCTCTTCCCTATACTTATTCTATCGTTAATTAGCATGTTTGGACTAGGCTTTATCATTGCCGGACTTTCCATTATATTAAAGCAAGTGCAAGCATTTTTGCAGATCTTGCAGTTTATCTTGGCAGGTCTAACGTTTGTTCCGTTATCCACAGCGCCTTTTCTTGCATACTTTCCCTTTGTGAAAGGAGTAGATATGGTGAGGGATGTGATGATCAATGGTGCCATCTTAACTCAATTAGGGATTGGGAATTTTATCATTTTAGGGGTTAATGCGTTGGTCTATTCCATTATTGGCCTTGCCTTTTTCCTATATTGTGAGAAAGTGGCAATGAAAAAGGGCTTGCTCGCACATTATTAGCCCGTATAGAATAAAATTCTCCCACACTAGGTCGATGCCTTATACATTATCCGGTCACTTGTCATAGGTTATTAGTGAACCTATCACAGGAAAGGGGATTTTATATGAGACATCATGGGCGTCATTGTGGATGCGGCTGCCAGAGACCAAAACAAATAGTCCATCCAACAAAATATAACTGTGTCAACCAATATTCAGAAAGTGTTGTGGAGCATATTCATCCATCACATACGACTGTTATGAACCACCATCTAGTTAAGAACAAACATTTTTACCCACATTCGACTTCTGTCCAAAACACAGCAAATAGCGTTAACGAGTATGGCGGATCATTTAATGTACCAGCACCAGGCCAAGTAGCAGGAGCGATGAGCCCTGGCATGGGGCCGAATGGTCAAGTAGCAGGAGCGATGAGCCCTGGCATGGGACCGAATGGTCAAGTGGCGGGAGCGATGAGTCCAGGCATGGGGCCAAATGGTCAAGTAGCGGGGGCGATGAGTCCAGGCATGGGGAACTGTAATAAAACAGCAGGAGCAATGAATCCAGGTTGGGGCAAACACTGCGGACCTAAAAAGTGGTAAGAACTGAATAAATAATGTTATCTTAAGTGTTAAGGCTGGCGTGAATAGTGTCAGCCTTTTCTTTTATCACGCCTTAACTGGCCGTCTTAACTGGCAGTAAGACCCAAGCGGGAAATCAAGCATTTTAAGTGGGGATCACCTGCCAGTAAAGGTTCAATTCGTTCAACTAACATTTGGTGGGGGAAGAAGGGGAACCCCCCCATCAAATGAAGTTTCACTTTACGATTATTTACGGTGATTAATTATCTTTTTGCTTGGAGGATACATATGAAAATTATAGCAGTGTCTGGTTATAAACCTGCCGAATTAAATATATTTAAAGAGAACGATCCTCGTATTAGTATCATAAAAGCAGCTCTGCAAAAAAGACTCATTCAATTTATAGAAGAAGGTTTGGAATGGGTAATTATTTCTGGACAGATGGGGGTAGAGCTTTGGACAGCTGATATTATCTTTACTTTACAAGAGGAATATGACATTAAGCTGGGCGTATTTCCTCCATTTGAAAACCAGGAAAGTCGCTGGCCTGAGCCCCTCAAGGAAAAATATGAAGAGCTGATGATGCTTGCAGATTTTTTCCAACCAATTTATAAAGGGGACTATAAAGGTGCTTATCAATTTAAGGCTAAAAATATGTGGCTTGTCGACAAAAGTGATGCATGCTTACTTCTTATGGATGACGAATTCCCTGGGAGTAATCGTTTCTTTCATCATGCAGCCAAGGAAGCTGGAGAAGCGTACTCCATTTATACGATTACCCCTGCAGATCTAGATGATATTGTGGAAGAAATACGTATGGCCGATCCAGATTATTGGCAGTGAGCAGATAAAAGGGGAAGTCTTACACCAACCTACCTTTATCCCGACTTATTCAAGCAGGGATTTTTTGCTGAAAAAGCGAATAAAGTGTTAATAGCAAAATGGGAGGTTGGGGTTGATGGATAAAAAGAAGGAACCATTTGAAATCGAAGAAAGATTACAGTATAAGGATCACATGTCTGAGATTATTCAAAAAGCGGAGCGAGAAGGGCATTTTTCAGATCTTCCGGGAAAGGGAAAGCCATTAAAGATTGGCCAGGATTATTTAAACCCAGAAGAAAAGCAACTTTATAAAACCATGAAGGACAATCACGTATTGCCAAGATGGGTGGAACTAGCAAACAAAATTGATTCACTTAAGGAAACTTTACCTGAATTGGGAGGAAAAGAACGCAGCAAGCAAGTAAAGCAGATTAACAAGCTAGTGAAAGAGTATAATTATGCATGTCCACCTTCCTTGCAGCGTAATCGTATTTTAGACTAATTATGGATGAAAGAGGCAAAGTCACAACTGTGAATTTGCCTCTTCTTCTTTTCATCACAAATTTTCCCCCCTCAAGAAAAATAAGTAATATTTCGCCCTTCTAAAGATTGATTAATGTTATAATGTTTGAAAATATTGGAATATAGGTGGGGTAAATATATGAATGCATTTATTCGTTCAATGGAGGAAAAAGATATTTCAGCCGTACAACATGTTGCCAAGACAAGCTGGGGATCTACATATAGAGGAATTATCCCTGAAGCAATCCAACAGAAATTTTTAAGTAACGCCTATAGTGAGGGTATGATGCAAAGAAGGATGGAACGCTCCCTAATATATGTTGCAGAAAGAAACGGGGAGGTTATTGGGTTTGCAAATTTCTCCAGTGTCAAAGAAAATGGAGAAGTGGAGCTTAGTGCTATTTATCTTATCCCGGAAGTGCAAGGAGAAGGTATAGGCACTGCATTATTAGAGAAAGGCCTGAACGAATTGGAAAATGCTACAAAGCTTTTTATTAATGTGGAAGAAAAAAATCAGCTTGGTATGAGATTCTATAAAGCAAAAGGTTTTCAAACACACGGGGCATTTGAGGAAGAATTAGATGACTACATTTTAAAGACCATTCGGATGGTCAAAGAGATAGATTAGAAGATTTCGAAACCAAAGTGAAGTTTAATACGTAGGAAGTAATACTAACGAACTAATAGGTGAGCTTTGGTTATTTATCACCCAAATTTTCGGAATCATATCTATTTTCGGTCGTTGGTAACGAAACAAGGAGTTTCGGTACAAAGGAGGAATTCGTTTGCCTTTAACACAATATATTTATATTCTCACAGGAATTATTGCAGTGATAATGACTGTTTTTATTATAAGAGCTTTTATCAATGGAAAGTGGAAGCTTCGACCCAGTCGTCTGTCGTTAGTTGCTTTTATGGTACTGCTCCTTCATTGGGGATTTGTTCTTGTCGAGGTCTATGATCTGTTTTCGGTCCCGGTCGGAAACTTCCTTTTTGATTTTATATGGTTAAGCACTGCAATATTTTGTTTACTTGCAGCATGGAAGGAGAGCAAGAACAACCAGGCAGTAGCATGGTTTTTAGGAGGTATTTCCGTTATCAGCCTTCTTTTTGGTTTTATCCTTTTCGGGATTTCCGGTATGGAATAAGAAGGCTCATTTTCATCATGGGATAGGAGCTATACATGTATAAGAAAAAGAATCGAAACAAAGAAGATTTAAGTATTATCGGAAAAACAGTCGTTGGATTCCTGCTTGTATTATTGGTGGTCTTTGCTATTTCAGTGCTTATGGCCATTTACTTTTTTGCATCTGCAGGGTTATTTACCGTACTGAACATCACCTATCCTTCCTTAACAGCATTAGCGGGATTTATTATGTTGCTTTTCGGTGTGAGCTTACTTTTTGAGCCGGTATTTAAAGGGTTATACTATTTGGTTGCGGCCTATCTCGGTCGATGGAGAACATTTCTCTATCTTTTATTTGATAGTATTGCTGGATTTCTTGCGATCTATACAGTCGATGAGGTTATGACTTCCATTACAATTCCATTTTCTAAAGAGATACTAATCGCGGTTTTCTTTGCCCTAGTTGAATACGCTTTTGAGGATAAAATGAAAGGAAGAAAATAATGCAGTTATTCCGTTTCGATAAAGAAGTGGGCAGTCACGTTACGCAATATAATTCAGACTTTTGGTTTTCACGAATTCTTCGGACAAATCATACCAAGTTGCAAATCTCCTGTATGACATTGGAGGCTGGTGGCCTGATAGGGGGCCATCTTGCTAAGGTAGACCAACTTCTCTTAATTCTCGAAGGAGAAGGTAGTGTTACGGGTGAGAATAATAAGATGGAAAGTGTTAAAAGAGGAGAAGCCGTTTTCTGGAAAATAGGGGAATGGCATGAAACAAGATCGGAAAATGGCTTGGTTGCCATCGCAATAGAGGGGGAAGAACTGGATCAGGCTATATTTATGAAGGCAAAAGGTGAGAAGTGATCGGAGGTGTAATCCGTGCAAATTAGACAGGCAAAAGTTCTTGATGCCTTAGCTATTGCTCGTGTCCATGTAGACGCATGGCGTTCGACATATGAAGGGATCATTCCTGATGAATATTTACACAAACTCAGTTACGAGGGTCGCACTAAGCTATGGCTGGAAAACTTAAAAACAGATATAGTTTTTGTAGCATTAAATGACCGACATGAGATTGTTGGCTTTGCTACAGCGGGCGTTAAAAAGACAAAGGGCTATGACGTTTTTCAAGGGGAACTATATGCCATTTACATTCTTAAAGAATATCAAGGCATGAGCATAGGGAAACAGCTATTGCACAAAGTCGTCGAGCATTTAAAAACATTAGAGATTAATTCGATGGTCGTCCTTGTTTTAAAAAAAAATCCGGCTGTCCAGTTTTACAAATCACTTTACGCTCGAAAAATTGACAGTCTTACCATTTCAATTGCTGGCAAAACGTTGCAAGAAGAAGTATATGGTTGGGAAGACCTGGAACCTTTACTTGAAGGGAACAAACAATAAAGCCCTTTTCATCACAAGTCACGTCTTTTATAGAAATAGAGGAGGCTAATCATTGAAAACAATTGGCTTAATTGGTGGGATGAGCTGGGAATCCTCAGCTGAATACTATCGAATTTTAAATGAAGAAATGAATAAACGTCTTGGTGGGCTTCATTCAGCAAAAATCATTTTACATAGTGTCGACTTCGAAGAGATTGAGCATTGTCAAAAGGCTGGAGAATGGGATAAAGCCGGAGAAATATTAGCTAACTGTGCGTCTTCACTTGAACGTGCTGGGGCAAATTTTATTTTATTATGCACGAATACAATGCATAAGGTCGTGGAGCAAATGGAGAGGCAAGTTAACATTCCAATTATTCATATTGCAGATGCTACGTCCAAATCTATCCATGATAAAAAAGTTAAGAAGGTAGGCTTATTAGGCACCTCTTACACCATGGAACAGGATTTTTACAAAAAAAGAGTAGCAAATAATGGCATTGAGGTTATCGTGCCAGGTGAAAAAGAACGGGACAAGATAAACTGGATTATTTTTAATGAGCTATGCCTTGGGAAAATTGAGGAAGACTCTAAGGATTACTACAAAGCAGTCATGGAAGCGTTGGTGAACCAGGGGGCAGAAGGTATTATATTAGGCTGTACAGAAATTGGCCTCTTGATAAAAAAAGAAGATTGTCCGGTTCCTGTGTTTGATACAGCTTATATACATGCTATAACAGCAGTAGAAAAAGCATTAGAAGAAGGTGAATTCCATGGGTAAAACCATTTGGAGAGTGGGAACAACCTATTTACCTGTCCAAAATGTGGAGGAATCTACGATATGGTATGAAACGAAACTTGGGGCAATTGTTACTTATAAGGATACTGAAAAAGCAATTATCAACTTCGCTAATCAGAGCTTTTTCCTTGTAAAAGCATCTGAAAACGCTACAGCAAATTTTATAGATGGCGCCGGAAATACTCACTTTTCTTTAACGTTTGAAGTAGATGGAGTGGATGCGCTTGAGGATCTACACCGGCAATTTAACAAAAATGACATAAAAGTGGGAGCAATAGAAGATCGGGGACACCCTGGGAAAAACTTTATCTTTTATGATCCTAGTGGGAATATATTTGATGTTTGGAGTGAATTAAGTCCTGATTTCAAAAATAGATATACTATTTGAACGGGGGCGTTTCATAACATGGAAAAATGGCAGGGGGCTGCTGGGATATGTCTTAACGAACATAATCAATTATTAATGGTTTTACAAGGAAGCTTAAATGAAGAGAAAACATGGTCTGTCCCTTCAGGTATGAAAGAGGATGGCGAAGACTTTGTATCTTGTTGCATTAGAGAAGTAGAAGAAGAAACGGGATATGTAGTGGAAGTGATTGAGAAACTTTTGGTAAAGGAAGAAGAACAAAAAGAACTTTCCCTTCAGGTAAAAGTCCATTATTTTGCTGTAAAGATTACTGGTGGAGCACCAGCCATTCAGGACCCCGACCAGTTAATCTATGAAATTTCCTGGAAATCTGCAGAAGAAGTGGAAAACCTCAACTTAACCTATCCCAATGATAAAGAATTTTTACTTCGCATAATGGCTAGTCATAGCGTTAGATAGCTTTCTTCAATGAAATGGAAAAGAAAAGGGGGAAAAGTATATGCTATTACATATAGAAAAAAACGGGCAAGGAGAACCACTTCTATTTCTCCACACAGGACTTCAAACAGGTGGAGTAGATTTTCCGGCACAAAGAGAGTATTTCCAAAAAGATTATCAAGTTATTCAACCAGATTTAAGAGGTCATGGAAAGTCGGTAACGGAAGATCATTCGAACTTTGTCCAGGATTCTGTCGAAGATCTGAAGGACACCATGGATCATGAGAAAATTGTCTCAGCTCATATTGCAGGGTGCTCAATGGGGGCACTTGTTGCATTGGCTTTTGCCAAGCGATACCCTCGTTATGTGAAGAGTCTAGCGCTCTCAGGAATTTTACCGAGAAAACCTGATAATTGGAATGAACTTAATGAAGAAGATAATAAGCAAGTACATGAGATCGTAAAAAGTGAAGAAGCCATCACCTATTTTAATGAGATACACGAAGGAGATTGGCTTACACTACTAAAATCTACCGAACACCATGATTGGTATCCGTTCGACTTAACGGGGGATCTATCTGATCTTGAAATGCCAACCTTATTTTTAGTCGGGGAGGAAAGTAGTTTAGAAACAAAAGGCGCTGAGGTTTATCCGCAAATGAACGAGAAGATTCATGTGTCGGTTATTCCGTTTGCTGGTCATAATGTGCATCTGGAGCAACCTGAACTATATAATTCTACATATGAGCTTTTCTTAAATAATGTAAAGGATTCGTGAGATAGAAACCTAAGGGAGGGAGATGATGTACAACGCTTTTGACTTGGGTCCATATCTAATTAAAGTCATCTTGCTTCTTATTATTGTGATGATTCTACACTTGTTGGAAAGAAAAGGGTTAAACAAATTATTTCGGACAAATAAAAAGTTCTATTCCTACAATCATGTTAATAGGACGCATCAAGTAATAGATTGGATGTTACGAATTTCTATGGTTTTTCCCCTTTTTTATTTTATCTACCAGGGAAATTGGAAGAATACGGTCTATGCAATATTAATCTTTGCTGTGGTGCAAGAGTCAGTGCGAGCTTTTATGGAATGGAAACATATTAGGTCTAAGAAGTTTCATTATATTACACTTATTGAGCTCGCCATAAGCATTCTATTTATCTTACTTCTTATTTACACAGAAGGTTTTGGGCTGTTTGATATTTAAAAAGAATACAGGTGAAAGTTATGTATAAAGCAGGAAAGCTTTTTGTGCGATCGATCCAACAAAAAGACGAAGGTTCCCTCGTAAAATGGCTATCTAATCCAACAGTTCTAGAGTTTTATGAAGGAAGGGATAAGCCTTATAACCTTAGCATGGTAAGGGAAGATTTTTACGGGGAGGAACCTGACATACATAAGTGTATTGTTGAACATGCAGGCGTCTCTATTGGGTATATTCAATTCTATGAAATTAATGAAAGAACAAGCGATCTTACAGGCTATGATAAAAAAAAGACCGTATATGGTATGGATCAGTTCATAGGGGAGCCTAGCTACTGGGGAAAAGGGATTGGGACAGAACTCGTACAATCCATGCTCCGTCATTTACTTCAGCGAAAACTGGCAGACGTTGTGGTTCTAGACCCTCAGACGACAAACGAAAGAGCAATACGATGTTATGAAAAGTGCGGCTTTAAAAAGGTTAGGAGATTACATGCACATGAGTTTCATGAAGGGAAATATCGAGATTGTTGGTTAATGGAGTATAGAAAGAGAACGGATGGAGGAAATAAATGAAAGCAAAGGGGATTTTAAAACAGTTTGGTTTTAACACAGATCATGAGCCAGAAAGTATCTATGCTTTTTCTCCCGTTTATAGGGTGTCGAAGGAGGGGCAAGAGGACGTAATCATTAAGCAGACACAGCGTCCCTTAGATAAGGCGAGAAGGGTAATGGAATATTTACAAGTATTAAAGAGAAACGGTGTGGGTGTTGTTACGCCAGTTCATTTAACAACAGAAAACCCTCAACAGATAGAAGAGGAAGTATATGTAGCTTACCCGTTCATTACAGGAAAAGAATATACAGGTACGGATAAAGAAATCTATGAGGCTGGAAAACTACTTGGGAAGATACATGCTCTTTCACCAAACGCCAATGACTACCAATTAAGCACTTATGAAGTATATGATTTTAATTTCGACGAAGTTGCCGAGAGTATGGAAGCGATTCGTAAGCATGTTCAGTCTTATAAAGTGGAAATAGCACTTGATCATTTGGAAAGAAAATTTCTCCAAGCTGTCCAACAACAGGATGAATTAAAGGTGACTGGCTTGCCACATGTTATGACCCCACATGATTACAAAGCAAACAATTTAATTTACACCCCATCTCCTTATTTAATAGACCCTGACAATGCGATATGGATACCGAGGATTTTTGATTTAGCGTTGGCATTGCTTCTTTTTCACAATGAATTGGCCAGCGCACCAGACAAACTTTTCACACCAGCTCAGTGGAATTTATTTATGAAGGGTTATTCGACATTTGTTGAGCTGACAGAAATGGAAGAGCTCTATTGGGAAATGGCGCTCGATCATGTATTTCTTGATGAGGTAATGTGGCTAATGGCAGATGTCCCAGAAGATTGGGAGAGAGAAGAACAACGCAGATTATTTGAAAGCATCGTAAGCACCATGAAAGACCCTTCTAATTATATTTTAAGAAGAGAGTAATAAATGGTAGCGATAGCTAGAACAATATTGGCTGTTATGTTGTAATACTCGGGACCTACATCATCATTTTAGAGAATACATTCATGCTGGTATATAAACTGTTCCTGTTAACTGGAGTAATGATCACCATAGCTTTGGAAGCATGGAAACATGGTAGAACGGGAATGAGTGTTGTAAGCGTTGTTGTATCTGTCCTATTATCGTGTGTTTCTATATAGTCTAGTAGTTTCATAGCATGCTTATGATGCTAGTTTTATCATGCTCTTTTACTAGAGAAGTTTAAAAAACAGCAATCTATAGGCATTTTGCCAGGGAAGCTTTTCTACTAAGAAATTTCATTCGTTATTAACCTTCTATTAATTCTCTTTTAAAATTACCCAGTTATGATTGTACTGAGTTAAATTTGAAAGGAGAGGTAGCATGTTTAAAAAAGTTGGAGTTGTGGCATTAAGTGCAGGGCTGATGTTTTCTGCAATGGGGTCGGTACCTTCAGTAGAGGCTGGTAAACCTGAATGGGCAGGTAAAGGAAAACCTGATTGGGTAGAGGCTAAAAAAGGGAAAGATGACGTAGAGAATGTAATCTACATGATTCCGGACGGATTTAATGCCGACTATGCGAAAAATTATCGCCTCTATAAAGGGGTGGATGCTGTATGGGACAAGCATTTAAAAGGAATGTACTCGACTTATTCTGCTAATTCCAATATTACAGACTCTGCCGCAGCAGGGACAGCTATGGCTACAGGAGTTAAAACAAATAATGGAATGATTAGCCAAAACCCTGATGGCGAAGAACTGGAAACGATACTGGAGGCTTCCCAGGACGAAGATATGTCTACAGGGTTAGTGGCGACTTCAACTATTACACATGCTACACCTGCTGCATTTGCTTCCCATGTAGAGAGCCGTAATAACCAGACGGAAATAGCCAGTCAAATGATTGCTAATGAAGTAGATGTAATGCTTGGTGGCGGAAAAAATAATTTTGTTCCCGAATCAATGGGTGGAAACCAGGAAGAGGATAATGTATTAGAAGAGGCGGAAGACAAAGGGTATGAGCTCGTTGAGACTCGGGACGAACTAATGAATCAAAATGATATCGCCTTAAATAAAGGAGATAAATTACTAGGTTTATTTGCAGACGATGCATTAGCTGATGAAATGTCGCGGGAAAAGGATGTGCAACCAAGTCTAGAAGAAATGACAGAATCAGCACTGGAAGTATTAAAACAGGATAAAGATGGTTTCTTTCTCATGGTTGAAGGAAGCCAAATTGACTGGGCAGGCCATGATAATGATGCTGGCTGGGCAATGAAAGAAGTGGAAGCATTTGAACAGGCTGTAAAAGCAGCTCTGGAATTTGCTGAAGAAGACGGCGAAACACTTGTTGTAATCGGCGGAGACCATGAAACTGGTGGCATGACAACTGGGGTAAATGGTGGTCCAGCTTCTGCATCTCCTGAAGCCTTAAAAAATGTAACTGCAACAGGGGCTAAAATGGCGTCTGAATTAAATGAAGATCGTTCAAATGCTATGGATGTTCTCAAAACATACACTGATTTCGATTGGAGTTACATGGAGGTAAAACAGGTTCAAGATGCAGAGGTTCCTGCTTTAACAATTAATCATCTGATCAGTAAACGAGCAAATATTGGCTGGACAAGTACGAACCATACCGCTGTGGATGTGCCGCTTTATGTATATGGCCCAGGAGCAAATGACTTCACAGGCTTTCATGACAATACTGATTTACCAAAAATGATAGCTGAATCCTTAGGTGCCAGCTTAGATAATGAATAAAGTAAATACATGTATAAAAATGCTTGGAGTCGCTCTCCAAGCATTTTTATTTTGCATCAACTAGTTCAAAGCGTTCGCAAACTAACAGCATATCTTCTTTAAATGCTAGTCCAACTTTTTGTAATTGTTCTGTGAAAAATTTTTTATGGGCAGTTTTCCAGTAATGATATGTGCCATCTCCTTCTCCCTCGGCGATAGCAAACTCTTCAGGCACCTCATTCATTGGCATAATATCAACCTTAACCGTTTTAATAATAGCAACGGGTTCGTTTTTGCCATTTAAAATAATGCCGTAATCGTTAACTGCTGGCAAAGATTCGTTTTCCATTTCATAAAAAACATAACCTGAGCAGGTTGCTGCCTTCTTACCATCGATTACGAGTTGAGCTAAATAATCCGGTTCAGCTCCAAATTGCCATGCTTCCACATTTGTGGGCTTCTCTACACGTCGCTTTTCCCAAAACTTATCCCAATAGGTTTGTGCGGCTATGTTCATTTCTATCTCTCCTTAAAAGTAATGCTTCTATAAGAATACAATACTGAGATATTTAAAAAAAGGAAATTGTAGGTAGGGAAGCGAATAATATTATAAGTGGTTTATTTCACTTTAACTGGCAATAAGATCCCAATTTCAAGAATATGGAAGCAATCAAGCATTGTAAGTGGTGGGATCAACTGCCTGTAAAGATCCGATTCGTTCAACTAACATTTGGTAGGAGACAGAGGGAAACCTCCACCAAATAAAGCTTCACTTTATTGGGGGGAAAACAAATGAAGCTCTACGGTGAATTTACAAAAGAAGACTGGATGGAAGCTTTACATATTAAAGAAGAGCAAATCCCTACATCTTTTATCTTACATGGGGAATGGGAGCATGCATGGAATTTAGAAAGTTGGGGCGCGCTATTAGAGCAAGATCAATGGATACCATCATGGAATGCGGTAACAGGCCAGTACAATAACACTCGAATCGGGTTTGCAAATGTGTTTGGCGGGCCTCAAGCTGCCATTCTTGCACATCGTTTTGCCATCCTTGGTACAGAATTAATGATTCAAACAGGATACTTTGGAGGGCTTTCCAAGCAAGCATCCTACGGAGATATTTTTATCGCCACCGGAGCTTACATGGAAGACGGGGTATCTAGGTGGTATTTACCTGAACAGAACATGGTTTATGCAGAGCAAGAGCTTGTAAAAGAAGCAATAGCCTATTGTGAGAAAAAAGGTTATAGCTATGTGACTGGTAATATCTATAGTACGAGTGCCATGTTAACCGAAACCACAGAGATGATAAAGAATTGGTCCAACCAGGGATTTATCGGTGTGGACATGGAGACAGCAACTACTTTTGCGATTGCTGAAAAATATAATCGCCGTGCTGTTGGTTTGCTTAATCTTTCTGATCATCTTATTCAAGGAGACACTTTTTATCAAAGACCTGAAGAATATGAGCAAATAGAAGAACGAACAGATGAGAGAATAAGAGAATTAGCATTATATCTCAGCAGTTTAGGAAAGTAGGGCGAAGATTGAATCGGCAAAAAATAATGTTGCTTATTTTGTTAAGTTTACTTGGGCTCATCACTGCTTGTACAACTGAGGCGAAAGGTCAGGATGCATCAATCAAGGAAGGAGAACTTACCGATTACGAACGAAGTTTAACTGATATGGTCAGTGAAAACTTCTTTGTTTATGATGTAGAATTTCTCAATGATAATGCTACTACCATTAATTTAAAAGTGGACTACTATCAAGAGGGTGAGCATATCGACACTATTATAGACCTTGCTTCTTCGTTAGAGGATATAGAAAAAAATTCTGAGGTTAGATTATTGTTTATGAGTACACCCTTTCAAGATCAAGAAAAGTGGGATGCAGCGATTATAACAGAGAATGGAATGGCGAGCACGACTGTCGACGAAGGTTTACCAAAAATAGAAGAAGAAGGGGGTATCTCAGGCTATACAGGTCAAACAGAACTGAAAATAGGGGAAGAGACCATCATAGGTTCTGTTGTTAAAAGCGACCGTGATACGATCACCTCTCCCGTTAACATGGACACAGAAGAAGGTTTAAAAAAAGCAACATCCTATGAACATGTGTTTATCCTATCGGCAACATTAAAGGATTGTCCTATTGGCGATGCCGGATGTGCAGAATAAGGAGTGATCTAGGTTGAGTGTCATCTTGGAACTAATACGGATTTTACTTATTTTTCTTTTGCTTGGTGGGTTATTAGGAGCGGTATTAAATCAGATCTATCGTATTAACGGAGAAATTCAAAGCTATCAATGGATTGGTAACATTGGGATACTGCTGGCGCTCTTTGTGCTGTATCGTAATAAGTTTCAGTTTTCGGGCTGGTATCAAGGAAAAGGACGCCACAAGTTACCGAGAAAAGTGACATTTGTTCTGTTAAGTGCCTCTCTATTATGTATATTCCTGCCGTTTGCATTAGGAATAGTAATCAGATAAAAATACCCCTGCTGTCATGAAAACACAGCAGGGGTATTATATTAAGATTCAGTCGCAATAACAGGTTGATCAATCATATCGTCTTTTTCTTTTTCCGGCTCTTTTGTTTCAGGCTTTGTCGTCGGAGTGTGAACTCGCTTGATGAAAAATGCCAGAACAAATGCAAGTAGTGCAATGAATGTGGAAACCAAAAAGCTAAAGTTAATTCCATTTAACATGGATTGATTTAAAATATCTGCTTGAACCTCAGCAGCTGCCTGTTGAGAGGCAACGGTACTTGGATCAACCGCAGCACTTAATTCCGTTGCTCTTGTTTCTGTCCGGTTGTTCATTACAGTGATTAGCAAGGCTGACCCTATTGCACCAGAAACCTGCTGTAAGGTATTGTTCATCGCGGTTCCGTGCGGGTTATCCTTCATCGGTAATTGGTTCAAGCCATTTGTCATAATTGGCATCATCACCATCGACATACCAAACATACGAATTGTATATATTAACATGATCGTTCCATAAGCAGTATCCATACTAAGCTTACTAAAGGAAAATGTAGTTGCAATGGTGATCGTTAACCCAATAAGCGCAAGAGTCCGTGCACCATATTTATCAAATAGTCTACCAGTGATCGGTGACATAATTCCCATTAAAATAGCACCTGGAAGCATCAGCAAACCAGAATCCATCGGTGAAATGCCTCTGATTGTCTGAATATAGATTGGCATTAAAATCATACCAGAAAACATGGCGATTGCTAGAACAATCGAAATAGCAGATGATAATGCAAACATCGGATATTTAAAAATCCTGAATTCAAGCATCGGATCATCCATGTTTAATTGACTGATAATCAATCCGACTACAGAAATAACTCCAACGGCAATGGTGCCGTAAACCCACGGATCGTTCCATCCACTTTCTCCGGCAGTACTGAAGCCGTATAGTAATCCACCAAAACCTAAGCTCGATAGAATAATAGATAGAATATCTAGCTTGATAGCCCGTTGTGGTGTAATGTTTTTTAGCTTGAAAATACTGTATAAAAGCGTAAGGATAGCAAATGGTAATACAATATTAAAGAGCATTCTCCAGTCGTAATGTTCAATGATCCACCCAGAAAGCGTTGGACCAGTTGCAGGTGCTACAATCATAACTAGACCAAATGTCCCCATCGCTGCTCCCCGTTTTTCAACTGGAAAGGCAGTAAGCATTACATTCATTAACAATGGCATCATAACGGCAGAACCGGAAGCTTGTATCATCCGAGCTGTAAGTAATACACCGAATGATGGCGCTAGGCTGGCTGTCAATGTTCCCACTGTAAATAGTGCCATCGCAGTTATAAATAAACTTTTATTCGTAAATCGCTGAATAAAAAAGGCACTTGCTGGAATTAGTATTCCATTTATTAGCATGTAACCAGTTGATAACCACTGAACCGCAGTCGCCTTCACTTCAAACTCTTCCATAATAGAAGGCAGCGCGACATTCAGCAATGTCTCATTAAGTATCGATACAAACGCACCAATGAATAATATAGCAATCATTCCATAAGGCGGTTTTTCATGGAGTTTGTTTATTTCCAATCATAATTCCTTCTTTCTTCTTTAGATAATATTTATACATTTTATACCCATAGTACAAATAAATCAATAAGAAAAAATTAACTTTACAAAAATACTATATCAAAGGGTTTTAATGAAGGTTGTTAGAGTTGTACTCTTGTTATAAAAATTACTTAACATAAAGGTTTGAGACCCAGTGCGTGTGATAAAAAAATAATCTGGTTTAATTTTCACTGAGAAAAGGAAATATACAAGTAGTAAATTATTTAACCCGCCTTAACTGGCAGTAAGACCTTGCATCAAGCATGCGGGAAACAATCCAGCATTCTAAGTGGGGGATCAACTGCCAGTAAAGGTCCGATTCGTTCAACTAACATTTGTTGGGGGAGGAAGGCCCCCAACAAATGAAGTTTCACTTTTTTGGAGGTCATTTATGAAAGGTTTAATTCGAAAACTCGTTAAGTATGGACCGATTATTTACCCGATGGTACGAAAATATATGAACAAACGAAAAGGTAAGTCATACAAGAGATACTAAACTGGAAGGGGGTGGGATATAACGTCTCGCCCCTTTTTAGAAATGCGTATTTAAGGAGTATTTTTCTCCGCTAGAGTGTAAGCTAAATACTAAAAATTTTCCGGATGTGTCCGAACTATTACTAGTATAGTTCCCTGACCATCCGATTTTTTGTCTTTTAATAATTTTTTGTCCGATTCTCTTCTTTATTAAAGGGGATTTGGAGTGAAAAATAGAAGAAATAAAGGGGGAAAGTAAAAGGAGTCTGAAAAAATGGAAAAACTATTGAGTCAACTACACATTGGAAATGTCTTCTCTTATGAGAGGATAACCGGTGGCAGAGATAGCATTGTATTAAAGGTAAATAGTGAGGATGGATCGGCATTTGCAGTTCGCATACTTCCTCGTGACAGAATAGGACAATTTAGACAGGAAAGGCACTTGATGAAGAGCGCACAAAGTAGTGGAATTCCTGTACCAGCTGTTCATGAAGTTAGGGAAGTAGACGATCATGCTGTCATGGTTATGGATTGGGGGAAGGGGAGAACGGTATTAGAAGAACTTTTGGGGTCCCCAAATATTTCCCATGAGCTTGGCTGGAACTTCGGGAAAATGCAAAGACGGTTACACGACGTTATGCCATTTCATCCTCTCCGAGAACAGTGGTTAAGCGCACAAACGGAAGAAGAGTCAAAACTTTATGAAATAGCATTTGCAACTAATGAACCAAAGATTAGCTTTTTGCATATGGATTTTCACCCTCTCAATGTTCTTACAGAAGGTTACAATATAACAGCAGTGCTGGATTGGATAAATGCCTCAACTGGGGATTATCGCTACGATTTAGCAAGAACTTATTCTATTCTAAGTGCTGAAGAAGCAAGGGAATATATGGGTGTGGATCACAGGATAATAACTAACTTTAGAGAAGCTTGGTTGGATGGCTATTACAGCAATGAGCATATAAGAGAGGATCTAAGTTTATATGTAAAGTGGGCTAACAAAAGGCTTTTAAGAGAAATGGCAACTAAATAGTGTTGCACATAAGTGGGGGGTTATTATGAAACTAGGAAACATAAATCATTTGCTTTTTTCTGTTTCAAACTTAGAAAGATCCATTGCCTTTTACGAGCAGGTTTTTGAGGCTGAATTGCTGGTGAAGGGAAAAACGACAGCTTATTTTGATTTGGGAGGTTTATGGCTAGCACTAAACCTAGAACAAGATATTCCTAGAGATGAGATTCACTACTCCTATACACACATTGCATTTACCATTAAGGAAGAGGAGTATGAGATGTGGTATCAACGCCTTGAAGAGTTGGGCGTTACTATCCTTTCGGGAAGGCCAAGGGAGGAACGTGATAAGAAGTCCATCTATTTTGCGGATCCAGATGGTCATAAATTTGAATTTCATACAGGCACATTAGAGGATCGCTTAGATTATTATAAAAAGAAGAAGCCCCATATGAAATTTTACTAAAAAGGATAGAAAGTGCGGGACTTTAACCAGAGATAATGCTCTGAAGTCTCGCGCTTTTTTAATTCTATTCTTTGTTACTAAATACGTAATCCATGATTGCTTCAAAGGCTGGAACATTGTCTGTAATTAAAAATACAGGCAGAAGCATCATCGCGAATGCAACAGTCAGGTTTGCTACAAAAAACTTGGTAATACCCCTTGTTATTTTTCGCATTTTACTTATCTCCCCTCTAACGATGATTCATTATACTCCCATAAAATGAGAAAAACAATAAGCAAAACTCACTGTATTCAAGAAATCTACCCCGTTATAGTTGTCTTAAACTTCTGACCCTGACGTTTATACATAAAAAACCGCTTCGTTTCATACGAAGCGGTAGATAATTAGAATCCTAAATTTTCTATCTGATTCATTAAACTCGTTATATTCTCGATTGTCTGGTAGATTTGGGAATTTTCGAGCTGATCGATTGCGACCTCACCATTTTCTATTATACCATTTGTAGCATCGAGTAATGCTTCACTTTTTGTCTCTAACTCTTGGTGAATATCTTCCGCAAAACCAGGGGCTTCTAAGTTAATAAAATCTTGTACATTGTCTTGTAGAGTTAGCACTCGCTCTTCAAGCGCCTCTCCCTCCAAATTGGCTGATTCTTCCACAAAATTGCTTAAACCATTTATATAGTCAGTGGCTTCCGATACATAATTCACGGAGTCATTGGTCTCTTCTAAAAATGAACAGCCAGAAAGTATCAGAACACCCACACTAATCATCGACATAACTATTTTTTTCATGATTTCCTCCTTAATTAAGCGCCAATAAAGGCAAAATTTGCAGTATGCTGAATTACTAGCAATTTATCATGCCTTAACTAGCAGTAAGACTCCTGTTTCAAGAATGCGGGAAACAATCAAGCATTCTAGGGATCGACTGCCCATTAAGGTTCGATTCGTTCAACGAACATTTAATGGGGGAGAGAGGGAAACACCACCAAATGAAGTTTCACATTATAATTACGATTAATAAATAGAAAACGTTTCAAAAATTAAAATCTTACCCGAATATTCATTAAGATTTTTTTAACATTAACTAAAACCTAAATGTATTCATTATTTTATTTTGGCTGGGAACACTACCAATGAATAGAAATTCAAATTCAAGGTAGGGGTGGTAAAAATGAAGAAAAACGTATATGCAATACTTGTCACAATTTTTACGTTGGTGCTAACGGGTATTACTTCACCAGTTTCTGCAGCGTATCATGACAACGCTACATGGAGTATCGAAGTAAATAAAGACCATCACAATAAAGAGAGTCTTGAGAAATACAAGCCTCTTGTGTTGCTTGAAGCAAAAGAATTAGGGATAGAAACAGAAGGAAAAGAGATTGATACAATAGCGAAAGAAGTTTTCCAAGCAAAAATTATGAACATGGCTGAGGAGATGGGGATTTCTTCAGATGGAAAGGACATAGAAGCACTTAAAAAGGAAATACATCATCAAAAGGTATTAGAAAAAGCAAAAGAGCTGAATATAAAAACGGATGGAAAAGAAACGAAAGAGCTGGCTAAAGAAGTATATAAAGAAATGCTCTTACGAAAAGCAGATAAGCTTGGGATTGAAACAAAAGGCAAGGAAATAAAGGAACTAAGAGAAGCGGTTTTCTCGCAAGTCATTTTAAATGAAGCGACTGAGTTAGGAATTGAAACAGAAGGCAAGGATACACATGAATTAAAAGGAGAGATAAGGAATCAACAGATCCATGATACAGCAAAGGAACTTGGTTTAGATGTAAACGATAAAGATGCTGAGCAGCTTTTACAAGAGATTATTACGGATCATGCTGCAGAAGCTAAGGAACGAAAGCTATTCCCATTCAGAGAAAAGACAGGGATGTATCATCATTAAATAGCAAAGCTCCTTGTTTGAAGCAAGGAGCTTTGCTATTTATATCTATACTTAAATTGTGTTGGTAACGATAATGGAGACTAATACAAAAAAAGCTCCAATTCGTGCAAATGTTAATCGTTTATTCATGGTTTTATGCTCCAATCTTTAGATAGTTTATAAAATAAGTCGCTTTTCTGAAAGCTGACTTTACGATTGATGTGTATATAAAAGGTATATAACCTAATTTTATCTATTATAAACATAATGTTTTTCCAACTCAGGAGGGTGTGTTACCATGTTTCATGTTACTTTTTGCAAATTCGGTGAAGACTAGAATGATGTTTATTGGGATAGGAAAGAGGATAGAAACCTCTTAGGATATTAATTTGAGAAAGAAGGAATAGCAAATGGTAAATGACCAACAAACGAATCAGGCTGGGGGATCATTTAATAAGGTGCCATTGCTAATTGTACTAATATCTGGAGCTTTCGTAGCTATTTTGAATCAAACGTTACTTGCAACAGCTCTGCCGCATATTATGGCTGACTTACAATTAGATGCGAATGTTGCCCAATGGTTACAATCCATTTTTATGCTGGTAAATGGTATTATGATTCCAATTACTGCATTTTTAATTGGACGTTTTACAACAAGAGGTTTGTTTTTGACGGCAATGGGAGTATTTGCATTAGGGACTGTTATTTGTGCCATCGCCCCCAATTTTGGGTTCTTGATGGTGGGAAGAATCGCACAAGCTGCAGGAGCTGGGATTATCATGCCGCTAATGCAGACCATCTTGTTCTTAATCTTTCCAATAGAAAAAAGGGGGTCTGCCATGGGGATGTTCGGGCTAATTATTGCCTTTGCTCCTGCAATCGGACCAACGTTATCTGGCTGGCTAGTTGAGCAGTTTCCTTGGAGAAGTCTCTTTTATGTTATTTTGCCAATCGTGATTCTTGATATTATTGTGGCATACTTTATTTTGAAAAATATTACAAAACGAACTTTCCCTAAATTAGATATTTTATCTATTATCCTTTCTACACTTGGTTTTGGTGGACTACTATATGGATTTAGTACTGCAGGAAATAGTGGCTGGGCAAGTATTCAAGTAGTGGCTTCCATGGTCGTTGGGGCAATTGCTTTAACTTGGTTTATTATAAGGCAGTTAAAACTTGAACAACCAATATTAGAATTCCGTATTTTCAAGTATAAAGTATTCACTCTAACAACAGCTTTGGGGATGGTTGTCTTTGTAGCAATGATTGGTGGAGCGGTTATTTTACCGTTACTAATGCAAAATATGCTTGGTTTCACAGCATTTGAATCTGGTCTTATGCTATTGCCAGGTGCTTTGCTAATGGGGATAATGAACCCGATTACCGGAAAGCTTTTTGATAAATTTGGTGCGAGATGGCTGGCAATTATCGGCTTATCTATGGTTGTCATCACCACCTTTATGTTTACCAACCTGGATGCACAGACGACCTTTTGGTATCTAGCCATTGTGAATGTGTTCAGAATGGCAGGAGTTGCGATGGTGATGATGCCAGTGACAACTGCTGGACTTAACCAACTACCATCTGATCTTATTCCTCATGGTACTGCAATGAATAATACGATGAGACAGGTAGCCGGCGCCGTTGGTACAGCATTACTTGTTACGGTTATGACTACATCCGCAATTCCGGATCAAGGAATAAACGGGATGATTCACGGAGTTAACGTTTCCTTTATCGTGGCGGGAATAACTGCCATAATCGGGCTCGTTTTAGCTTTCTTCATTAAAAACTCCCGCCCTGAAGGAGAAGGAAAGAAGATTAAAATAGGAAGATAGGATTTCTTAGAACGTCCTGTAATAGGCCTCCATAGAACTACCACATTAAAAGGATTTGCGTGATATGCTATTTTTGGCGGTTGAAGTGTGCATTTAGTTGACCGCGAAGCATTTTCTCACGTAAATCTTTTTTATTTCTCTCCCGCATCATATCCTTTTTTATCTCACTTGTTTGAACACCCTCTTCCCGTTTGTCGGCGATTTTCATGAGTAGTTCTACGTCTGAAAAGGAGTATTTTCTTGTCCCCTTTTTGGTTCTGTCTGGGAAAATGAGCCCCCGCTCCTCATAATAGCGTATTTTGCGCTCTGATAAACCTGTTAGTTCATTCACAATCCCAATGGTGATAACCTTCTTGTCTTTATAAGAAGTCAAAGGTATCATCCCCCCCTTTTTCTTATTATACATGGGAAAATGGTTTCTCGTATTGTTAATCCACTAGTTATGTTAGAAAATCTAACATTAACGAATAACATACGAGAAACCACCTCTTAAGGCAGTAACTCGTATGTTTAGCGCTGGTAATACTTATACATTTTTTCTAGCTCGCTTAGCGTATGTGCTGAGGGGGCTTTTTTCTTGTTTTTAAAGGCATCAATTTCTTCTAGCTTTTGGATGTAGTATTGCTTCATTTCTTCTACAGCCTCACGAAGCTGGTTTTTCATGAGCATATTAGCACCTCCATGTCTAGAATAGTCAGTTTGTTCTTGAGTATGGAAAGAGGGAAAACGTACGATGTTTATAAACCTAAATTACAATAAGCTTAGATCAGAATATTTGCAATGTCATCAGATCTGTAAGAATATCTGACAAAGAATTCAAAAAACAGGAAATTTGATGTTAGGTTTTTATCTCGATAGGTATATAGGCTTAGCAATTATTCTGGTTACTCTGTCACTGTATGTTATGGAACGGAAAGTTGTATGTGCGAACAGGTAGGAATTTATATAAGATTTATAGAAGTAAACAAGATAAAGCATAATTAGGAGGAATGATTGGAATGGCAACTATTGATGATTTTATGAAATTGGATATAAGGGTGGGGACTGTTATACATGCTACAGATTTTACAGAAGCTCGAAAGCCTGCAATCAAACTGGAGGTCGATTTTGGAGAGCTAGGTGTAAAACAATCCTCTGCACAAATAACCAAGCGTTACGATCCTGAGCAATTGATCGGGCGCCAGGTTACTGCGGTTGTTAATTTCCCGCCAATGAAAATTGCAGGTTATACGTCAGAAGTATTGGTGCTGGGTGGCGTTCCAGAGGAAGGGGATGTCATTCTTTTACGACCTGATGAGAAAGTGCCCAATGGTACAAAGGTTTCTTGAAACAAGTGTAAAGGGGAGGGTTTTTTGCAGGATATTATCGTCTCATGGAGCGGGGGAAAAGACAGTGCATTTGCTCTTCATACATTACTCCAATCAAAGGACTTCCGGGTCATTGGTTTACTTTCTACCATTTCTGAATCTACTGAGCGGCTGCCAGTACACGAAGTATCCAGGGAACTTCTTCATGCCCAGGCTTCTTCATTGAAGCTTCCGTTATATGAAGTGAGCATGCCAAATAATGCATCAAATTTGCAATATGAAACTATCTTGGGAACACAATTTAAGAAATTGAGTCAAGAAGGGGTAAATTCAATTGCCTATGCCGATATCTATTTGGAAGATATCAGGACTTATCGAGAACAACTGCTTCAGAAATATAAGATGACGGGAGTGTATCCGCTTTGGGGGAAAGGAACTAGTAAGATAGCGAAGCAATTTATTCAAGAAGGTTATAAGGCTGTAGTGACCACAGTTGATAGAGATGTGTTGCCCCAGTCATTAGTGGGAGCGATGTTTAATGATTCATTTCTTCATGACTTACCTGTCGAAGTAGATCCTTGTGGAGAGAGAGGAGAATTTCATACTTTTGTTTATGATGGGCCAATTTTTGAAACCCCGATTAGCATAAGAAAAGGGAGAGTTTTTTCTTCACATACAAAAAGGTTTGCACACGTAGATTTAGTTCTTGGATAGACACTCGACTTTGATGTTTTTTTTCTTAAGTAGGCTGTAGTTTAGTTTCATCTTTTTGTAACCTAATTGTAACCTTTTGCCCACCATCTCGACTAAGTAAGAAAGCGCACTTATAGAGGTGGGGGATAACAAATGAAGAAAAATATTTGGGTATTGTTAGGGATGCTATTAATTTTCACAGCTTGTAGTAATGAACAGGAAAACATTGCGGAATATGATTCTGCAGCGGTGGATTCAACTGAAGAATCAGTTGGGCAATCGGAAGCAGAAATGAACAATGCGGAGTCATCAGATAGTGGAGGACGCGAGACAGCTGAGAGCGGGAGTTCAGAGCGCTCCGAAGAAGCAGCAAATGAGGAAGAAGACATAGAATCGGAAAACCGAAAAATTATCTATACTGCTAATTTACAAGTAGAAGTGAAAGACTACGAGCAGTCAGTCGATGATATTGAATCATATGTTGCTGATTTTAACGGATATATTATTGAGGCTTCGACATATGGTTCTTCTGAAGATAGCACAACAAATGGACATCTAACTGCACGCATTCCACAGGAACGTTTTCAAGCTTTTATTCAGCAAGTAGAGGAAGGTACTGGAAAGCTTCTGGAAAGCAATGTATCCGGACAAGACGTAACAGAGGAATATGTGGATTTAGAATCAAGGTTAAAATCAAAACGTGTTGTCGAAGAGCGTCTTTTATCGTTTATGGAGCAAGCAGAAAAAACAGAGGATTTATTAACCATCTCAGATGACCTGGCTACAGTGCAAGGAGAGATTGATCAGATTACGGGAAGAATGAAGTACTTACAAAACAAATCCGATTTAGCTACAGTATCAATTGATATAAGGGAAAACAATGTAGCGTTGACAGGAATGAACGGGGATGAGCTTAATACGTGGGAAAAGACGAAGCAACAATTTTTAAAAAGCATCAATTTAATTATCTCGGTACTCTCTGGATTGTTTGTATTTGTTGCAGGTAACCTGCCGATTTTAATTTTATTGGGAGTTATAGGAATAATTGCTTGGTGGGTTGTGCGAAAGAAAAGGAAATCTTTGAAGCAAGAAAGTTAAATAGTGCTTAATAAAAAATGCCGAACGACTTGTTTCACTACGTTCGGCATTATTTGTTGCTTCACACTACTAGTATAATAGGAATTCTAGAACCATCTGCTTAGATCAGGATATCCACTAACTGCCCACGCTCCATCAACGAGTAAACTTGCACCATTAATATAGCTAGCTCCTTCACTTACGAGAAAAATAGCCGGGTTTGCTACTTCCTCCGGTTCAGCAGGACGCTTCATAGGAATTCTTTCCATGAACGCTTCATGAATTTCTCCGCTTTTGAAATCGTCCACTAATGGCGTGTTTACTAAACCAGGTAAGATAGCATTGACATTAATATTATGGCGAGCTAATTCAAGAGCACCATTTTTAGTAAGCATCTCTACTCCGGCTTTTGCTGAGGCATAAGCTGAACCAGTGTACATTGGAACATGAGCATTTAGTGAAGAAATATTTACAATAGATCCCCCATGCTCCTGCTGCTTCATTTGCTTTGCTTGATGTTTCATGCCAAGAAACACCCCGTTCAGTACTAAATCTACGGTGAAGTTCCAATCATCTAAAGAAAGATCTGTGATGGTTCCTGCTTTTTGTGCCCCAGCCACGTTAAATGCAAAATCAATTTTTCCATGTTCGTTAACAATATTCGAGATAACTTTTTCGTGTTCAGATTCTTTGGTCACATCTAGTTTTTCTGCTGTAAAAGAAGAGCCAAGTTCTTTGTCTAATTCTTTCAATCTGTCTTCATTAACATCAGCTCCAATGACTACTGCTCCATTATCAAGCAATTGTTTTGTGATTGCCAGGCCAATTCCTGAAGCTGCTCCTGTTACAAATGCTACTTTATTTTGAAACTGTTCCGTATTTTGTGTCATAATTTCCTCCTTATATGCTTTGTGGTACGATTGTACTAGTGCATATTAAGGCTCTTCCCCTAAATAATTCTAAGGAAACCTGTTGATTGATTAGCGCTATGTGAGAAGATAAAAGGACTGCCATCCATTATATGAAAGATAATGAAAATGGTAAAAATCTGTAAATATACATAGAAGGAGTGGTAAAATGGCTGAGCTAAAATATGAAATAGTGAAGACGGTTGCTGTATTATCTGAATCTTCGAAGGGCTGGACAAAGGAGTTAAACCTAATTAGTTGGAATGGACGCGAACCAAAATATGATATTAGAGATTGGGCTCCAGATAAATCTAAGATGGGGAAAGGTGTTACGTTAACAGAAGAAGAGCTTGCTTCTCTAAAAGAATCATTGATGAGTAAAATGTAAAATCAAAGGGAAAGGGTTCGTAAGAGGAGTGGTTGAATGGACAACAAGCCAGCTGGTTTCTGGATTAGATTTCTTGCCAGTTTAATTGATGGGATTCTTATTCAAATGTTGGCAGCAGTCATTGCCCTTTTGATAGGTGATGAGTCGTTTTGGAATTATTGGACCAGTCGTATAGGAAGTAATACCTCCATATCTGTAGCTGATTATATGTATTCTATTGTTTTTATTATTTTCTTTACAGGAAGTCGATTTATGGGTTCGCCAGGAAAATTGGCTTGTAGAATTAAAGTGGTCAATTTAGATGGTAGCCAAGTAACGATACTGAAATCTATTGCAAGATTTTTTAGTTATATTATCTCAGCGGTACCTTTATTCGTAGGTTTTATGATGGCCGGGTGGAATGAAGAGAAAAAAGCATTGCACGATATGATTTGTCAGACACGTGTCGTTTATCGATATGAATAAGTCTCCTTTAAGGGGGGCTTTTTTTCTTTCCAAAGGGAATATGGTAAACTGTAAAATAGTAATAATAATGCGATTATTAAGTATTCGCTTATAGGAGTGATGAAAGTAATGAAAATTTTGGAAGCGCTTAAGGAAATACTTCCTGAAGAAAGAGTATCCACAAATCATACCGTTTTAGAGCAACATAGCTCTGATGAATCCTATCATACTCCACATTTGCCAGACGTTGTTCTCTTCCCGGAAAATGCTGAAGAAGTGAGCCGAATTGTAAAGGTTGCTGACAAATTGGAGGTTCCTGTTGTCTCTTATGGGCTTGGGACGAGTCTTGAAGGAAGTATGATTCCGCATAAAGGCGGGATCATGATTGACTTCACTTTAATGAATAAGATTGTCGAGGTGCGACCAGAGGATTTTCTAGTAAGGGTACAGCCTGGAGTAACAAGGGTGCAATTGGAAAAGGAATTACGGAAATATGGCTTATTTTTCCCTGTGGATCCTGGGGCAGATGCGACGCTTGGTGGGATGGCGGCCACGAATGCAAGTGGTACGACATCTGTGAAATACGGAATAATGCGAGATAATGTCCGAGATTTAGAGGTTGTGCTTCCGAATGGAACGATCATTCATACAGGAAATCTTGCTGCAAAGTCATCGTCTGGCTACCATCTAAATGGGTTATTTGTAGGGTCTGAAGGTACATTAGGGTGTTTTACAGAGCTGACATTAAAAGTGCATGGCATACCAGAATATAGCATGGCGGGGAGAGCCGCTTTTGATAGCATAGATAATGCCGTGGCAGCAGTAATTAGTGTTCTTCAGGCAGGTATTCCTGTAGCAAGAGTGGAGTTGGTTGATGAGCAATCAATCAGACAAATAAATGCGTTTAGTGAAACAGACTATAAAGAGGTACCTACCTTATTCTTTGAGTTTCATGGGAATGAAGCTGGATTAGAGCAGGATATCGCTTTTACAAAGGAAATTGTAAAGGACAGTGGCTGTAAGGAGTTTGTATTTGAATCTGACACAGCGGGAAAAAAACGCTTGTGGGAGGCAAGACATAATGCAGCCTATGCCTACCTTCACGGCAATCCTGGGAAGAAGCAGATGGTAACAGACGTTTGCTTACCTATTTCTGAATTGGCTGGTGCAATTAAGGATGCGAGAGAGGCCGTTGATTCATCAGGTCTTTTAGGAGGCATAGTCGGTCATGTTGGGGATGGAAACTATCACATTCTACTTATGGTAGATACAGAGAATCCGATGGAAATGGAAAAAGCCAGTGAGGTAAATGAACAGATTGTCCAATATGCACTTGCAAGAGGAGGAACGTGTACCGGGGAGCACGGGGTTGGTATTGGGAAGCAAAAATACCAGCGTAAAGAGCATGGAGAGGCGCTGGATGTCATGCAGGCCATTAAAGCAACAATCGATCCAAGAGGACTTTTTAATCCAGGAAAAGTAGTGGACATGAAATCGTAGAGTCACTCGTTTTGATAGATGTGAAAATGTGAATGGGATTTCAGCATATAAAATGGCCGGGAGATTAACCGACTAATGTGTAAATTTCGGTTAATCTCCCGGCCGCTATTGTACTATTTTACAGCGCTTTTTTCATTTACAATTTCAACCCAGTCGAATGGATCCTGCTCACGACCATATTGAATGCCTGTTAAAGTGTCATAAAGAGCTTTAGCAGTCTTACCTGTATTTCCTTCATTGATAAATAGATCATGTTCCTCCCAGCTTAACTGGCCAATAGGTGAGATTACTGCAGCTGTTCCAGTTCCGAAAGCTTCTTCCAGTGTCCCGCTCATGTAGGCTTCGTGCAACTCATCTAGGGACACTTTCTTTTCAATAACAGGAATATCCCAATGCTTTAAGAGTTGAATAACAGAATTTCGAGTAACACCTTCTAGTATACTACCGTTCAGTTCAGGGGTAATGACTTCTCCATTAATTTTGAAGAACACGTTCATGCTTCCGACTTCTTCGATATACTTTTTCTCCACACCATCGAGCCAAAGTACTTGCGTGAATCCTTTTTGTGCACAGAGTTCTTGTGCTTTCAGGCTTGCAGCATAGTTTCCACCCGTTTTCGCTTCGCCTGTGCCACCTTTAACAGCACGTACATACTGATTTTCCACAGCAATCTTCACAGGATTGATGCCTTCTTTATAATAGGCACCGACTGGTGAAAGAATCACAATAAGCTTGTATTGATGGGATGGTGCTACGCCGATAAAAGGTTCTGTTGAAATAATAAATGGGCGAATGTAAAGAGAAGTTCCTTCAGATGTTGGAATCCATTCCCTATCTAAGAATACAAGTTGTTTAATGGCTTCTAGTACGAAAGCTTCATCCACTGGTGGAATACAAAGACGGTCATTAGAACGATTTAGCCGTTGAAGATTCTTCTCAGGCCGAAAAAGCTGAATATCTCCATCGGGCGTGTGATAAGCTTTTAGACCTTCAAAAACAGACTGCCCGTAGTGAAAGGTCATTGCCGAGGGGTCAATTGTTAATGGCTGATACGGCACAATCCTTGGATCATGCCAACCGACTGGCTCTGAATAATCCATGATAAACATATGGTCCGTGAAAATCCTGCCAAACTCTAATTGATCTGTTTTCGGCTTATCTTTTTTAGTTTTGTTATGATGTACTTCGACTGTCCATTCTTCCATGTCACTATCCCCTTGTGGTGAAAATTTTAATAACAATGATAAGCTATATTAAATATAAACGCAACCCTTAATTTTCGGTTTTTTCTGGATTATTATAGTGTTGTATAATGTAGGTAATCATTATACAGAAAAAAAGGAGTGAGTTGGTGCTAAAAGCTATTATATTTGATCTGGATGACACATTGCTTTGGGATGAAAAAAGTGTAAAAGCGGCTTTTGAGACAACCTGTCAGTTGGTGGAGAGTATGTATGGCATTAGAGCAGAAGCGTTTGAAAGCAAAGTGAGGGACATAGCCAGAGCAAAATATGCATCCTATGGTACATATTCGTATACACAAATGATTGGCATTAATCCATTTGAAGGGTTATGGGCTCAATTTCGTGATGAAGGAGAAGAATTTGGGAAGCTAAGAGAACTTGCGCCGTCCTATCAACATGAGGTATGGACTGAAGCTTTGGCAGCGTATGGAATAGAGGATGGTTCGTTTGCTTTGAAACTAGCGAAGGCTTTTCCAGAGGCCCGTAAAGCAAATGCCTTTGTGTATGAAGAAACCTTTGAGGTGCTGGATAAGTTACATGCGCAGTATCCTTTGATGCTTTTAACAAATGGCTCACCTGATTTACAACAAACTAAACTTATGCTTACACCTGAATTAAAGAAGTATTTTGAACATATTCTGATCTCTGGTTCATTTGGTAGAGGAAAGCCTGATGTTACAATTTTTGAGCATGCACTAAATTTATTAGGGTTGAAGCGTGAAGAAGCAATTATGGTGGGAGACAATTTACATACGGATATTCTTGGTGCTAGTAGGGCGGGTATTCGATCCATTTGGGTTAACCATCATGGCAAAAAGCCAGACGAGGTCTTTCCAACGTTTGAGATAACCAGTTTAGGAGAGCTCGTTTCGTTAATAGAGGAAATTGGCTAGTTCCAGCCAATAAAAAATAGTGGGTGAAGTCATCTGTTGATGGCCTTTCCCACTATTTTTCGTAACAATGTATTATAAATCAATGGCATTTGCCTGGTGTATTTCTTCGAGCTGTTTTAATGCTTCTAGTTCTTTTGCTTCAAGATGTTTATCAACCGTTAACATCATGACGGCATCACCACCGACTTGGGCACGATCTACTTGCATGGTCGCGATATTAATATTAAATTGTGCGAGCAAAGATCCCATTTTTCCTATCACACCTGGTTTATCCTGATGGCGAATCATTAAAATATGTCCTTTTGGTGTCACATCCACGCTATAATGATCCACTTGCACAATACGTGCACCAAGCCCGTTAAGTAGGGTACCTGCAACACTGCGTTTCTCTGTATTCGTAACAATTTCTACAGTAAGAAGATTGGTAAATCCCTTTGTGGTTGTTGTTCTGTTTTCATGTATGTGAATCCCGCGTTTTTCAGCTAAATATAAAGCATTCACATCATTCACATGGTCTCCCAGATGCCGCGTTAAAAGTCCTTTTACTGTGTTTCGCGTAATGGGTGCGGTTTCTACTCCTGCTAGTTCACCAGAATAGTAAATATTCACTTCCTCGATAACGTCCTGTGTAAGGTGGATAAGAAATGATCCTAGTTTTTCTGCAAGATGGAAATAAGGTTCGATTCTGCGTAAGACTTCTTTCGGTAGGGAAGGGAGGTTCACTGGATTCTGCACGACTCCTCCTGTTAGAAACCAGATTACGTCCTGGCAGACATCTACTGCTACGTTTTCCTGAGCTTCTACTGTACTTGCACCGAGATGTGGGGTTGCCACTACTTCTGGTAGATTGAGAAGTTTATGATGATGGAATGGCTCCTCTTCAAGCACGTCCAGTGCCGCACCAGCAACTTTTCCCTCCAGGATAGCTTGATACAAGGCTTCTTCGTCGATAATTCCACCACGCGCACAATTTATAATCTGAACACCGGGCTTCATCTGCCTAAACGCTTCCTCGTTTAATAAATGTTTCGTTTCTTTCAAAAGCGGGGTATGAATAGTGATGAAGTCAGCCTTATTTAACACTTCCTTTACCGTCCCGTAGTCTATTCCGAGATGGTCTGCTTTTTCCGGAGTTAAAAATGGGTCATAGGCCATAACGTTCATACGCTGGCCTTTTGCTCTGTAAGCGACTTCAGCTCCAATTCTACCTAAACCGATTATGCCAAGTGTTTTGTTTTTTAATTCGACTCCTACATATTTCTTTCTGTCCCATTGTTGATTTTTTAAGGAATAATGGGCCTGGGGGATTTTCCGTGATAGTGCCATCAGCATGGCCATCGTATGCTCTGCTGCTGAATTCGTATTACCATTTGGTGCATTGACTACAATGATGCCGCGTTCTGTAGCCGCATTAATATCAATGTTATCAACTCCTACACCCGCACGGCCGATGATTTTAAGATTTCCAGCACTTTCTATCAGTTGTCGGGTTACTTGTGTTTGACTTCTGACTAACAGGGCATCCGCTGTTTCAATTTTTGTAAGTAACTCATCAGAGGATAGGTCTGTTGCAAATTCATACTGCAAATTTTCTTGTTGCTCCAGCACTTGTATACCTTCTTTGCTGAGCGGATCAGTTATAAGTACATGAAACGCCATCTTGGTATCTCCACCTTTCTTTAACTTAAATAGATTCTCTGTGCAGCTTCTACACCTTTCCCGAGTTCTAGCTGCTTACCAATTCGGACAAGTGCCACTTCAATTACACTTATCGTTTGAAGTACATCAGCAGGGGAGCAATAGCCCATATGACCAATTCGAAAGATCTGATTTTTAAGTTGTTGTTGCCCTCCGGCGATGGTAAGTTGAAATTCTTTTTTTAACGTTTGCCTTAACGCTTCTACTTGAAAATCTGTCGGTTTCACTGCGGTTACGGTTGGTGACGCTGCGTCTTCAGGGGTGAGTAGCTCAATATGATGTGCTTTAAATGCTTCCCGAATCATTTGCATCATTAGCTTGTGTCTAGTAAACACATTCTCCATGCCCTCTGTTTCAAATAGTCTTAAAACCTGCTCGAGGCCAAATAAGAGTGATAATGCTGGTGTGAAAGGCGTGGTGTCGTTTTGCATGCTATTGCGGTAGCGTAAAAGATCTAAGTAAAAACGTGGAGTAGAATTGCTTTCCATGCGGTTCCACGCCCGCTTGCTTGCTGCGACGAAGGCTAATCCTGCTGGAAGCATGAATGCTTTTTGACTGCCAGTTACCAAGATGTCTATTCCCCATGCGTCCATCTTTACAGGAACAGCACCAATACAGGAAACACCATCCACAATAAAAAGCGCATTGGAAAATTGTTGGACCACTGCCGCAAGTTCTTTTACAGGATTTAGGACACCTGTAGAAGTTTCACAATAGGTTGCAAACACGCCTTTTAGAGAGGGGTTCTGTTTTATGTACGCTTCTACCAATTGAGGGTTTATGGCTTCTCCCCATGGAGTATCCAAACGATGTACTTTTATCCCATATGCCTGACAAATCTTCACGAAGCGATCTCCGAAAGCACCTGTTACTAGAACCAAAACTTCATCACCAGGCGCCACAGTATTTACGACAGCCATTTCCAGTGCTGCTGTTCCGCTTGCTGTAAGGATGATAACATCCTCCTCTGTACCGAAGATAGGCTTTAACTTTGGGCTTAGTTGCTTTATGAGTGATTTTGCTTGTTGATCACGATGCCCAATCATCGGTTTTCCCATCGCAAGCTGTACGCTTGGCGGAATGGGACTTGGCCCCGGTATTCTTAAAAATTGCTGGTCAGCTAACATTTTTATCTCCTCCCGTATTTCTAAAATCCGAACGATCCCTCTTCGTGCTTTAAATACGTTGTGTAAATATTTTTCAGCATAGCAGAACAATGATTATTGTCAATGAATTTAGCCAATTTAAAAAATATTTTACGTTTATCCCACCTTAACTGGAAGTAAGACCGCCATCAATGAAGTCTCTATTTATAATTCTACAAGAATTTATATGAGGAGAGGAGGAGACGAAATACTCTATTAAAGCCTTGAAAGAAGGATGTATACCATTTATTTATAAATTTCAAAATACACCTTGCTTTTTAAAAGATTTGGATATAGAATAATTTTTAAAATTCTTTTGAAGGAGGTTCAGTGATGGTCACATTTGTAGCATCAATCGTTTTACTACTCGTTGGTTATTTCGTTTACGGAAAGGTGGTAGAACGAATTTTTGGCATTAATGACAAACAACGCACCCCAGCCTATACCAAAAATGACGGCTTGGATTATATGCCGATGAGCTGGTGGAAGGCAACCTTAATACAGCTTTTGAACATCGCTGGAACCGGTCCTATCTTTGGTGCGATTCTTGGGGCGCTTTATGGCCCTGTTGCATTTATATGGATTGTAGTAGGCTCTATCTTCGCAGGAGCAGTACATGACTATTTTTCTGGAATGCTTTCCCTTCGACATGGTGGTGCACAGTTTCCGAATATCGTAGGGAGGTATTTAGGAAAATATGCTAAAACATTTATAACGCTTTTATCAATTTTGTTAATGGTTCTTGTTGCTGCTGCCTTTACTGCAGCTCCGGCACAGCTGATTTCCCAGCTAACACCACTAAGTTTTATGGCTTGTTTGGTCATTATATTTGCTTACTTCTTACTAGCAACCGTGTTACCGGTAAATAAAATAATCGGGAGAATTTACCCTGTTTTTGGGGGCATCTTAATTTTCATGGCTGTTTCGATTGGAATTGGGATCTTCTTCTTTGATAACCCTGTTCCAAACCTTACTTTACAAAACTTGCATCCTGGTGAGATGCCAATCTGGCCATTATTAATGGTAACAATCTCCTGTGGAGCGATTTCCGGATTTCATAGCACCCAAAGCCCGATTCTTGCCAGAACCTTAAAGAAAGAAAGTGAAGGTCGAAAGGTATTTTATGGCGCAATGATCAGTGAGGGGGTTATTGCACTAGTTTGGGCTGCAGCAGGTATGGCATTTTTCAATGGCACACCTGGTTTGCAGGAAGCATTGAACGCGGGTGGCCCATCTGCTGTCGTAAATGAAATTAGTACATCCACGCTTGGGGCGTTCGGAGGTATTTTAGCTATACTAGGAGTTATTATACTACCTATTACAACTGGAGATACGGCACTACGTTCTTCTAGAATGATGCTTGGGGAATTGATACATCAACTTACGAAATGGAAAGTATCAGGAAAGAAAGCTGTTGCTTTACTTGTTATTCCTGTCGCCATTCCAGCATTTTTATTATCTACCATAGACTATAGCTTCTTGTGGCGCTATGTAGGCTGGTCTAATCAAGTAGTGGCCACTTTTATGCTATGGACGGGTGCAATGTATTTACTGAAGAACCACAAATTTCACTGGATTTGTAGTGTGCCCGCCCTGTTTATGACAGGAGTAGTCAGCACATACATTTTCTATGCACCTGAAGGCTTCCAAATGGATTATGTCCTTTCTATGGTATTAGGGGGAATGATTTGGGCGGTTGTTTTCATTTGGTTCATCGTAAAGATTTTCAAGCGAAGGACAACTACAAAGCTGGAAACATCATATGCAAGCTAAGTGATATAGCGACTAGCAAGTTTTCTATGAATCGATTAGAAAACTAGCAAATAAAAACCATGAATCCGGTTAGATTCATGGTTTTTTGATGAATATTTTTCAGGCTTTTTGGTCTTCTATGACACAGATGATTTCTACAACTTTTATCACGCCTATACTCAACTATAGGTTCGTTCTGTTTAATTAACATTTGTAAGGGGGAAAGTGGGAAATCCCCACCCAATGATGTTTCACTTTATGAGCGCAACTCTTTATTAAAAAATTGCTACGTAAAATTTTCTAAAACTTGGCTAGAGTGATAAAATTAGCTGGGTGTAGGAAAGATATAGATGAACAGCTTAGAAAGGAACGGGCAACGAATGAAGAAAATCTTACAAATAGCTGGAGCGTATATTGGAGTCATTGTTGGCGCCGGCTTCGCATCTGGACAAGAAGTGTTACAATTTTTTACAGCTTTCGGTTGGTATGGTCTTGCTGGAACAGTCATTTCCACAATTCTATTTGCTTTTTTAGGGATGCATGTACTTCAACTTGGACATCACATGCAGACCACCTCGCATAAAGTGGTTATTTATCAAATTTGCGGCAAATACATTGGCTTTTTAGTCGATATCATTTTAACCTTTTTCTTATTCGGGGTAGCCGTTATCATGATTGCAGGAAGCGGTTCTATTTTTGAACAGCAGTTTGGGATTTCCGCTAGTTTAGGAAACTTTATTCTAACTCTACTAGTGATCGTAACACTGTGCTTAAATGTGAAAAAGATCATTTCTGTCATAAGTTTGATAACGCCATATTTGTTTTTGCTAATGTTTATTATTGTCGGCTTTTCACTTTTCAATAGCGACCTTAATATAAATCAAATGAATGCGATCGCGAATTCACAAACCGCTGCTGCATCTAATTGGTTTGTCAGTGCTGCTTTATATGTTTCCTTTAATATTGTACTTGCATTTTCAATGCTTGTTGTGATGGGTTCGCAGGAAAAAGGAATACGAGAAATTTCCATAGGCGGACTGTTAGGAGGACTTGGACTCGGTATTTTATTGTTCATTATTAACATTGGATTGTTTTTCAATATTGATCGGGTACTAACTGTTGATATGCCAACGCTTTTACTTGCATCGGAAATCTCACCAATTGTAGGGATCCTTATGTCGATTGCTTTACTGGGTATGATTTTTAATACGGCAGTGGGCATGTTGTATACTTTTACAACAAGATTTATTAAACCAGAAAAGCCATCATTTAAGACGATGGTGGTTATTGTGAGCCTTCTAGCATTTGCTTCAAGCTTTGTAGGCTTTACCAAGCTTGTGAATACATTATATCCCTTTACAGGGTACCTAGGATTTGCGCTTGTGATCGCCATTATCGTTTCATGGATAACATGGAAAAGAAGAGGGACGTTAAGCTCGGAAGGTTAAAAAAGCTACTAAAAGACGAATTGCTTTCATCATAGCAATTCGTCTTTTTAGTTATAGTATTGTAATGGATAACATGAATAATTATTATAAATCTTTCGTTAACTTTTGTTCATTACTCATCCATAGTGCTAAAATAGAATTAAGTTGAGGAGGGTTACAATTGAAGAAACTAACATTGGGAACAAGTGAATTAGAAGCTTCAAATATTTCTTTAGGATGTATGAGACTAGCAGGGCATACGGAAGAAAAAGCGGCAGAAATTCTGCACCATGCATTGGATCTTGGGATTAATTTTTTTGATCATGCTGATATATATGGTGGAGGGGCATCAGAAGAAATATTTGCCAAGGCACTTAATATGAACCCAGCAATTCGAGAAAAGATGATCCTTCAATCAAAATGTGGAATTAGAAAAGGTTTTTTTGATTTTTCAACATCCCATATTCTATCGTCTGTAGATGGTATCTTACAAAGACTTCAAACAGACTATCTGGATGTTCTATTACTACACCGGCCTGACGCGTTAGTAGAGCCTGAAGAAGTTGCTGAGGCATTTTCTACACTGGAGAAAAGTGGCAAGGTACGTCATTTTGGGGTGAGCAATCACACGCCAATGCAAATTGAATTATTAAAGAAATATGTGGATCAGGATCTAATCGTTAATCAATTACAATTTGGTGTCATGCATACTGGTATGATTGATGCTGGATTGCAAGCGAATACGAAGCATCCCAATGGTGTGGACAGAGATGGAGCTGTCTTAGATTATAGCAGACTGAATAATGTGACGATTCAAGCTTGGTCACCTTTCCAATATGGCTTTTTCAAAGGAGTATTTATCGATAACGAAAAGTTTCCTGAACTGAATCATGTTTTGCAAACCATAGCTGATGAATATAATGTAACGAAAACAACAATTGCAATTGCATGGATTTTACGCCATCCAGCAAAGATCCAGACCATTGTTGGGACAATGAATACAGAACGCATGTCTACTATTGCCGATGCCTCTGATCTTGTTCTAGATAGAGAGGAATGGTATGAAATTTATCGGGCAGCTGGGAATGAACTTCCATAGAAAAATCACACTATAATGGATCCGTTTAAAAGCCGTCCATTCAAAAGTAATTCTTAATTGACTATCGGGCAGGATGGCTTTTAAGAGCACACGGGGACAGGGAGAAAGTTAACATGAGACATATAACATTCATTTTATTAGTAGGATCCTACCTTCTGGCATTGGTCATTAATTTAATGCCATCCATTAAATATCCTGATGCTTCTATTGGCCTATTGAATATGTTTGTAACTATAGTATTTATTGTGTTGTTACTAGTATATTCTCAGAAAGGAAGTAAGTTTATTAGGGTGTTTTCAATACTAGGGGGTTTATCAGGGTTAATTGTATTTATTATCACTAGCTTTGAACAGGACATGATTGGTAACGGCGTTTTAGATCTAATCTCATCTATTCAATATCCCTTTTACGTTATTTTTATTACACCATTATTCGGGGGTAATATGTTAATTAACCTCACCCCTGGGATATTTGCATTGTTAATGACTCTTGTTTATGGAGTTGGAATTGTAGTAGGGTTTAACGTTTATTCTAAAGCAGAATAGACGAGGTATTTGGAATAACTCAATAAACCGTCTGGCTTTAATAATCCAGGCGGTTTTTTAGATTAAATCTCTCGCCTTTTAACTTTAATGATTTTCGTCTAAAATGGTATCAAATGTTTATTATTAGGAGCGATGTTGTGTATAAGAATTCAGAGACGTTTTTAGCAACATTTAATCGAGTAGAAAAAGAAATCAAAGCGCTAATGATTTACCGTAAAGATATGAGCTTTTCGCGGTCCGTGAGAATACTTAGTAATTCAAATGCAATCGTTAGAAAATATATGGATGATTTACTGGAATATGCTGAACTGCGTAACGCTATTGTACATAACAAGGTTGATATGACACATGCAATCGCTGAACCCCATGACTCTGTGGTTGAAAGAATTAAATTAATTGAGAAAGAGCTAACTGAGCCGATCAGGGTAATACCTGCTTTTTCACGTGCCGTATACGTGTTCCAAGAGGACGATGCGCTTCATAAGCTTTTGACTGTCATCCATGAAAAAGGTCTTTCAAAGTTTCCCATATACAAGGAGCGGGAATTTGTGGGACTAGTCACCCAGAAAGGTATCACGAGATGGCTAGCAGGAAATATAGGAGTCCGTTCACAAGACATTAAAGAAACCAAGATTAAAGATGTTTTAGCATTCCAACAAGGGGATAACTACCAATTCATTCGTATGGAGACAAGTCAATCAGATGCCTTGGAATATTTTAGAGGAAATATAGGTGAAGGAAGCAGGCTTGAGGCGCTCCTTATAACGAAAAATGGTGATGCAAACGAGCAATTATTAGGTATTATTACGCCTTGGGACATTGTGCATTCCAAGGAAGAATAAGGGGGGGGGAGTAGAATGAAGTTTGTCTCCATAGATTTTGAGACGGCAAATGAAAAACGCTACAGTCCATGTTCTGTAGGGATTGTGGTAGCAAATGAAGAGGAGATTTTGGAAGAGTATTATAGCCTAATTAACCCAATTACAAGCTTTAGTTCATTTAATACACGTATTCATGGGATTACCGAAAAGGATGTAGAGGATGCACCGACGTTTGCTGAAATATGGCCTGTCCTGAATCAGTATCTTTCAAATCATGTTGTGCTCGCACATAATGCCAGCTTTGACATGAGTGTTATTAGGCAGACGCTTGATTACTTTCAGCTTCCATATCCGGAAATGGACTATCTATGTACAGCAAATATTTCTCGTAAAATATGGCCTGACTTGTACAATCATAAACTGAACACGGTAGCTGCCCACCATTCTATTGTTTTTGAACATCATCATGCATTAGAGGATGCTCGTGTAGCAGCAAAGATCTTTATGCAGGCTTTAAGGGAATATGGATCTCATTCAGTGGATGCTTTCTTAGATAAATGCCAGATTAGCAAAGGAAAAATTTACGAGCGAGGCTATTACCCACCAAAAGCAAAAAGAGCACGTCGCAGTAAAAGAATATATTTTTAATTGGGGTTAGATTTTCAGTGAAGAGGGAGGTCCTTTAGGGATCGTCTCTCTTTTTTTTTGTTATTTTTAAAGTAATTAAAGAGGATAAATTCCCGAATTATTTACAATTAACACGCTTGCCTAATAGATTCGTTTGAATTAAACTAATAAAAAGAATATTCAGTATCTAATTCAGGAGAGTGGAGGGGAGAAAATGGAAACAAAGGGACAGGAACATACTGAAGGGTTACTAAAAAGAGCTAGAAGAAATACGTTGGGTGATTTATTAGAAAGAACGAAAGAAAGAATGCCGGACAAAAATGCAATCGCTTACAAAGGGGAGTGGATAAACTACGGCAAACTTGATAACCTTGTCAATCAAACGGCACATGCTTTTCATAAAGCTGGCGTAAAGATAGGTGACCGTATCGTTATCATGTCAAAGAACAGCCAGGATTTTGTTGTAGCAATGTTTGCACTAGCAAGAGTAGGAGCTGTTATGATTCCCATCAACTACATGCTTTCAAAGGACGATGTTGCTTACATTTTACATCATGCAGAGGTGAATGGACTAATTGCTTCTGAGGAGTATGCTTCCTTACTTGATGATGCAGCTGAAGAATTGAAGATTCAGGTCCGATATCTTATGGATGTAGCTGCAAATGAAGAGAGCACGTTTGAGGCATGGACGCCGCTTTCTTTGGCAAGGGACGGAGAGTCGACAGAACTATTTGAAGCTGATATTGAGGACGATGATCTCGCACATGTACTTTATACAAGTGGCACAGAGTCCCGTCCGAAAGGGGTAATGTTAACACATAAAAGCATTATTAGTGAGTATGTAAGTAGTATTATTGACGGAAAAATGGAAGAAAGCGATATTGCCATTCATGCACTGCCGCTTTATCATAGTGCTCAATTACATGTGTTTCTGGGGCCGAGTATTTATATTGGCTCAAGTGGAATTATTCTTAGTCAAGCTGATCCGGAAAGCCTACTGCGAACAATTGAGAAAGAAGGAGCTACCCAACTATTTTGTCCACCTACTGTATGGATCGCACTCCTAAGGCACCCTGATTTTGATACCTATAATTTATCGACACTGGAAAAATGCTATTATGGGGCAGCAATTATGCCAAAGGAAATTTTAAAAGAGCTTGCTGAAAGGCTTCCTAACGCAAGGTTTTGGAATTTTTATGGACAGACGGAAGTTGCGCCACTAGCAACAGCACTTCAACCCGAAGACCAGCTAAGAAAGCTTGGATCTGCTGGGAAGCCTACGTTAAATGTACAAACAAAGATTATGGGCGAAGATGGATTGGAAGTAGCCAGGGGGGAGATTGGCGAAATTGTGCATCGCTCTCCACATGCTATGAAGGGTTATTTGCACGATCCACAAAAAACAGAAGAAGCCTTTCAAAATGGCTGGTTTCACAGTGGGGACCTCGGGGTGATGGACGAAGAAGGATATATCACGATTATCGACCGGAAAAAGGATATGATTAATACCGGTGGTGTAAATGTTTCCTCAAGAGAGGTGGAGGAGACGATTTACCAGTTGGAAGGTGTTTCAGAGGTAGCGGTAATTAGCGTGCCAGATCCATACTGGATAGAGGCAGTAACCGCCGTTATAGTGCCCAAAAAGGACGTTAAACTATCTGAAACAGAAGTAATGGCATTTTGTCGTGAGCGTCTATCTACTTTTAAAGTACCAAAACAAATAGAATTCACAGATGAACTACCAAAAAACCCCAGTGGAAAAGTACTTAAAAGAGCACTACGAGATCATTACGGAAAATAAAAGGAAGAGAGGAGCATCGCTGACGATGCTCTTTTTTATGGCTAGGAATAGACCTGTGATCAAATGAAAAAACTACGGGAAGGAGGTGTAAAGATGAGTGAAAAACAGGATAGCTGGAGTAAACGACGGGCAACGACCTCAGTAAACCCTCAAGGTCAGACAGAGGATACCGCTGATCATCAACCGAAATCGCAGTTAGAACAACGTGCAAAAAAGAAAAACTCAAAAATATAAGAGGTGAGCATGATGGATCATACATTGGATTACCTCAGAGAGTCACTGGCAAATTACCAGGAAAGTGAAATGTGCCAGCATATAATTAACAAATTAGAATCTAAATCCTATACTGGTGAAGGAGAATTCGTGAAGGACTTAGAAGCAGAAGAAATGACGTATCTGCATGATGTCCTTGAGAATGAACTTGATTATGCAAAAAACGTTCAGTATGACCAGCGTGTTAAGGAATTGACGGAAGTAATTGAGTTGCTTTTTTAGTTTGCATTTTAATGAACCCATCGACTTTCTGTTTAAAGATAGGATAATTTTACCATTGATAAATCGACAAAAAAGATATACGATATTAATACAAGCTGCAATGTACGTATTTCATTAAGTTTTAACCTCTAATGATAGAATAGGGAGTTTTACATCGGAGCAATAATGTCGTGCCGCCATAGTGTAGCGGAAGACAGGATGGTTTCTGCAAACACCCACTTGGTGAAGTGGTGGTTTAAAACTTTTTATATATAATACGGCAATTGTGGCCTGTAACTAATACAATGAACCAGGATCAGTTCCCTATGGAGCTGATCCTTTTTGCATTTTTAACGTGATAAGAATAGCTTCTCACAGTTGATTAGAAATGGATATTATCCGACTCCGTAACATCACGATACACTAACAGTAGGAGGAGATAACCTTGACGTATAATTTTAAAAAGATTGATCATGTTCAATTAGCAGCACCAGTTGGATCCGAACAACAGGCAAGAGAATTTTACGGCAAACTATTAGGTTTTAAGGAAGTAGAGAAACCAGAGGCTTTAAAACAAAATGGAGGCGTTTGGTTTAAAGCTGGTGATGTACATATTCATATTGGAATAGAGCATTCTTTCAGACCAGCTAAAAAGGCACATCCTGCCATTTTAGTTGCAAATCTTGAGGCATTGAAACAACGGCTTCAAATGTACGGAATTAACTGCGTAAATGATGATAAATTACCCGGTGCAAAACGCTTCTATGTGGAAGATCCATATGAAAACAGATTAGAGTTTTTAGAACGGTTGGAATAACGGGATCTGAAAGCGAAATTTTTAGAATGTTTTTTTATTTAAAATTAGGGTTGAAACTGTGTCCTGACATGCTATACTAATACCATTCTAATTTAATAGTATTCATATAATAGTGGGGATATGGCCCACAAGTTTCTACCGGTTTACCGTAAATAAACCGACTATGAGTTTAAAGAATGGAAGGATTATACCTTAATCATGGTGTAATTTTTTCGTTGTCTTTTTAATGGCAAAGCTTGAAGGATGTGCCGCTCATAGTATGAGTTGGTCGCACCCTTCAAGCTTTTTTATTTTTAAACGAAAGGAAGAGATACCGTGAACAAGCTAGAAAGTACGATTTTAAACGAAGGAAAGGTTTTATCAGAAACGGTTCTAAAAGTAGATTCCTTTCTAAATCATCAAATTGATCCAGAGCTCATGAAGCAAATTGGTGAGGAGTTTGCAGCCCGATTTGCAAACGCTGGAGTTACCAAAATTCTCACGTTGGAATCATCAGGAATTGCCCCATCAGTAATGGCAGGCCTTACGATGAATGTTCCTGTTGTTTTTGCAAGAAAACGGAAATCACTTACCTTACTGAATGATTTGTATTCTGCTGAGGTACATTCTTTTACGAAGAAGGAAACCAATGAAATTTCCATTTCCAGTGATTACATTGGCAAAGGTGATGTCGTACTTGTTATCGATGATTTTCTTGCAAATGGACAAGCTGTATTGGGCTTAATGGACATCATTGGCCAGGCTGGTGCATCACTCGCTGGTATTGGAATAGTGATAGAAAAAGGGTTTCAACACGGTGGAAAAATGATCCGTGATAAAGGTATACATGTAGAATCATTAGCAATTATTGATTCACTAGCAGAAGGAAATGTTACATTTCGAAAAGAGGGGGCATTGAAATGAAAACAGCAGCACTAGGAATTCAACACGTACTGGCAATGTATGCAGGTGCAATATTAGTACCACTTATCGTAGGGGAAGCGTTAGGCTTAACCTCTGAGCAATTAACATATCTTGTTGCTATCGATATATTTATGTGTGGAGTTGCAACAATCCTGCAACTTGTGAACAACCGCTTTTTTGGTATTGGGTTGCCTGTTGTTCTCGGTTGTACCTTTACAGCAGTTGGTCCAATGATCGCTATTGGTGGAGAATTTGGAATTTCAGCCATTTACGGAGCAATCCTTGTTTCAGGACTTGTCGTTATACTTATTAGTGGATTCTTCGGGAAAATGGTGCGTTTCTTCCCACCGGTTGTAACTGGCTCTGTTGTAACGATTATCGGTATTACGCTTATTCCAGTAGCAATTAATAATATGGGAGGCGGAGAAGGAGCAGCGGATTTTGGCTCTCTTACAAATATTTCATTAGCTTTTGGTACCTTAATCTTCATCATCTTAATGTATCGATTTACTAGCGGATTCTTACGCTCTGTCTCTATTCTTATTGGATTAGTTGTAGGAACTATTGTCGCTTCCTTTATGGGGAAAGTAGACTTTGTCGCAGTAGGGGAAGCATCTTATTTTCATATTGTTCAACCATTCTATTTTGGAGCTCCAACATTTGAGTGGTCAGCGATTCTAACGATGGTACTTGTAGCGATTGTTTCATTAGTAGAGTCAACTGGTGTTTATTTTGCTTTGGGAGATATCACGGAACGAAAATTAAATGAAAAAGATTTAACAAAAGGATATCGTGCTGAAGGGCTTGCTATCTTGCTTGGCGGTTTCTTTAATGCATTTCCGTACACAGCATTTTCTCAAAACGTAGGGCTAATCCAGATGACTGGTGTGAAATCTATTAAAGTGATTATGACAGCAGGCATTATGCTGGTAACCCTTGGCCTTGTACCAAAGATTGCTGCACTAACTACCATTATTCCAACATCTGTTCTAGGCGGTGCCATGATTGCTATGTTCGGTATGGTTATTGCACAAGGCATCAAGATGCTAGGTAATGTGCTATCTAATTCTCCAGAAAACTCCATGATCATTGCATGTTCAGTCGGAATGGGACTTGGTGTTACAGTCGTTCCAGAACTATTTGCACAGCTTCCAAACAGTCTGCAAATCTTAACTAGTAATGGTATTGTGGCTGGAAGTGTTACGGCAATTGTATTAAATATAATCTTTAATATGATTCCTTCTAAGAAGTCATCTGCAGATACTGCAAGGCTTGTTGAAGAGAGTGCGTAAATAACGAACAAAAGCGCAAGCGCCCGTTTTAAGGAACGCCGACTAAGTTCGCCTCGTCCTGAGGCAACGTCGGCATGACCCGGATCCTCCGGGCCCACGTAGCGAGTGGAACGAATCAACTGAGATAATGTTTCATGCCCCTGCATCAGGGGTATGTCGGCGTTGGCCGGCAAGGCCGGTTTTAGTCGACCTTCCTTTATTTTACGAACCGATGATGACTTCACCACAAGGGTATAAGTGCGACTAAGCCTCTGGTTAAAAGAAAAGCGCAGAGCGTCGTTTAGAAACGTAGCGGATGGAGCGAATCAACTGAGATAAAGGAATCACGGTGAGGATACGAACCGATGATGACTTATCGTAGGGCGATGCGTGAAGCCGCCTAGTTTCTGACGCTCGGAGCTAGACACAACACCAGTCGGCAAGTCTTCTTTATCGTAGGGCGATTCCGTGAAGTCGCCTAGTTTCTGGGCGCTGTAGCTGGACGTGGCTGTTGATGTCAATGAACAACATACTGCCAATTATTTATACTTCCTTATCTACAAAAAAAGGTAGGTGAGTACAATCCGTGCTTCCTACCTTTTTTATTATAGTTTTTTCTTGCTGAACACCACTTTCATGACTCTCTATACCAAATTTTAGTAAAATCAACCCACCCTAAAGCATTAATATGAACCCCTTTCACGTAACTAGGGTAAAACGCTGATTGAATGATACGATATAAGTGAATATGGCCATAGCTTTGCATAAGTTCTTCTTCAGTTGACCTCCAGAAAGAGAGTGCTTCAACCTCTGTTTCCTCCCTTTTATTTATGGGGAAGTGGTGAGCTAAGGGACTGTGATTCCCTTTATAAGCGGATAAATAGGTGTATACATCGCTCTCATAGCTTAGCTGTTCTCCTAAAAGTAGGTCTACCTCCTCCAATGATAATGCATGTAACTCTTCATACGAATAAAAATAAACATCTACCATAATTCCTTCTTTCTGTAGTTCTTTTTTTATCCATTTTGCGTCAGGTTCGTTTCCAGCTCCGTAGTAACTTGCTAAAATGATCCTCTCCCCATTATAGTTACTTTTAGAAAGAGCCTTTCTCCCCATTTCTTTTACAGGCTTTATTTCCTTCTCTTCAAACTTGGCAAGTAGACGTGAAGCCTTATTAAAACGTGTTCCTCCTAATTCCTTCATTAGCATATCTGGTGATAATAAATGGAAAATAGCTTTTCTTAAATACAGATCATCTGCTAAAATACCTTTCTTCATGTTCAAGGAAAGAATTTTACTTCCACGGTCTACCACGTTATATTTCTCGAAATGAGGTACCTGTCTTCCGCGATAAGGATAATGATAAAAATTCATTTCTGTAGGTTGTGCTAGCTTATCAATAGCCGTAGCATTGTCATAAAGCTTCGGAAAAAAATAGAGGCTAATTTCCTCAAGGAAGGGACGTCTTAGGAAATACTCATGAAACACGGATAATGTTAATTTCTCCTTTGTATTTGCCACTACTTTATAGGGGCCAGTGCCAATGGGTATTGCTTTTTTACTGGCATTATCTTTAGGTAAAATACTACCTCCTAAGGAAGAGACTAGATGTAAGAAGTGTGAACAAGGCTTACGGAACAGGAATTCAACTGTATATGGATGAGGTGCAGTTACTTGATTGATGTCCTCCAATATCCAACTGTAAGGTGATGAAGTGTTTTTGTGTCGTAAAAAGCTGTAGCACACGTCTTCTGCTGTCATCTCTTTCCCGTGATGAAACCGAACCCCTTTCTGTAAATAGAACACCCACTTTGTTTGATTCTCGCTATGTTCCCAAGCATGCGCTAAATTAGGGAGAAATTCTCCTGTTTCCTCACAATATCGAACAAGCTGACTAAATATATGGCGCATCATATGGTTTTCCGAACGGCGGCACACCAGAGCAGGATCAAGAACAGGGAGTGGGCGGTAGGAAGGGAAATGAAGCCTGGAAAGATTGTCTGTTTCTTCGCCTTTATTCTCCATTAGATAAGAATGAAAGACCCAATGAATAAACTCACGTTGCAACGATTCTTGTATATTATATTTGCTTAACAGTTTGATCGACTCATCGATAGAGTGCGGGGTAATCGTCTCTTTTGCTTCTTCCAAAACAAGTAGATCAATACTTTTTACTAGCTTAATCGTGGAAGGGTTTCCTCTTCCTTTTCCTGGTTTCCATTCAATCCATTTTTGTTTTTGTAAATTATGAATGATAATTTTTGCATTTCGATAAGAGCAAGACAATAAAGTAGAAATTTCGTTTATGGTAATGGATACTTCTTTCTCTGTTTCTTTCAAACTTCTGCTAAGTATTTCGTAGTGTTCTAATAACCTCAACTGATGGGCACCTCCGCTAAAAGGGGAAATAAGTTTAGGTCAAGTATACACTTTTTTTCCTCTTTTCAGAAGCTAAAATGAAGGAAGGAGGGGAATCATCATGAAACTTGTTATGGCGACTTGGAATAAAACAAAATTAAAACAAATGGAACAAGCTTTCCGGCAAATACCTTTAAAAGTTACTTCCTTGGCAAAGCGTATAGAAGATATAGAAGAGACAGCTCTAACTTTTAAAGGTAATGCTTTATTGAAGGTGGAAGCAGCGACCCAATATTATGGAAATGACATCATAATTGGGGAGGATTCAGGTTTATCCATTGATGCATTAGAGGGGTTTCCAGGTGTAAGGACAGCCCGGTTTTCCCCAGGTAACGATGGAGACAGGGCCCAACAATTAGTCGAAAGGTTGTCGGGAGTTCCCTTAAGTAAGCGAACTGCCAAATTCACAAGTGCCGTGGCTATTGCCTTTCCAGATGGTGCACACCAGTATAGCCAAGGAGTTATGGGTGGCTGGATTGCGAAAAAGGCTCCGGCAACTATATCAGGCTATGGAGATATTTTTTTACTAAGTGATGGAAAAGTCTTGGCAGAGCACGACCCTGCTCTAATATCTGCATATGACCACAGGCAGGTTGCTTTGTTTCAGGCCAAACAATATATCTTAGAATGGTTAGAAAGGAAGAGCCTATGAATCCAGCAAAAAAGAAAGTAGTCGCTGTTGCTCTCATAACTGCGGTGGCGCTATTAGGAGATTCCATGCTGCTTATCGTGTTGCCTGTTTATTGGCAGGAGTTTGACTTAACTTCCATTTGGCAAATTGGTTTATTACTGTCCATTAATCGCTTCGTCCGGCTGCCCATTAACCCAATAGTAGGCATGTTTTACCAGCGTTTTCAGCTTCGAACCGGAATGTTCATTGCCCTGAGTATTGCTATTATTACTACTGCTGGATATGGCTTTACCCAAGAATTTTGGCTTCTCATTGTCTTGCGTATACTATGGGGGATTGCCTGGTCGTTATTGCGGCTTGGCGGTTTCCTAACAGTAATAGATGTAACCACGGACAAGAATAGAGGCAGTTTTGTAGGTTTGTATAACGGTCTGTGGGGGCTAGGAGGTTTAGTTGGAATGCTTGCTGGTGGGCTGCTTGTTGACCAAACGTCCATCGCCTTTGTAACTAGTTCATTTTCTATTGTGGGACTTGTGGCTTTGCCTGTAGTATTTTACTTTGTGCCGATTTCCAAAAATGAAGAAAAAGAGCACGTGCAGGGCATCAAGAAAAAAAGAGCATGGCTAACTCCATATGTTTCGCTCATTCTTTTAACTGGAACCACCATGGGCTTTATTGTGTTTGGTTTGTTTGCCTCGACGCTTAGTACTCTGATAGAGGGGGCATATCAGAATGAATGGGAGATTGCTGACTTAACGATTGGTGCTGCAACGCTTGCTGGATTTGTTCAGGCAGTACGCTGGGCGTGGGATCCCTTTATTGCTCCTAGAATTGGAAAAATTCTAGATGGTGCCAATAAGCCGTCTATTGTTTTATTAATACCTCTATTCGTTGGTGGCGTTTTATTTTTTATCTTAGTAAATGTCCACACCATCATAGCGTTAATGATTAGTCTCGTAATCTTCCAATTTCTTTCGACCATGTTTGTTACGACCACAGACACCCTTGCCACAAGTGCGGCGGTGCAAACGGATAAGGTGAAAGTCATGACTGCCCATACGGTCGTAGTGGATATTGGTGCTGCCATTGGCCCCTTATTAGCCTTTACAGTGATTGATCTGTATGGACTCACCTTTGTATATTACTTTTCTGGGGTAATTCTTGTGGTAGTAGGTATTATTTGGATGTTTTATTCCGCCTTAACTGGCAGTAAGACCCCCACTTCAAGAATGCAGGAAATCAAGCATTTTAAGTAGGGGATCAACTGCCAGTATAGGACCGATTCGTTCAGCTAACATTAGTGGGAAGGAAGGAAAGTCCCCGCCAAATGATGTTTCACTGATTAGATCGTATATACCATATTATGATTATATACTCATAAATTGACTATCCAACACATCTTCCATATAATTCACTAGTACACTGTGAACAAATGATGACAGTGTATTAGGAGATGATTTATTGAGAAATGAAGAAATAAAGGATCCAAAACAAATTAACAAGCTGCCAATTGTGGCTGTCTTAATAGGTGGCGCGTTTTTGGCAATACTTAATCAGACCTTATTAGCAACAGTCATTCCACATATTATGGAAGACTTACAGTTAACCGAAAATACAGCGCAATGGGTCACGACGATCTTTATGCTAGTGAATGGGATAATGATCCCCATTACCGCTTTTTTAATTGAAACATTTACTACAAGGAAATTATTTCTTACAGCAATGGTCGCCTTTGCTGTGGGTACATTAATATGTGCTGTTTCCCCAAACTTTGCCATGTTAATGGTGGGAAGAGTCATACAGGCCGCCGGAGCGGGTATTATGATGCCGTTAATGATGACGATCTTTTTGTTAATTTTCCCTGTTGAAAAAAGAGGATCGGCAATGGGTACAGTAGGACTTGTTATTGCCTTTGCTCCAGCCCTAGGTCCAGTTATTTCCGGTTGGCTAGTCGAGCATTATCCTTGGAGATCGTTATTTTATATTATTTTGCCACTTGCTATTATAGATATCATCATTGCTTATTTTGTTATGAGAAATATTACAAAGCGTACTTACCCTAAAGTGGATATAAGCTCTATAATTCTATCAACACTAGGTTTCGGTGGATTATTGTATGGCTTTAGTAGTGCGGGGGATTATGGGTGGTCCAACCCGTTTGTCGTTTCGGCAATCATCGTTGGGGCAATAGCTTTAACCACCTTTATTTTAAGACAATTTAAGCTAGCACACCCAATCTTGGAATTTCGGGTTTTTCAGGATAAAATCTTTGCCATAACAACTGTTATTGGAATGATCGCATTCATTGGTTTAATTGGTGCTGAAACAATTTTACCTATTTACATGCAGAATATGGCTGGTTTTTCTGCTTTAAATTCAGGCATGATGATTTTACCAGGAGCATTGATTATGGGGTTTATGTCACCAATTAATGGGAGAATTTTTGATAAGTTTGGTGCAAGGTATCTCGTTATTACGGGCCTCATCTTACTAACGGTAACTTCTTACCTATATACAAGACTAACGCCTGATACAACATTAGCCTACATTACCATCGTTTTTGCAGTAAGAATGTTCGGTATTTCCATGATTATGATGCCAGCGACTACCGCAGGACTAAACCGTTTGCCAGATCGATTAATTCCGCATGGATCAGCGATGACGAACACGATGCGACAGGTTGCAGCCTCAATAGGTACCGCGATTCTCATTACCGTTATGACTGCTTCTTCAAGCGATAATGCTCCTGCCAGTGAGATGGTGCAAGGTGTAAATATTGCATTCTATGTAACTACCATAATATCAATAATTGCACTTATTATGGCATTCTTCATTAAGGGGACTACTCCTACTGAGGATAGAGAATTGGTTAATGAAAAGCAATCATCGGAAGCATAAAGGAACTCCTTCGAAGGAGTTTCTTTATGCTTTTTTTGAACGGGGAGAAATCCATAATTAAAGTAAGTCAACTAAAACCGCTCTTTTCGGTCAACCTCAATCAAACCGGGCACGTATGTTGGTCCTTCTAGTTATTGTGCTTTTTTTAGGCTCGGATGCTTTTTACGGTTTTCGTATACCGTGGCAAGGCTGTGCAATACCATTCCGAGGATCACAAGGAGGATTCCAGCAATGGATACAATACCTGGAAATGCAGCATTGAGTAACAGAATTTCACCAAATAGGGCAAACACTACTTCCCCAGATTGTGTGGCCTCAACCCCTGCAAGTTTCTCATTTTCATTTCGTACAAGCTCAGTCGCATAGAAAAATAATACTGTCGCAATCACCCCAGAAAAAACAGCTACAATAAATGTTTGGGTTACTTGTGTCGTTTCAGGTAGTCCATGTGTCGCGAATCCGTAGATAGATAATAGGAACCAAAAAGGCATAGACATAATGGTCATCCCTAGAATTCGCTGGAAGGTATTGAGCTGTCCATCTACATGCTGCATCATTTTACGGTTCCCTAATGGATAGGCAACTGCTGATAGGATAAGAGGGAAGACACAAAGAAGAACACTTGCCAATGGAACAGCGCTTGCATGTTCTAATTGCGTGAGAAATACACCACTAAGTATAATGAAAGAAATAAGAACAGCTTGGATCGGAATCTTTTGTTTCTTTTCTTTGTCAAGTAGTGGTACAAGAAAGGAGCCTGCAAGGATCGTTAGCTGGAAAGTAGCTGCAACAAGCCATCCCGGTCCGTAAATCGTTGCAAAAGTCAATGGAGCGTAGAATAATCCGAACCCGACAGTGCTCCATAGAAACCAGGGTAGTGGCTTTTTGCGAATGTGGTGTAAGACTGGTTTGACGTTGCGTTGAAAGCCTACGATAAGTAATAAGAGCGGGAGCATGAACATAAACCTCAGGGAAGCGCTCCATGCCCAGCTTCCTCCATCTAGCTCCATAGAGCGATTCAAAATAAATGTAACGGAAAAGAATAGTGCAGATAAAATACCAATTATGATTGCTTTCATTCTCCTCACCTCTTTATCCCGCCTTAACTGGCAGTAAGACCTCCACTTCAAGAATGCGGGAAATCAAGCATTCTTAGTTTGGGTTTCAACTGCCAGTAAAGGTCCGATTCGTTTAACTAACATTTGGTGGGGAGGTAGGGACCCCCTTACCAAATGAAGTTTCACTTTATTATCATAACAAATAAGGGAAAGTTTAACATGACGGATTAAGAATCAATTGGAAGTAGAAAAGCAGGATATTGGAAAAATATGACGAATTAATACTATAAGCCAATAGGTTTAACCGTTTAACTAATTTTTAAGGGGATCGACATGGTAGAACAAATCAAGGTGAAGCATACAGTGATTCATGAAGACAGTGTAATGGACCTTGTAAAGGGTCAACTGACAGAAGAAATCAAGGAAGTTCGTTTTTTGACGAGAGGCCTAAATGATACATATAAAGTAGTGGGAAAGAATTCAAGCTATGCTTATCGAGTATATCGCCAAGGCTGGAGAAATTTAGCTGCCATTCAATTTGAGTTGGAGGCTATTGCTTACTTAAAAGAAAATGGATACGAGGCGATAGGGACTATTAAGGGAACAGATGGGAGCAATGTAACAGAAATTGTAGCCCCAGAAGGAGAGCGGTACGGTGTTATGTTTTCCTTCGCAGAGGGAGAAAGGCCGGTTATAAACCCGGAAAACACGTTTCTTATTGGGAAATCACTTGGAAGACTCCACCGATTGTCTAATGGATTTACTAGTGAGCATGACCGCGGTTTTACAATTGATTTCACACATCTGCTTGATGAGCCAGCAAGCTTTATCCGACCAACTATACAAAAATATCTAGGCGATGAGGCCGTAAAGATATTTACAGAAACATTAACGTATTTAAAAGAAGAATTGGATACAGCTCATTTAGAGATAGGTTTCTGTCATGGTGATTTCCACAACCATAATATGCATATACATAAAGGTGCGCTTCAAGTCTTTGATTTCGACAGTTGTGCAGTAGGTTATCGCGCCTATGATGTTGCAGTATCCTGGTGGAATTTACTCCATAATTACAAGCAGCAGGAAAAGGAATGCTGGGATACTTTCTTGCAGGGCTATGAGCAGGAATATTCTTTAAGTGAGGAAGATATGGACTCCCTGCCACTGTTTATGACGGCAAGAAGGATTTGGCTGCTCGGTACGATGCTGCAAAATAGAGATGTATGGGGCACGAATTGGATTAACGAAACAGCTTTAGAGCTGTTCATCTTACAATTAAGAACAGACCGAATAGGCATGCAGAAAGAGCAGGAAGCATAAGGACTTCGGTAATAGAAATGGGAATGTAAAAGGGGGATTTGAGATGAACACACTTCCCACTAGTTTTTGGGTTATCTATATTATTTTTGTAAGTAGTGCACTTCTTACAGCCATTATAAGTAATGCAAGAAACAGGCTTATTCCGTTCGCTTACGTAACGATTATTCTATCGATTGGTACACCATTGTTTTCGTTTTTGTACATCATACAGCGAACGGATGGTAGTAACGAATGGGATTATCTTTTAAAACAAATAAGCAATGGCCATTTACCAGCTATTATTCTATTATTATGTTATCTCTATTTATTATTTTGGCTTTTTTTATTTTTATGGAAAAATTTCGGGGCGACGTTAAAAAAGTACAGCCTTTTGCTATGGAACAAACTAAAAAACTTACAAGTGTGGAGAAAGCTTAGGAGATCGCAGGAAGAATAAAAGGGAGTAGCTCTCAGAGGAGGAAAGCAATGCAATACAAGTTCATAATATCCCTACTTCTCTTGCTTTTTATAACTGCTGGTTGTACAGATGAAAGTGCAAAACCAAAGGATTATTATTTATCATTAGTAGGGGAAAGCCAGCACTGGAGAATAAAAGGATATGAAATAGAATTATCAGAGGATTCGTTTATGGCTGGGAACGGATTTTTAGATATGAAAAATGAAGATAAATATATGACCAATTCTTTTGATATTGAAGTTCGGGCCGTTATTAATGACGTTGATCAAATTATTCAAAAGAGTAAATGGGCTGGTGAAAACATAGATATTGCTGTTGAGAACACAGGGAAAATTTTAGAGAAGAGCTATGTGGACAAGCAAGGAAATCCGATTACATTAGAGGATATTAAGAAAGTCTACCTTGTCTTAAAATGGCACGACATAAAAAACAGAAAAGAACAACAAGAACAAATTGAACTTTATCATGCTGAAGAGAATAACTTTTCTTGGGGATGGTTTAAAAAAGGGAAGAGTAGCACCCATAAAGATATCGAGATGGTCGAAAATTTTACATATAAAGCTTTTGTCTGAAGGAGTTCACCAAGTATATGAAATGGAAAACAATTCTAATATTTACTATCATCTATGTGATGCTACTGTACGCTGTCCCATTTCTCGGCGAATACATAAGCACCATCACAGCATATCTGGTGGTCGGAGTCTTTTTACTAGTGATGCTTTACGGCATAGAAAAACTCTCTGTGTTAAACAGGAAAATTCCTTTTATACTCGGGGTTATTATGCTGGCAGTACTTGTAAGTGTTAGTCTATTTATTTAAAGAAAGCCCTGGGATTAAACGAATCTGCCAGGGCTTTCTATGTGAGTCACTTTATTTAATATTAATGACGATTTTACCTTTAGCGTGGTGGGTTTCACTTAGCTTGTGAGCTTCCTTTACTCCTTCTTCAGTGAGTGGGAAGGTATGACCGATGTTGGAGGCAACCTCACCTGAATTTAGAAGTGCTGCAATTTCCTCGAGTTGTTCACCATTTTCTCTAAGCCAGATAGATTCTGCTTTAATTCCTTTTTCCTTTGCTAAATCCTCATTTGGTTGCTGAACGATGGAAACAAGTTTTCCACCTTCTTTTAAAACTTTAAAGCTTTTCTCCTGGACCTCTCCGCCAAGAGTATCTACGACAATATCATAGTCTTCAAGTACCTCAGAAAAGTCAGTATCCTTGTAATTAATAAATTGGTCTGCTCCTAGTTCTTTTACAAAGGATTCATTCTTTCCGCTGGCGGTAGTAGCTACATGTGCACCAAAGTGTTTTGCAAATTGGACGGCATAACTCCCAACTCCACCTGAACCGGCATGGACAAGTACTTTATCACCCTTTTTAATTTGACCAAAATCCACTAGGCATTGCCATGCGGTTAATCCAGCTAGTGGAACAGCTGCTGCCTCTTCGAATGTAATATTATCTGGAATTTTGGCTAGAAGGTCTTCCTCGATTAGTGTGTACTCCGCATAGGTGCCATTCCTTGTTGTTGCCGGACGAGCAAAGACCCGATCGCCTTCTTTAAACTTGGTCACATTTTTACCAGCTTTGGAGATAACACCAGCTGCATCCCAGCCAAGTGTGATCGGGAATTCAAAAGGTAACGCATCCTTAAGGCCTCCCTCTCTTAGTTTCCAATCTATCGGGTTAATGGAGGTGGCATGAAGTTCGACTAAGACCTGATTATCGTCAGGTGTCGGGATGGGGAAGGTTTCTTCCTGAAGTTTATCTGCTGATCCGTATTCATGAATAACAATTGCTTTCATTTAACACCCTTCTTTCTTTATAATGTTCACAGTACTACTTTTCCCTGAAATAGTTGAGTCTAAGCATGGAGGTGTCCAGTTTGCAGAAAAAGCTCTCATCGTTTGCTCCGGTATTACCAACAAATCCAAAAGTCTTAATTCTTGGCTCGATGCCGGGCGGGAAATCACTTGAAAAGCAAGAGTACTATGGTAATCCAAGAAATCATTTTTGGAAGATCCTATTTAAATTATTTCAGCAATCTCCAATAGAAAATTATGAAGAAAAGTTGCGTTTTGTTAAAGGAAAAGGAATTGCTCTTTGGGATACAATTGGTAAATGTTACCGAGAGGGAAGCCTTGATGCAAATATAGTAGATGAAGAACCAAACAACATTATTGAACTGACAGAGAATTTTCCATCTATAAAACTGATTGCTTGTAATGGTGGAAAGGCTTATGAAACATTTAAACGTAATTTTTCCCAGGGTCAGTTTGCAGGTATTGATGTCATAAAGTTACCTTCTACGAGCCCTATACCAGGAAGATACACAAAGACCTTCGATGGAAAAGTAGAAGAGTGGAAGAAAATTTTGGACTATTTATAAAGTGAAACTTTATTTGGTGGGGGCTACCCTTCTCCCCACTTAGAAAACTTGATGCTTTTCACATTCTCGAAGTGAGGGGCTTACTGCCAGTTAAACGGAAGGTTGTTTACAGGAGGTAAGGATGAGGAATACAGATGTTAAATATGTGTTACAGCTTGAAGATAAAAGTAGCGGCTTAACAGCTGTTATGGTAGGATTTAAGTAAAGTAACATGTGAAATTTTGCCACTTTCGTATAAAAAAGCAAGACGAATATTTTATGGGTTGAGAAAATACTATTTAAGTGGTGATTTTATTTGCTGAACGTTGCCCCCCAGAAAGCGATCCGCAAGCGGCAACTTGCGGATCGGACAGCTATCCTCTATGGGTGAGGCGACTTCTTTAAACGAAAAAGTAATGTTCCCGTCCGTCGGCAGGGGTGCTTACTTTTTTTCTCGGCTGTTAACAATTAACAATACGAGAGTGGCAAACATAAACATCAACTGTAGAGTTGAGTCAATGGGAATCATGTTTTCAACTCCTTTCCCTGAATTTTTGTCGCCAAGTAAAAGAAGTACTTCTACAGCTTTGACCGAAGCTCACCCTGCATAGACTGTCCCTTATAGTATACAACAAATAAACAGAAAATAGCCTATAATTTACAGAAAATGGTACAATATTCTCATTATTATTTATGTTGGGTAGAATTACCCTCAGCTCCATTTAGTGTCGCAAAATGAGCCTTTAGTTTAATATTCCACGTGCAGTTTTTGTAAGAGAGGCAGAGAAAAAATTGTTGTTTGTAAAATGAACCACGTTTCTATCGTTAATTCGGTATGGGCGTGGTATTTTAATATCCATTGGGGAAGATTACGGGTAACTCATTGAGTTGTAGTGAAATGGGGTATTTAAAACGGTGGTCAATCAGGACGCTGTGCAATTGATTAGTGGAGCAGTGCCATCGACCAAGAGAGTTGCGCAATCAACCAGAGGAGCAGTGCCATCGACCAGGAGAGCCGCACAATCAACCACGAGAGCAGCGCAATCAACCAGAGGAGCAGTGCCATCGACCACGAGAGCTGCACAATCAACCAGAGGAGCAGTGCCATCGACCACGAGAGCTGCACAATCAACCAGAGGAGCAGCGCAATCGACCACGAGAGCAGCGCAATCGACCACGAGAGCTGCACAATCAACCAGAGGAGCAGTGCCATCGACCAGGAGAGCCGCACAATCAACCACGAGAGCAGCGCAATCAACCAGGAGAGCTGCACAATCAACCACGAGAGCTGCACAATCAACCAGAGGAGCAGTGCCATCGACCACGAGAGCTGCACAATCAACCAGAGGAGCAGCGCAATCGACCACGAGAGCAGCGCAATCGACCAGGAGAGCTGCACAATCAACCACGAGAGCAGCGCAATCGACCAGGAGAGCTGCACAATCAACCAGAGGAGCATTCCAATCAACCGCGATAGTCGAATCAGCTTACAACCCACATAGAAACTAACAAATCATACATAATTAACTGAAAGATTTTTATTATGAACCCAAAATTGGAGGATCCTTACATGAATAAGTTAGTATTGCAAACAGATTTTGGTACGAGCGATGGGGCTGTAAGTGCAATGTATGGGGTAGCAATCTCCGTCAACGCAAACTTGAGCATATTCGATCTTACGCATGATATTCCCACGTTTAATATATGGGAAGCATCCTATCGATTACAGCAAACCGTTTCGTATTGGCCAGAAGAAACAGTGTTCGTATCAGTTGTAGACCCAGGGGTTGGTTCGGATCGATTAAGTGTCGTTGTAAAAACAGAGGCCAATCAATATATCGTCACCCCAGATAATGGAACACTAACCCATATTAAGCATCACATTGGGATAAAAGAAGTAAGAAAGATTGATGAAACGATAAACAGATTGCCAAAATCAGGGGAGTCTTATACTTTCCATGGGCGTGATGTGTACGCCTATACTGGTGCGAGACTTGCTTCAAAGGTTATAACTTTTGAGCAGGTTGGCCCTGTCCTTAAAGTAGAGGATATTGTGGAATTGCCTAGACCAGTAGCCTATACTGAAGCTAATACCATCTATGGAAATATCGATATACTTGATATTCGTTTTGGAAACCTTTGGACAAACATTAGTCGAACTATATGTGAGGAAGTAAGCATGAAATATGGAGAGTTGATGGAAGTTACCATCATGCATCATGACAAAGAAGTCTATAAAGGTGGGATGATTTTTGGGCGGTCCTTTTCTGATAGTCGATTAGGGGAACCGGTGGTGTATGTAAATTCACTGGATAATCTTGCGGTTGCCATAAATCAAGGATCCTTTGCTGAAACTTATCAAATTGAAACTGGGCTAAATTGGATGATACGTATTCGCAAAACTTAGACGATCGATTATAATGGAGACTATTAATGAAAAGACTGTAGAGTTGGAGGTTTGTTTTATGAGTTGGAAAAATACGTTTTACGAAAAGTTAATGAAGACATATAACAAAAAATTAAATGTGGACGGTGTTTCGGGAGAAAGGATGGCAACAAGGTTAGCAGCCCTATCGGAAATTGGCCTTACTACAGATAATGGCTCTAATCGTCCTGGATATTCCAAGGAAGAGAAGCAAGCCAAAGATTTGGTCGCAAGATGGATGACAGAAGCTGGACTGGAAGTACATCACGATGAGGCGGGGAATGTCTTTGGCCGACTAGCCGGTAAAAACAACCATTTGCCCGCGGTTTTAAGTGGCTCTCATGTGGATAGTGTGCCGAATGGGGGGCATTTCGATGGTCCCTTAGGGGTGCTGGCAGCTCTTGAAGTGGCCCAAGCCTGGAAAGATACAGGCTACCAACCGGAAAAACCTTATGAAGTAGTTATTTTTAGTGATGAAGAAGGGGCCCGGTTTAATGGCGGTTTTAATGGCAGTGAAGGTATGATGGGTTTTGGAAGTTTGGAAGAGAAAAAGAAATTAGTAGATAGTGAAGGGAAATCGTTTTCCAAAGTACTTGAGGAAGTTGGATTAACGGCAGAGAAATATCCGGAAGCAAAACGCGCGGAAAGTACAATTGACATGTTTGTTGAAGTTCATATTGAGCAGGGGAAACGCTTGGAAAAAGAAAACCTTTCTTGTGGGGTCGTCACAGGAATTGCAGGGCCGTGCTGGTTGGAAGTCACGTTTTCTGGAGAAGCCGGTCACGCGGGAAATACCCCGATGAACGACAGAAAAGATGCCCTTGTAGCAGCCTCCGCATTTATTACAAATATCGCCACATTGCCAGCACAGGTAAGTGATAGTGCTGTAGCGACAGTTGGAAAGCTACACGTCGAACCGAACGGCGTAAATGTGATTCCAGGAGAAGTCACGCTTTATGTAGATATTCGGGATATCCATAAAGAAACCCGGGATAAATTAATTGATTTAGTCAAACAATCAGGAGAACAAATAGCATCTGACTATCATACATCCATTGTTTTTAATGAAACAATGCGTGTCTCACCTGTCCCTATTGAGGAGAAAAAACAAAATTTACTAGAAGAAGCGATTCTTGCTCACGATTTACCAGCATATCGGCTGCCAAGTGGTGCTGGTCATGATGCGATGATCGTAGGAGAGAAAATACCGGTTGCCATGCTCTTTACCAAAAGTATTAACGGTGTGAGCCACCATCCTGCTGAATGGTCTGAACTAACAGATTGCGTGCAAACTGTTCACGTTCTGAAAACGTTTATTGAAAAGTTACAACAACAGGGAGCATAGGAAGTGAAGGTTTTCTGGATCCGATTTAGTCTGCTTAGTATAGTATGGATGTGCCTGATTATCTTAGGTAGTAATCAGGTTCCAAACAGCATTTTATTCTTCGCAGCTTCATTAGCAGTATTCTTTTTTATTTCGATTGGAAAATTGCCTGAAATTCTATATTTTGTTCTGCATATACTAGGAATGATCCATTTATTAACAGTAGGTAGTGAAACTGTTTTCTGGTCTATGGCACTTTTTTTCCTTTATTCGCTTGATGCTACGTTTCGGCTAAAACGAATGAATTCGAGTATTATTTCACTTGTTGGTTTAATGCTATCCCTATTTTCGCTTTTAAAGTTTGAAAAGTTAGAAGTAGAATCGTTCTTAACACTTATTATGTTTTACATTTTAATTGATAGAGTCTCGAAAATGGTTTCAGAAAGAAAGGACATGCGAGAACTATATGACCAGTTGCGCGCTGAATATCGTTCCATGAAGCGAATAAATCTTATGACGGAACGAGATGCAAGGCTGGAAGAGAGAACCAAAATTGCTCGGGATATCCATGACTCTGTAGGACATCGACTAACAGCGTTAATTATGAAATTGGAGATGCTCTCCATCCAACATGAAAATAATGAGTATGCTGAGTTGAAGCGCATGGCAACGGAGAGTCTAGAGGAAACAAGACAGGCAGTACGTGCGCTAAATTTAGAAGAAAATGAGGGGCTTGCTACCGTTGTTCATTTAATACGCAAGCTCGAGGCAGAGAGTCATATTATGGTGCAATTTACGATGAAACAAGGTGTTTTATCCATCCCGCTTTCCAATGAGAAGAGTGTGGTATTATATCGCGTCATTCAAGAAGCTCTCACGAATGCAATGCGTCATGCGCAAACGAGGGAGGTTCGCGTTACGCTTGGAAAATCGGCGACGGGGTCTGTTTCCTTTGAAATTGAGAATATGATACATAAGGCAGCAGCATTTGAAGAAGGCTTTGGTCTTACCATGATGAGAAAGCGTGTCGATGAGGTGAATGGAAGCTTGGAAATTTTCCAAACTACTAATCAGTTTATTGTTTCAGGAACGATTCCAAGCGGGAGTTAGGGGGGAAAGCATGGAAGTATTACTTGTAGAGGATCAAGCTATTGTAAGACAAGGGCTTAAAGTGATATTGGAACAGGATGAACAAATAACCGTTTCTCATGAAGCTTCGAACGGACAGGAAGCAATTGAAGTGATGGAAAAACACCTGATCGATTTTGTTATGATGGATGTAAGAATGCCTGTAATGAATGGTATTGAGGCGACAAGAATTATTAAAGAAAGATGGCCCCATGTAAAAATATTAATACTAACTACCTTCAACGATGATACTTATGCAGTAGAAGCGCTCCGACAAGGCGCAGATGGTTTTTTGCTCAAAACATCTGAATCAGAAAAATTAATCAGCGCTATACATAGCTGTATGAGGGGCGGAATTAGCCTGCACGAAGAAGTAGCCGCAAAGGTGATGCCTAAACTTTTAGAACGGTCAGCAGAAACTCCCCGTTCAGATATTTCTTTATCCGACAGAGAACTTGCCATAACAAAACTGGTGGGAGAAGGGCGAACGAATAAGGAAATTGCAACAGCCTTATTTTTATCTGTAGGTACTGTGAAAAACCACTTAACGCATATTCTCCAAAAAACCGGACTTCGTGACCGCACCCAGCTAGCCATTTTTGCAGTGAAGCATGATCTATCTGATTAAACAATTGAGCTCTCCTTTGTGGGAGCTTTTTTATTTTATGAAATTTTTGCGTAACTAGATTTGATGCCAGAAATGGTCACTTCCAGCTTCAGCGTGCGGTCCCGATCTGGTTTATAAAAAGTGACGCAGGTCACACGGCAAAGTAGGAGAATATGACTGTAGACAGTATGCTGACAAAATGAATTGCATTATGATTAGATGTGAGGAGGCGAGTTATGTGCTGGAATTAGTTGAGTTATCAAAGAAGTTCAAGCAGCTTTATGCTGTTAAAAGTTTAAATATGTTTGTGGAACGTGGAGAAATAATTGGCCTGTTAGGCCCTAATGGTGCTGGGAAGTCTACAGCTATTTCGATGATATCTTCGTTAGCGGCACCTACAGCAGGGGATGTTCGATTTCATAACAAAAGCATTTTAAAGAATGCGGGGGAATTCCGCGAAATCGTTGGCATGGTCCCCCAGGAAATCGCATTATATACAGATCTTACAGCGGAGGAGAATTTGCAGTTCTTTGGAAGGATGTACCGGCTAAAAGGGTCAATCTTAAAAAGTAAAATTGAGGAGATCCTTCATTTGGTGGGTCTAACCGAAAGAAGAAAAGATGTCGTAAAAACCTTCTCAGGAGGGATGAAGCGGCGACTTAATATTGGTGTGGCCTTGCTTCATAATCCAGAGCTCATTATTATGGATGAACCAACAGTAGGCATTGACCCACAATCCCGTAATTATATTCTCGAAACTGTAAAGCGATTAAATCAGGAAAGAGATATGACGGTCATCTATACGAGTCATTACATGGAAGAAGTAGAATTTCTTTGTGATCGCATCTATATCATGGACCAAGGGAACCTTATTGCTTCGGGTACAAATGAAGAAATTAAACGAATTTTATCTGCAGAAAAAACAATTTTGATAAAAGGTGAGCAGCTGAACGATCAGTTTATCTCTTCATTGCAGGAACACCCACTTGTTAATCGTATAACGACTGCTGATAAGCAAGTGACACTAATGGTTGCAAAGGAAGTAAGTATGTTTGCAGAATTAACGAAGCTTGCTGAACAGGCGGGGATCGACTTAACCTCGGTTCATAATAAAACTCCTACCCTGGAGGATGTGTTTTTACATCTGACAGGTCGTGCTCTAAGGGATTAGGGGGAGTTACTATGTTAGGTCAAATTTTTAAGAAACAAGCGTTGTTATTGCTCCGTAATCCTGTTCAGTTACTACTACTAGTTGGGTTACCAATCATCCTTATTTTAATACTTGGTGTAGCATTAAGTAGCTTCATGAACGGGGAAGCCCCGGTTATTCAAGTAAAGCTCGGTCTAGTAGAGCAAGCGGAGGAGAGTGCTCAACTAGAACAGTTTACAGCGGAACAGAAGGAGCTGCCAGCAGAAGTATTCAATGAGATGGAAAGTATGCTACCAATACAGTTGTTAAAAGAGGAAGTGTTTGGCAGTGAGGAAGCCAAAGAATTTATAACCGTAGAAGAAATAGCTCCAAACAAAATGGAAGATGTATTGAATGATAATACGTTTACAGCAGTAATTGAAGTTCCTGAAAATTTCACATATGAGCTATTACAGTATCTCTATTTAGGAGAACAACAACAACCTGCCCTCCAATTATATACAAATACACAGCATCAGCTCGGTGCAAGTATTGTAGAGGATATACTCACTCAGTATCAGCAGCAACTTACGCTACAATCATTCCTAGGGGAAAACAGAATAGATGCAGCACTTCTTCAAGAAAATTTACAGAATGTAACAGCGGATGTCTCCGCCCTGGAACAACAACAACCTGTTAGTTCGAAAGATTACTATACAATTGGTATGGCTGTAATGAATGTACTATTCATTGCCTCTGCTATAGGTTCTATTGCGTTTATGGAGAAAAATACATTTGTGTTTAATAGAGTTATATTAGCGAATGTTTCACACTGGGTTTATTTCTTAGGAGTCTTAATGACGGGGATGGTTTTCGCGTTCTTACACTTACTCATTATCTTTGGATTTTCATGGATAGTTTTTGATGTTACATGGCCAGATTTGGTAGGATTTAGTCTCGTCACAATTTCATTTGCTATTGCAGTCGGGGGGATTGCCGTGTTATTAACTGCATTGTGCTATCGCCTTCATTCTGAGGTGATTACAAATTTCTTCTCTAATATTCTTGTATCTTTAATGGCTCTGCTTGGTGGGAGTTTCTTTCCGATTGGAGATTCCTCTGCATTCATCGCCACCCTTGGAAATTTCACTCCAAACGGAGCTGGAATGTCAGCTTACTTGAGTGTACTTCGTGGTAATGAATGGACCGAGGTAACGAATCACCTTCTCGTATTAGTCTTATTTGGTGTCATCTCTGTGATCGTAGCAGCATGGAGCTTTCCGAAAAGGGGGGCTGCGCTGTGAATGGAATTCTTCTAGCAAAGTTTCGAATATTTATACGGAATCCTTGGAGCTTTATTATATTTACAGTAATGTCGATCGGGTTTGCTCTTATCATAGGTGGAAGTGGGTCTGCTACAAGTATTTCTGTGCCAATTAATACAGCAGATAATTCTATTAAAGAGTCTACTTTAGCCAACGTTCTGACAGAAGACGAAGCTTTTCGTTTTAATTGGATGAATAAGGATGAGTTACAGGAGCAAGTTGAAAATGGAAAAGCAGAAGCTGGCGTGATCCTCCGAGAGAACTCTTATCAGCTAATAGTTGGAGTAGAATCCCCAAATATAAGCATGATTGAGCAGGCCATCCAGCGTGCTTATACAAAACGTAATCAAGAGGTGGCATTGTTAAAAGCATCTGGTGCAGAGACGGAAGAAGAAAAGAAAGCTATCCTTAACGATTTCGAGAATGCGATGAACAATCCAGCCTATGAAGTGGAGACAACAAATTTTCAAAGCGAAGATGCAGTAGTCTATGATAACACCTTTCAATCCTTATTTGGTTTTACATTGTTTTTTGTAATCTACACAATAGCCTACAACCTTTTGCCGATCCTGGTAGAAAAACGAGACGGTGTTTGGGACAGGATGATCCTGTCTCCTGTGAAAAAGTGGGAGATGTATGTGGCAAATCTTATCTATAGTTTTATAGAGGGGTATGTACAGGTTCTAGTTATCTTTTGTATCTTTCGTTATTGGGTTGGGGTTGATTTCCAGGGGAGATTTCTAGAAACAGTATTGCTGATCATCCCTTATTTATTCTCCATTGTAGCATTATCAATTTTGATCATATCTGTTCTTAAAAACGTGCAACAGTTTAATGCTCTCATACCCATTATTGCCGTAAGTATGGCGATGATTGGTGGAGCATATTGGCCGATAGAAATTGTAAAATCAGAAGTATTGATTACCTTATCCAAGTTGAACCCACTTACCTATGGGATGGAAGTCCTGCAAGGGGTGGTTTTATATCAATACTCTTTTGATGAATTACTATTCCCCATAAGTATATTGGTTTTAATGGGTGTGGTGATGATAGGACTTGGTATTCACTTTATGGAGAGAAGGCATGTATAGAAGGCTAGATTAACTCATTTTCTATATGCGGTGCAGTAAGAAGCTAGGGGAAGCCCCTTTTTATAGGGTTTCCTCTTATGCCATCTATCTTGCCAGGGTGTTAACTAATCCTACTTTAATTTGCCTGTATAGGTGCGATTCGTCCAATTAACATTTGGTTGGGGAGAGAGGGGGATTCACAAAAAATGAAGTTTCAGTTTCGTTCATGGTCACTGTAATATTTTTAGAAAAAGCGAACAGGGAAGGTAGAATTCGCTTAGGAAACTTGTTATAATCTTCCTCGTAGATTTATTTTACAGTAAAATGAATAGTCATTCATTTAGAAAAGAAGGAAGAAGAATTGAAGAACATCTGGAGAATTTTTTCAAGAGACATAAAAAACACCGGTACGAATTGGGTAGCATTATTATTAATAGGTGGTTTGATTATCTTACCGTCCCTGTATGCCTGGTTTAATATTAAGGCATCCTGGGATCCATATGGCCAGACAGACCAAATTCCAATTGGGGTCGTGAATGAGGATACAGGAGCCACAGTAAGAGACGAGGACATTGATGTCGGTCAAGAGCTCATCAGTACTTTAAAAGAAACTCCTACAATGGATTGGCATTTCGTGAACCGACACGAAGCGATGGAGAAATTGGAGTATGGAGAGTATTTCGCTGTTATCGTAATTCCTGAAAACTTTTCAAAAAAGCTGGGAACCGTAATTGATGATCAGCCTGAAAAAGCGGATATGGAATATTACGTAAATGAAAAAATAAATGCGATTGCACCGAAAATAACTGATAAAGGCGCTTCCGCGATAACGGATGAAATAAGTAGTCACTTTATTTCGACCGTTAATGGAGTGATCTTTGACATATTTAACGACATTGGACTTGAATTAGAACAAGACCTGCCGGACATTGAACGGTTTGAAAACTATATTTTTGATTTAGAGGAAAATTTACCTGAGATTAATCAATTAATTAATCAAACACTGGCTGATGCAAATAGTGCTGGGGATATGATTAATCGAGCTCAAGAGCTTGTCCCAGAAGCTGAGCGTGTTACCGGTAACGGATTAGAAACCATTGATAATACGACAGCATATTTAAATAAGGCAGAGGACCGACTAAATGAAATTGCACCACAGGTTCAAGAAGATTTAGAACGCGTTCAGCAAATTGCTGAGGAGACAAATACATTTTTACAAGAGGTCCAATCCACTGGAATTGACTTTTCAAATGGTGCTGAATTGACGAATCAATTAGATGAACAGGTGGCACAGCAAATCGAGGCTGTTACTTCCATAGAAGAGATATTAAGACAGATACAACAACAGCAAAATACTCAGGGAGAAAACGATGAAGCCACCGAAACAGAAGAAGGTAATAATGAAAATAATCAAGCAAACCAACAGATCGAGCAAGCACTTGAGGAGCTTGAAACCATTCGTACAGGACTTGAATCTGCCCAAGAACGCAGTGGTGAGATTCGTACCTTTGTGGAAGAAAAGCAATCGGAAATAGAAGGTGTCATAAATGATCTGCAAAGCTTAACCGAAGATACTTCCACAAAGATCGATGCTTTTATTACCGAATACAATGAATCCATTGAGCCAACAGTATTAGCGGAAGTAGGAAGGGCAAAGAACACACTTGCCGATGCTCGTGGTATCCTGGTAGAAATTCAATCGGCTATTCCAGAGGTGGAAAGAATTCTTTCAAGTACAGAGAATGACCTTGGAGAAGGAGAAGGCATGCTTGAAACAGTTCAAGATGAGTTTCCATATGTGAACGATAAGGTCAACCAAATAGCTGATCGAATAAGAGAAATACAAGGGGAAACAGATATTGGAGAAATTATTGAACTGCTGCAAAATGACCCGGATGCTGAACAAGGATTCTTCGCGGAACCTGTGCAGTTAAATGAAAATAAGATTTTTCCGATAGAAAATTATGGATCTGGGATGACACCTTTTTATTCAGTGCTTGCAATTTGGGTAGGTGGTTTATTACTGATATCCTTACTTTCAACGGATACGCCAAACCTTGAGAATTATTCTTCAAGACAGATATATTTTGGCAAGCTGTTCACGTTTATTACCATTGGCTTATTACAAGCAAGTATCGTTACGTCAGGTGATATATTCCTATTAGATGTGACGATGGCGAATCCTGGATGGTTTGTTCTTTTCGGCTTACTGATTAGTCTAGTATTTATGCTTATTACGTATACACTAGTGTCTGTATTTGGGGATATTGGAAAAGCAATGGTAATTGTTTTGCTTGTTCTGCAAATTGCCGGCTCGGGCGGTACGTACCCTGTCGTACTTTTACCAGACTTTTTCCAAGCTATTCATCCATTTTTACCGTTTAGTTATGCGATCGATCTAATGCGTGAAGCAGTAGGGGGTATTGTTTGGTCGCGAGTACTACATGATCTTATTTTCTTAGGGATTTTTGGAATTGCGGCGATCGTGTTAGGAGCATTTTTAAAACAACCAATTAATAGACAGTCTAAAAAGATAAAACAAAAATCGAAAGAATCAGGTCTATTTCATTAATGCATTTGTAAGTATAAATAGAATATAGAAATCTCCTTTACTAATTTAAAAAAAGAAGGGAATGGATATGTTTGAAGATCAACGATGAAGCGAGAGATAAACTATGGGAAGAGGTAGCAGCTCTAAGTGATGAGGAATTAAATAAACGGCCTTGCTCTAACGAATGGTCAATTGCACAAGTGATGGAGCATTTATACTTAATGGAGCGTACTGTCGTGCATAATATAAAGCATACTTTAGAAAATGGTTCTATTAAGGAAGTTAGCACAAAGCCAATAGAGCTCACTGTAAATCGCTCCAGAAAAATAGAGGCTCCTACGTTTGTGGAACCGAGTGACTCAGATAAAACCATTGAGGTTATAAAGGAAAAATTGCATACCTCACATGAATCATTGCGCAAGCTTGATGAGGATGTTGATAAAGAACGCTTAGAAGAGAAAACGGCAATCCATCCTGTGTTTGGAGAAATGAATTTAGCGCAATGGATCCCATTTGTTGGTTACCATGAGCTGAGGCATATAGAGCAGATTAAAGAGGTTAAAGATAAGCTTGGATTAACTAAATAGGTTGAGAAAGGACAGGGAACTGTCCTTTTTTTGTTGTCTAAGAAAATATAAAATCTAGTTGTTGTGGATAACAAAACAACTGAACCAGCCACGTCCAGCTCCAGCGCCCAGCGAGACTTTCCTCGTCTTTGTACGATAAGTAAACATCAGCTCCAAGTATTCTTCCCTTCTATCATTTTGTTCACCAACTTGTAAACAAGTACCAGTTTTGACAGGGTTTAAACAATTCTCTTTTCTAGTATAATAGAATGATAGCAGTTTAGCAGAGAGGGGAAGGCCACATGAAGAAAAAACGTATAATTGGCATAGTGATTGGAGTTCTCTCCATTTTGCTAGTAATTGATATAGTTGCAAGCTTTTATTTTTATAATTTAGCTGTTGAGCGAAATAAAAAAGATTTCCTCCAAGGAAATGCAGACCTTGAAGTTTCAGCAGAGGCAATGGACGTGTTTATAGAAGGTGATTGGCGAGAATGGGTTGATAGCCAAGATTTTGAACAGTGGGACATGACCTCTTATGATGGGATAGATCTTAAAGGGTATTATCTTCCAGCGAAAGAACCAACCAATAAGACTGTCGTGTTAGCGCATGGTTATCTAGGCAATGCCAGAGATATGGGGCTTTATGGCCAGTATTATTATGAGGAACTAGGATACAACATTTTTACGGCTGATATGAGAGGTCATGGCCATAGTGGTGGTGATTATATTGGTTTTGGCTGGCATGATCGATTGGATTATATAGATTGGATGGATCGGATCATAGAGGAAACAGGTAAAGACACAGAAATAGTTATGCACGGCGTCTCGATGGGAGCAGCGACAGTATTAATGGCAAGCGGTGAAGAAGAACTTCAACCGAACGTAAAAGCAATTATAGCTGATAGTTCATACAGTAGTGTTTATGATGTGTTTGATTACCAGCTCGGCCGTATGTTCCACTTACCTGCTTTCCCAGTGCTTCCTAGTACAAGCATTGTGACTAAGGCGAGAGCTGGTTATTCGTTGAAAGAAGCATCAGCTCTAGATCAAGTGGAAAAAACAGATGTACCAATTCTCTATATTCATGGCAATGATGATACCTTTGTACCAACGAAAATGACAGAAGAGCTAGTAGAACATACAAATAGCGACGCGGAACTGATTACATTTGATAATGCAGGACATGGTGAGGCGTTCGTTACACAAAAAGATCGATATGTTTCTAAGTTGAATGAATTTCTTGCTAAGTATATAAAAGAATAAATATTGTTACGAGGCTGGGACATATTAGTACTTAAATACGAGTAATACATTTTCAGAACCGCTTCGCTTCGGCAGAACACTCCGCTTTCCACGGGCACGGCCTCAGCCTCCTCGTGGAAAGGTCACCACTGCGGGGTCTTCGGACTCGTGCTGTTCCCGTTGGAGTCTCCGTATTCTGCCTACGCTAAAATGAGAAAACCCGAACTAGACAAACCTTTATTCAAGGAATTGTTTGATAGTTCGGGTTTTCATGTGTTAAGAGAACTTTTATCCCAGCCTCTTTCCTACTATTAGTCAAGTATAAAATTGTAATGATGATTTGTTTTACTCGATACTATTTATTATTGGTACATAGAGACCTCGTACGTATTATCGTACTTTTATTATTCTTGACCATGGGATAGATACATTTCAGTAGCTTATTCATGCAGGCTACAGTGTCTACCTTATCCTTTCCTTTTTGGATATAGGTTGCTTCTTTAATTTGTAATAATAATCCACAATGTGATTTGGAGCTTCTTTTGTTGACGAATCATATTTCTAACAATGAAATCTAAAATATCTCTGCCTTTAGGGTTTTCGTTTTTATTGATGCAATCTTGTCCAATGTTTATACGTTTGATATTCACTTTCACGCAATTAATTTAAGTTATTTTGCATATTTATAAAATAAAATTAATAAATATACTTGAATTATTCCTTGAGGGTATTTATACTAATGAATAATTAAAAAATTCAGATGAGCACAAGAAAGGGTGGTAGGTTTTGAAGCAAGCGGCAATTGTTGGCGGCACTGGCTATGGAGCTATAGAACTTATCAGATTATTACATTCACACAGTGAAATAGAGCTAGTGAACATTTATTCCCACTCACAGCATGAGACGGCGATTTCTTCTGTGTATCCCCATTTAAAAAACATCGAGAATACCACTCTAGATTCACTGGATATTGCAGCCCTAGTCAAAAATGTAGATATTGTATTTTTTGCCACCCCTGCTGGTATAGCGAAGGAATTCATTCCTAAAATAGGTAATGGAATTCAGTGTATTGATTTGTCCGGAGATTTACGTCTTTCTTCCCGGGATGCATATAAAAATTGGTACAAAGCAGAAGCCGCAGATCAAAGCTTATTGGACGTTGCAGTCTATGGGCTTTCTGAGATTAATCGACAAAAGATAAAGGAAGCTACAATTCTATCAAATCCTGGTTGTTTTCCAACTGCCGCCTTGCTTGGATTAATCCCAGCACTACAAAACGAATACATACACACAGAAGGAATTGTTATTGACGGAAAGACTGGAATATCTGGAGCAGGCAAAACACCATCTGCACGGACCCATTTTCCTGAAACAAATGACAATATTACCGCCTATAAAATTGGCCAGCATCAGCACATTCCAGAGATTGATCAATATTTAAGTGAACACTGTTCCACAACTGTGCACGCAACATTGACAACGCATTTGGTTCCTATGACAAGAGGGATTATATGTACCATGTACGGAAAAGTTAATGGCTATTACACAACTGAAAAGATTCTATCAGACTACCAACATTTTTATGAAGGAAACCAGTTTGTCAGAGTCCTAGATGCGGGAGAATTCCCAACAACAAAAGGTGTATATGGAAGCAACTTCTGTGATATTGGCCTACACGTAGACAGCCGAACGAATCAGCTGATTATCGTTTCAGCTATCGATAACTTAATGAAAGGAGCCGCAGGGCAAGCGATTCAAAATGTCAATATCATGAATGGTTGGAACGAGAACAATGGATTAAAACACATTCCAATTTATCCATAGAAAGGGTGGGAGCATGGTAACGGTACAGACAGAAGCAATTGAGTTATTGAAAGAAGGACATGTAACAACACCAAAAGGCTTTACAGCAGGTGGAATTCATTGTGGAATACGGAAAAAGAGACGTGACTTTGGCTGGATTTATTCTGAAACGCCTGCAGTTGCGGCGGGTGTTTACACCATGAATGCTTTTCAGGCAGCTCCCTTAAAAGTTACGAAGCGAGCCATTGCAGAAAGTAATCAATTGCAGGCGATCATCGTTAATGCTGGTGTTGCAAATGCTTGTACAGGCCAACAGGGAGATATAGATGCAGAAGAAATGCAACAAAATGCTGCTTCTATACTGAATATCCCTGCAAGTTATGTAGGAGTAGCTTCAACTGGAGTTATTGGAACCCCGCTCCCAATGGACAAAATCAACACAGCCATCCAAGAGATATCGATAACGAATGAGTCTGCTCCACACCATTTTGCTGATGCCATTTTAACGACAGATACGGTGACAAAGCAAGTCGCTGTACAAATAGAAATTGACGGGAAGACGATTACAATTGGTGGGGCTGCGAAAGGCTCTGGCATGATTCATCCAAATATGGCTACGATGCTTGGCTTTATTACAACAGACGCAGCAGTGGAAGCGGACAGTCTTCAACTTGCGCTTAAACAGACAACAGATAAGACATTTAATATGATCACAGTCGATGGAGATTGCAGTACGAATGACATGGTAATCTTGATGGCAAATGGCATGCAGGAAAACAAAGTTTTAAACGTATCACATCCACAATGGCGACTGTTTGTTGATGCCTTGAATATGGTAAGTGAGGAACTTGCCAAAATGATTGCAAGGGACGGAGAAGGTGCTACTAAATTAATTGAAGTAAACGTCAAAGGTGCTCCTTCACAGGAGACTGCATCACAGGTTGCTAAGGCTGTTATTTCTTCTAATCTTGTAAAAACAGCCATCTATGGTTCTGATCCTAATTGGGGACGCATCGTCTGTGCGGTAGGCTATAGTGAACAACCTATCGATCCAAATAAAGTCTGTGTTGCTATTGGCGAAATTTCTGTTGTAAAAGATGGCGTGCCAGTAGCGTTTAATGAATTGGACGGAAAGCACTATTTACAACAAAAGGACATCAGTTTACATGTGAATTTGCAGGATGGACCATATAATGCGACTGCATGGGGCTGTGACTTAACGTATGATTACGTCAAAATTAATGCCTCCTATCGGACGTGAGGTGACGTGATGCGATTACTTGTATTAAAACTTGGTGGTAGTATTCTTGAAAAACTTCCAGAGAAATTTTTTGAAATTGTTGGCCAGATTCATAACGAAAAACGTTGTTTGCCCATTATTGTTCATGGTGGAGGACCAGCCATTAATGAGATGCTTGAGAGATTGCATATACCGAATAAAAAGGTTGACGGTCTTCGGATAACGACGGAAAGTGTGCTAGAAATAGCCGAAATGGTGATGTGTGGACAGATAAATAAACATATCGTCTCTCAATTTCAACTTGCTGGTGTTCATGCGTGTGGTTTGAGCGGTGTCGATGGGAATCTATTACAGACTGTACCAGCAGATGAAACAGGCAAATTAGGTTTTGTAGGAGAAGTAGAAAAAGTAAACACAACATTCCTTACCACTTTTTTAGAGGCTGGCGTCTTACCTGTTATTTCTCCAATTGGTAGCGATCGCTATGGCCAGCACTACAATATCAACGGGGATACTGCGGCGGCTGCGGTTGCTCAAGCACTAGCAGCTGACCTTGTGTTCGTTAGTGATATTGATGGAATCATGGAGGAAGTCAATGGAGAAAAGAAACTCCTGACCACAATGGATCAACAACAAATATATGAAAAAATGTCCTCTGGTGCAATTTTTGGCGGGATGGTTCCAAAGGTAAAGGCTGCTATGAAAGGGCTAGAAAATGGTGTGAAGAGAACGGTTATTTTAAATGGATTAAAGCCTGAGGACTTCGAAGCATTCATAGATGGAAAAGAACGTGGCACTAGTATTCTATTAAGAAAGGAGACGATCCGATGAGCCAACCTCCAGCAGTAAATGAACTTTCTGCCGTCATGAATGTCTATAATCGCCTTCCAATTACGTTGATAAGAGGGAAAGGGAGCTATGTTTGGGATGAAGCAGGGAAAAAATATCTTGATTTTACATCGGGGATCGCAACGTGCAGTTTGGGCCATGTGCCCGATACTGTTCAGGATAAGCTTACGGAACAGCTAGCAACATTATGGCATTGCTCAAATTTATTTACCATCCCAGAACAGAAAAACTTAGCGAATCGATTAAGTCAGCATAGTTGTTGTGATCAAGTGTTTTTTTGCAACAGTGGTGCTGAGGCAAATGAAGCTGCCATTAAATTGGCAAAGAAGTTTGCAAAGGATCAGGGGAAACCAGAACGTAAGGAAATTGTTACGTTCCACCAATCTTTTCATGGAAGAACCGGTACGACAATGGCTGCAACGGCTCAGGAAAAAATCCACCAGGGATTTGAACCAATTGCTCCAGGTTTCCGCTATCTTCCGTTTAATGATCAAAACGCTCTTACACAAATTGATAATGGAAAGACAACGGCAGTATTAGTAGAGCTTATTCAAGGTGAAGGTGGCGTGCATCCAGCAGAACAAGACTGGATTTTGGCACTGCAGGAACATTGTCAGAAAGCTGATATTTTACTGATGGTGGATGAAATTCAAACAGGAATCGGAAGAACAGGAACTTTATTTGCCTATGAACAATTTGGCATAAAACCAGATGTCATCACGTTAGCGAAAGGGCTAGGGTCTGGCTTTCCTGTTGGTGCGATGCTGGCAAAAGGACGCGTTGCTGCTTCCTTCCAACCAGGCTCACATGGAAGTACATTTGGTGGTAACCCATTGGCAATGACGGCAGGTGGAGCAACATTGGACGTTATGCTTGAAAAGGAATTTCTTCATGAAGTTACCGAAAAAAGTAATTGGCTGTTCGAAGCTTTACAGAATTTAAAAGATAACTTCGAAGGTATAAAAGATGTTCGAGGAAAAGGCTTTTTAATTGGCATTGAGGTTGACGGCAATGCAGGAGAGTTGGTTTCTACCTTTAGGGACAAAGGAATCATTGTGTTGACAGCTGGGCAGCAGGTTTTACGTATCCTGCCACCATTAACCGTATCATGGGAGGAAATGAAAGCATTCATCCATACCTTTAATGAAATTTTAGCAGAGGGAGAGTATGACAAACGATGACAAAAGGCTATCTTATGCTTCAGACAGGAGAGGTATTCAGTGGTGATTGGATCGGTGCCAAGCAAGATACGACAGGAGAGCTCGTCTTTAACACGAGTATGACTGGTTATCAGGAAATGATGACAGACCCCTCCTATGCAGGCCAAATTCTAACTTTCTGTTATCCGATGATCGGGAATTATGGGGTGAATCTTCATGATGTGGAAAGTAAAGAGATTGCCGTTTCAGCAGTTATCATGAGTGATGCCTGTGAAGAGCCAAGTCACTACCAGTCCGTCATGACTTTATCCGAAAAATTAGCGCAGGCTGGTGTATCTGGATTGACGAATCTTGATACACGGGCCTTAGTTGCAATTATTCGAAAGCATCAAACAGTGCGAGCGAGAATTGTAGCCGATCCCTCTTCTATTACGACAATGTCTGCATGGAAACAGGAGAGCACACTAGAACTTGTGAAAACAGTAGCAATACCTGAACCCGAAACAATTGGGAGTGGCGACCTTCATATTGTTCTGGTCGATTTTGGGTATAAAAAGTCAATCGTTAACGAGCTATTAGAAGCCGTGTGTAAAGTAACGATTGTTCCTTTTACCACAACGTTCGAGAAAATCGCGCTTATAAATCCAGATGGTATTCTCATTAGCAATGGACCTGGAGATCCGACCGATTTGGCAGCATATTTTCCATTCGTAAAGAGATTATCAGAAGCCTATCCGACTCTTGGCATTTGCTTGGGACACCAATTACTGGCACTGGCATACGGTGGGAAAACGAAGAAGATGCCTTATGGACATAGAGGTAGCAACCATCCTGTGAAAGAGCTCGCGACAGGGAAAGTGACGATCACTTCCCAAAACCATGGTTATGAAGTGATAGAGGAATCTATTGACAGGAAGGCTTTTCACCTTACGCATCAAAACGTTAATGACCAATCTGTTGAAGGAATGACACACCGCTCCTTACCTATTCTGTCTGTGCAGTTTCATCCAGAAGCACACCCAGGACCGAGTGATGCAGCATACATTTTTCAGCAGTTTTTACAACACGTGAAGACAAGGAGGGAACAAGCATGCCACAACGTACACAGCTAGAGAAAGTGCTCGTTATCGGCTCTGGACCAATTGTGATCGGGCAGGCCGCTGAATTTGACTATGCAGGTACACAAGCTTGTCTTGCTTTAAAAGAGGAAGGAATTGAGGTAATCCTCGTCAACAACAACCCTGCGACCATTATGACAGATAAATCTATCGCCGATCACGTGTACATGGAACCATTAGAAATAGTGACACTGGAAAAAATTATTGCCAAGGAACAGCCAGATGGGATTATTGGCACATTAGGTGGGCAAACGGGACTGAATTTAACGGTTCAATTATATGAAAAAGGAATCCTTGATCAATATGGCGTGCAAGTGCTTGGCACTCCTGTCAAAGCGATACAAAACGGAGAAGATCGTAACTTATTTCGAAATTTAATGTTAGAAATAAACGAACCTATTCCAGAATCTAAAATTATTCAAAGCCTTGAAGAAGGGCTTAATTTCATTCGAACAATCGGTTTTCCTGTTATTCTCCGACCAGCTTACACATTGGGTGGGGAAGGAGGAGGTTTTGCGCATAATGAGGAAGAATTTGCCGAACACCTTACAAAAGCACTATCGCTCAGCCCAATCAACCAGGTACTTGTTGAAAAAAGCATCAAAGGCTGGAAGGAAGTAGAGTATGAAGTAATGCGTGATGCAAATGATACGTGCATCATCGTTTGTAATATGGAAAATATGGATCCCGTTGGGGTACACACAGGAGATTCCATCGTTGTCGCACCTTCCCAGACGTTAACAGATGTGCAGTATCAGTTACTGCGGACTGCTTCTTTAAAAGTGATTCGTGAGCTTGGGGTCATAGGTGGTTGTAATATCCAATTTGCTCTCCACCCGGAATCAAATGAGTATCGTATTATTGAAGTGAATCCCAGGGTTAGCCGGTCCTCTGCGCTAGCTTCCAAGGCTTCCGGCTATCCAATTGCCAGGATTGCAGCAAAGTGTGCGGTTGGCTTTTTTCTTGATGAAATTTTGAACCCAATTACCGGAAATACATATGCTTCTTTTGAACCTGCTTTGGATTATATTGTCGTGAAATTACCAAGATTTCCTTTTGATAAATTTACCGAAGCGGATCGCACGTTAGGTACGCAAATGAAAGCAACAGGGGAAGTTATGGCAATTGACCGTACTTTTGAAGGTGCCTTAAACAAAGCAATTCGTTCTCTGGAAATGGGTGTTTACAGCTTACATGGGCCAGGAATGAAGAAAAAAACTAGAGAAGAACTCAACCATTTGCTTCAGGTGCCAAATGACCTCCGACTTTTCGCTATCGGCGAAGCATTATCACGAGGGATGGATGTGAAAGAGATAATCCGTCTAACTGAAATGGATTTCTGGTTCATAAGAAAACTACAGCGAATCCTTGAACAGGAGGAAACACTATCCACCTATCAATGGCCTAACATTCCAGCAGATATATTGCGTCAGGCAAAACGGTTTAATCTTAGTGATAATCGAATTGCGGAGCTTACAGGTACAACGTCTAAAGAACTTAGAAAAAGGTATGAGGAGATTTTCCTGAAGCCTTCCTACAAGCTTGTTGATACATGTGCGGGGGAATTTGACGCTGTTACGCCGTATTATTATTCGACATGGCATGGGGAAGACGAAGTAGAAGCTTCTCAAGTAAAGAAAAAGATCCTTGTGTTAGGATCTGGGCCAATTCGTATTGGGCAGGGTATTGAATTTGATTACTGTGCTGTACAGGCAAGCTTAGCTATTAAAAAAATGGGCTATGAGGCAATTGTGATGAATAATAATCCTGAGACGGTGAGCACAGACTATTCCTTGGCAGATCGCCTGTACTTTGAACCCCTAGCTCTAGAGGATGTGCTTGCGGTTATTCATAAAGAACGCGTGGATGGTGTTCTTGTTCAGTTTGGTGGCCAGACAGCCATTAATTTAGTAAAAGCTTTGGTTGAGGAAGGCGTGCCAATACTAGGCACGACCGCTGAAGCGATCGATAAGATGGAAGATAGAGATGCTTTCTATCACGTATTGGAAAAACTTGAGATCCCGCATATTGCTGGAGAGGTAGTCACACATCATGAGGCACTAAAAAGTACCGCAAAGAAACTTGGCTTTCCCATTCTTATTCGACCATCCTATGTAATAGGTGGGCAATCCATGTTTATTAGCTACAATGAAGCAGAGCTTTTTCAGTACGTAGAAAGAATTGAGACGGACACAAATGGAGAATGCTGGCCGCTTTTGCTTGATTCCTATTTGCCTGGGTTGGAATGTGAGGTTGATGTCATTAGTGATGGGCAGGATGTTGTCATTCCTGGTATTTATGAACATGTTGAAATAGCTGGGGTTCATTCAGGGGATAGCTTGATGATTTTCCCATCGATCAACTTAACCCAAGACATAAAAGACAAAATGACGTCAATCATTCAAGGCATTTGCAGAAAAGTACCAATTATCGGCGTGATGAACATCCAGTTCATCGTATATGGGGAAGAGGTATTTGTAATAGAGGTGAATCCACGATCTTCTAGAACGATCCCAATTATTAGTAAGGTTACAGATGTGCCTATAATAGATTGGGCAGTTCAAGTACAGATGGGGAAGCCTTTAGCAACACTATCCAATGAGCGAAATGTATTGAAAGAGCCTGCTCATTATACCGTCAAAGCACCTATTTTCTCTGCAGGAAAATTAAAAGGGGTGGATCACGTACTTGGACCTGAAATGAAATCAACAGGTGAAGTCATTGGTATAGGAAAAAGCCTGGAAGCTGCCTTAGAAAAAGTACGTCCAGCTTTACCACAAACTCAGCTGAGCCTTTTTGTTTCTGTTGCAGATCGGTTTAAGAAAGAAGCTGTGACGCTTATTGAAAAGCTTGCTGACAAAAATGTAACATTAGCAGCCACAGCAGGAACAGCAACCTATTTAAAAACTGTTGGGTTTGATGTAGTAGAGGTTCCAAATAGCCGGAGTGCTATCGAGAAATACTGGGATAAACAAAAACCAGATGTGCTGCTTAATATCCCTTCAATAGGCAGGGAAAAGAAGCGAACCGGATTTTATCTAAGAGAACTAGCAACAAGATACCAGGTAACTTGTTTTACGAGTCTGGATACAGCTCGAGCAATGTTATTAACGGAATATCCAGAACAAAATGAGGTTCAGTCACTAATGGAATATATGGCAAGAGAAACAGTTTAGCGTGCGAGTGAATTAAAGATGTTTTAAAAGGGGCTGGTTCATGTATTGAATCAGCTCCTTTTGACTAACTATTTACATAAAAGGCTCACTAGCTGAGCCACTCCCATGCATCATCTATTTCATCTGATTGGAAGTGCTTTGCTTTAATTCCTGGGAGAACATTTCCGAAGTTAGCAGCTGTTCCGATTAAACTTTTATCACTAACAATTGCAAACTTTTGAAACTGACTCCAATGTTTTGCATCAAATTTCATCCCGTCGGTTATGCCTTGGAATGTTGTTCCCTCAACCTCAGGTACAAAAGCAATAATGTTAAATTTATCCCCATTAAAGCTTTGTGCGACTCGCTTATCAAGTAAATTAGCATCTTCTTCCGTAACTTTTCCAGTGAATTCTACAGCAATAGTTGAGTCGTTCTCACTTGGTAGAAAATTGATCACTATAATCCTCCTCTGTGTAAAACTTGGCATTATTATTAATAAACCATTCCCTGAAAGAAAATAGTATAAAACCTTTCTAAATCTATAAGTGTGGGTCATTCTAGTGGTTTATTAAATTGGTGGGTTAAGGTAAACTCAAACTAGTTACTCGAAAATTTAGTGAATTACTAATGAGGAGATGGCTAAAAATTAAATGAAGACTATTATGGTAGTAGGCGCATCAGGGGTTCTAGGTAATTTAATTTGTGAAGAACTTCTAAGAATTTATGAAAATCAGATAAAGTTAATTGTCACAGATTACAAGCCAGAAAGAGGAAAGAAATTAGCTGCTTCCTTTGCTACAGAAACGACATTTGTACAGTTAGATATAAAAGATGAAACAAACATAAATCAAGTAATAAAAAATGTAGATCTCGTGATAGTTGTATTAAAACAACAAAAACCGCATATTCAAAGGGTCTGTATAGAGAATAATATAATGTGTATCGATGTTACTCCGTTTCGTGATTTTGTCGATAAAGTAATGGAACTAAATGATATGGCAAATGAAAATAATGTTGGCTCTATTGTAATGTCTGGTTTCTTTCCGGGATTATCAGGATTAGTAGTCAAAGAAGCTATCTCTCCTTTCCTAGAAGTAACAGAGATAGACATAGCCTTATTACAGAATACGAATGCAAAAACTGGTCTAGCGGGTATTTTGGATATGTTAAAAATTATTGCTGAACCGGTCATGTATCAGAAAAAACTTCTCCCTGGCTTTACTAAAAAACGGACTATGTATTTTATAAAACATACGAAGGATAGAAAAGTAAGGCTAATAGATCATTCAGAGAAGGCATTTATTAAACAAAGATTAACGACTGCACCATTACATTATTGGACTGCCTGGAATGTAAGTATTTTTAACAAGATGGTTTCGTTATTAAAGAAAGCAGGCTTCATAACATTTATACATAAAGTTAAACCTAACAATTTGTCCCGTTTAGTACGACACAATCCTACTAAAGATGAGAATGCTTTTATTACAGTTGAAGTGAAAGGGGTTTTGGATAATAAGAAGCTAACTAGAAGAATCTCTATTTCTGCTTTTTCAGATTACCATGTAACAGCGATGGTAACCGCAGCTCTAGCAAAGATTGCGCTTCAAAAAGAGTTTAGCGGGGTGGTTTTTCCTTTTAAAATTACTAATTTTGATGAAGTCTTATCTGTTATCAATTGTCCTAATGCCATTTTGACGGAATACACATAAAGACTGGAGAATTAAGTTATCTAAAAGAAAAGCAAGAGAAAGAACCCGCCAATATAAGTAGATGATAGGGGTGCAAACAAAATAGCTATCGATTATATTATTTTTAAATCATTACCTAAAGATAATGTTTTAGAAGGAATAATAGCGTTACATAAAACGATATTTGGTTCATCAGATAATTTGCTGGATAAAATGGCAAGTAAGCCTCCACTACTCATTGTTATTGCAATGGATGATGAGAGCGTTATAGGCTATAAAATTGGCTACGAATTAGATGAAAATAAATTCTATAGTTGGCTTGGAGGAGTAAATCCCAAATATCGAAATCGTGGTATTGCCTCCTCCTTAATGAAGGAGCAGCATCAGTACTTAGAAGAAAATGAATACAAGATAGTTCAAACCAAAACAATGAATAGATGGCGTGGTATGTTGGTCCTAAATATCAAAAATGGATTTGATGTGATAGAAACCTATACAGATGACAAAGGTAGGCATAAGATTGTGCTTGAGAAGGAGTTGCATGAGTAGTTATTTTATCTATATAAACTAACTGGAAATTATTTAAAACATAGTTTAGTAAATTTTAGATTAAATAATTAGAATGTTATGAAACAAATCTACCAATTTATTCGTATGAACTTTAATAAAGGGGGATAAAATTTGCTACTCATTATCGGAATTGCAGCTAGTATCTTGCTTCTTTACTTTTTTAACAGGTTAATGGGTACAGGAAAGGGAATATCACGATTGATTTTGAGGAGCGTTATTTTGACCATAAGGCATACGTGGGAGCAATAAAAAGCAAATTAGAAAACCAAGATAGAGAAGTAACGTATCAAGGCAATAATAGATTTGTAATTGATGGAAATCATTACCTGTTTTTCGAGAGGAATATAAGCATGGGAGGAGCTCCCCTGCAGAGAACAATATTAAAGCTAGAAAAATAATAGGAGGGATTGATATTTCTTGACAACTAACCCAAAACTTCCTTTATCCAATGATGAAAGAGTAGTACTAAGAAAAGCGAAAGTTAAATTGCGAGAATTACATACATTTGATAGTGAACAGATAGCGCAATTATTAGGGGTTTCCAGCAATAGAGCCAAAACTTTAAAAGGTTTAGCAGATTTCCAACGTGTTCCTTCAGTAGGAAATAAATTAGCTGACAGGCTAGTATTTCAGTTAAATCTCTTTTCTTTATGTGAAATTAAGGAGATGGATGGTGGTAAACTTTTTGATGAGTTAGAACGAACTTTAGGGGTATGGATAGATAGCTGTGTGGAGGATCAAATTCGTTGTGTAATCAACTTTGCCAATAATCCTGAAAGTAAGAAACAATGGTATGATTTCACGAATGTACGAAAGGCTTATCGTAATCAAGTAGGTTTTCCCAAAGATCGTCCAACAAAAGCATGGTATGAATAAATGAGTTGATAAAATAGGAGGTTTTTTAATGGAATTAACACATACTCGATTACTAGTAGATAACTACAAAGAATGTTTTTTGTTTTACAGAGATATCCTGGGGTTTGAAGTGGCATGGGGAGACGAAAACTCTAATTATGCCGATTTTAAATTTAATGGTGCTACCTTAGGAATTTTCGAACGTAAACAAATGGTTCAGGCAATTGGTGGCGAGTATTCACCTGAAGCCTTAAAGACAGATAGAACTGTTTTAGTATTTAAGGTGGCAAATGTTGAAAATAGCTATCAGAAGTTAAACAAGAAAGTAACATTTATTACGGAACCGAAAGAACAGGAAGACTGGGGCATTAAAGTAGCTCATTTCAGAGATCCAGCCGGAAACCTTATAGAAATCTATGAAAACTTGGATAATATGTAAGTTCTACATACGCCCAATAGCAAAAGGGAGATTAAGATGTTAAATGTGAGAGCATTAGAAGATGCAGACTATGCGTTAATAAACGAAGCGGAAAAGGTCATTAAAAAGAATTATAGGTATGGTCGTCATCATATTGGTTCAGCAGTTCGTGCAAAATCAGGGAAAATTCATGCAGCAGTTCATGTAGAAGCAAATGTTGGGAGAATAACGGTTTGTGGGGAGGCCATGGCACTCGGGAAATCCATCTCAGAAGGTGACCATGAATTTACAACAATTGTGGCAGTTGCCCATCCCCACCCACATGAAGCTATCGAAAAATGCTGGGTAGTAGCTCCTTGTGGCATGTGCCGGGAGTTAATTAGTGATTATGGTAGCACTACTGACGTCATCATTTCTTATAACGGTGAGTTAGTAAAATGCAATGTAATGGAACTGTTACCAGAGAAATATACGAGTGAAGCAGAATAATATACAGCTATTTTTTACACAACGAAGAGATCGGTTTGGCACGGTCTCTTTTTAATAGGTGGGATTAAACGATGAGCAGTTGCCTCGAGATAGAAAAAGTAGTATTTAGCACGCTTAAAGAGATGAAAGCTTTATTAGAAGAAAAGTTTATTGGGTTTTATGTACACGGTTCGTTAGCAATGGGAGGATTCAACCCTAAGCGCAGTGACATGGATATTTTAGTGGTATCCAATAAACGCCTACCTTTAAAAGAAAAAAGGAAATTAGCCGCATTTCTACTAAAAAGATCAAACACACCATTCCCAATTGAACTAAGTATACTAACAACAGAGCAGTTAACAAATTGGAAGCATCCGAGCCCATTTGATTTTCATTATAGTGAAAGCTGGAGGCAAGCTTATGAAGAAGACCTGGCAAAGGACACTTACATCTATCTGAATGATGAAATGAAAACAGATCCGGATTTAGCTGCACATTTAACGGTTTTAACGAACAGAGGTATTTGTCTCGAGGGCAAGCCAATTTTGGAAGTTTTCCCCAAAGTACCACGTGCTCATTATATAGCTTCCATTATGGAGGATTTTAAGAATTGCTTACAAACGATAGAGCAGAACCCTGTTTATAGTACGTTAAACCTTCTTAGAGTGTATTGGTATTTGCAAGAAGGAGTCATTTCTTCAAAGAAAGAAGCAGGGCGTTGGGGAGTAGCTACTTTACCAGATGATATGAAAGACACTGTTAAAAAAGTGTTGGAGTGTTATGAGTTGAATAGGGAAGACAATGAGTTTGAGAGAGAAGAACTTTTGTTAATTAGGGATTTTATTGCATGTAAGGTGGAAGATTTGCATGCAGAGATAGACGTATAAATTTAGGGCAATGAAAAAACAGGCATACCCTCTCAAGTATGCCTGTTTTTTCCTATCTATTTCTTACAAATATTCCTCAAACCAACGACAAATATGATTCAGTCTTTCCTGACGCATTGCTGGCTTTCCGCTTCTGCTCAATTCGTGATTTGCACCAGGGAAACGCACAAATTCTACTTCTTTTCGCAGATGCTTCAACGTGATAAACAGTTGTTCACCTTGCTCAACAGGACAGCGGAAATCTAATTCTCCGTGTAAAATTAACAGAGGTGTTTCCACGTTTTCTGCATATTTCAATGGTGAGATTTCCCAAAGCTTGGCAGGATCATCTAATAGGTTTAATCCATGTTCCCACTTATTAAAGAAGAACCCAATATCACTAACACCGTAAAAGCTTAACCAGTTAGAGATGGAGCGCTGGGTTACAGCTGCTTTAAAGCGGTTGGTGTGACCAACAATCCAGTTTGTCATAAACCCACCGTAGCTACCACCTGTTACACCAAGTCTATCCTCGTCAATGAAGCTGTAGTTTTCTAAAACATAGTCAACAGCTGTCATAAGGTCCTTGTAGTCGCCACCACCGTAGTCAGAACGGCAAGCATCTACAAATTCCTGACCATAGCCGTGACTTCCTCGTGGATTTGTGTAAAGTACTACATATCCTTTTGCTGCTAAAAGCTGCATTTCAAAGAAGAAGGTTTGGCCATACATCGCGTGTGGGCCGCCGTGAATTTCCAGTACAAACGGGTACTTTTTCCCTTCTGTAAAGCCATAAGGTTTTAACAACCAGCCTTGAATTTCCTTTCCATCTTCTGCTTTGACAGATAAGGTTTCTGGCTCAGCAATAGCGACTTCATTTAAGAAAGCATCATTGCTTTTGGTTAGCTTTGTTAATGTTCCGTCATTTTTTAAGTAATAAAAATCACAAGGGTTTGTTGCAGAGCTGATTCCTAACACAAATGCTTCCTTATCCTGATCATAGGAAAAACCAAAAACATGATTATCTTCTTTATATAATGTGGTTAATTCTTTATTTAGAGAAACTTTGTACAGTCCTGTTGCACCATAATCTGTGGCGATGAAAAATAGGCTGCTTTCATCTTTTGACCATGCTGGACCTGTTTCAGATTGTCCCATTCTTGTGTCACCGATCATCAGGTCACCTAATTGCATATCCCATGATTTACTTAAGCAAGTACGCTCACCACTAGCAAGGTCGAAAACATAAATCTCGGTTAGTGTTGCACCAGCATATTCATATTCATGGCCAAAGCTGACAACTTTATCGCCACTTGGTGAAAAAGAAGCACTATGATAGCCACCGTTTCCGTCTGTAAGCTTTTTATATTCTTTTGACTGCAAGTCTAGTAAAAACAAGTCATTGGAAAGTTCATAATCTGCATTTTCATTTAAGTTAGCTGCGAACAGAACCTGTTTTCCATCTGGGGAAACATCCTGGAAGCCATGGTCTGCATCGTTATTAGTCAGTTGCGTGAACGTATTACTTTCCAGATTTAAGCTGATAAGCTGTACACGCTTGTTGTCATGGAAACCACTTGAATCTGACTTATATTTCAGACGATTTACGATAAGCGGCTGCTTTTTCTTGTCTTCTTGTTCCTTTTGTCTTTCTTCTTTTGAAGCTTCTTTTTGGTTTTGAATATCGTCATCCTTATCAAGAGAGGCGTGGAAGAAGATAAACTTACCATCCTTAGACCATGTCGGGTTAGAAGCGCCATTTTTAAATGTTGTTAGCTGTCTTGCTTCCCCGCCCTCTGTTGGCAGCAACCATAACTGAGGAAGTCCACTTCTAGTAGACTGAAAAACTGCCTTCTTGCCATCAGGAGAATAACGAAGGTTACTGTTTTTTACATCGCCAAAGGTCCATTGTACAGGTGTGTCGCCGTTAAGTGACTGTACAAATAATTGGCTGTTGTAATCATCCTTGTCATTTGCCTTTGTAGAAACATAGCTGTAAAAGTTACCATCAGGAGAAATCTGAGGGTCACTAAACACTTCTATTTCTGTTAAATCTTCTGTTTGTAATGCGCGTTTTGCATTTGACATAAAAATAAACCTCCCTAATATGTATCGAAATTTCTGTATTCTCTCATTTTAATCTATTTCGGGTTCCGAATCAATTGTTTGTTTTTACTTTTAGTTCTTTTAAAAAGTGTTCTAGTTGTTTAGGAGACGTAAAAATATGAATCTTTGTTTCTTTTAAAGTGGAAAGACGCTTAAGGACTTGAGGAGATTTCTTTTGGTTATACGTGCGTACCCAATTAAAAAATTCCCAATCAAGCCTTTCCTTACAATCTTCTCCCATATCAGGACGGGTTTTGTTATGGTATTGGATACGTCGTTTCACAATGCCGTAGAGACAGCGAATTGTGCTGTAGTGTAGGAAGATTACCGTGTCTGCCTGTTGTAACCGCAAGTCCATTGTGGAGCCGTAATTGCCATCGATAATCCATTGGTTTGTTTCTTGAATTTCCATCGTTTTCTCAATAAGTTCGTCTCGTTCAATCGGCTGCCAACCGGGTTTCCAAAAGATTGAATCAAGGTGGTAAACAGGGATGTTTAAAATCTTACCTAGTTTTTTTGCCAATGTTGATTTGCCGGCCCCGCCACACCCGATAATTGCAATTTTAAGCATAACCTCTCCCCCTCCTATGTATATGGACATACAAGAAGAATTATTATAACATAATTTTCAAAAAATAATTGGTTTTATCTATGTAGAATGGAGGAAGAGATATCGTTAGTTAGATTGTGATATAGTTAAGCATGATTTAGATAGAGGAGGCTTCATTTATGAATAAAGATGAAATTCTTGCCAAGCTCAATAATCATACACCCGGAATTCTTGGGGCGGATGAACTCTATAAATATGCAATTCTACTTCCTTTAGTAGAAAAGGAGGACGGGTTATATCTTGTGTTTGAAGTTAGAGCAGCGAGTTTAAGAAGGCAGCCCGGGGAAATTTGCTTTCCAGGTGGTAAAATAGACCCTGATGATCGAAATGCACGGACAGCTGCTTTGAGAGAAACAGAGGAAGAATTAGGGATAAAACAAGAACATATATCTGATATTTTCCCGCTAGATTATCTGGTTTCCTCTTTCGGAATGATTGTGTATCCATACATGGGCTTGATTGATAATACGGCTGATATTCTTCCAAACCCTGCAGAGGTAGATGAATTTTTCAGTGTACCATTAAAGTTTTTCTTAAAAACACCACCGGAAATCCATTATGTGAACGTAACGATGGAACCAGAGGAATCCTTTCCCTTTGAGCTTATACCAGGTGGAAAAGATTATGAATGGGGGTCTGGAAAAATAGTAGAGCATTTTTATATTTTTGGAGACAAAGTGATATGGGGGCTTACAGCTAGAATCATCCTTCACTTTATTGAACAATTGCAAAAGAGTTAACAATTTGTTTTACCCAAAAAAAGAGAAAGAGTGACAAACATGAAAAAATTGCTATTCACCATCATTTCAGCAGGAGTATTATTGGGGGCGTGTTCTAATACTCAAGGAGAAGAAGAAAAGCAGAAAAATGCGAGCTCAACTGAGGAAGAACTAGTCAAAGAAGATAAAACTTTTTCAAGTTCATCCACTGACAGCAATGAACAGGAAAAAGAATTAGAAGATTCAAGTACAGAGCCTTCTAGTGAGGATGCTGATTCAAATAACGATTTAGCTTCTGAGGAAGATGACTCCACCCAAAAAGAAGATATTGCTGAGACACAAGCTGTTGAAGATCAGAGTAATGAATTTAGCGTGGAAAATTATTTGAATGAACATTATGCCATAGAGCGTACGCATTATAGTTTAGATACTTGGGAAAACGAAGAAACAGGAAGAACGGAATATGTAGTGGGCATCTTACCTGATACCGAAGAGTTTGGACAAGAGATTGACACTGTTTTTAAAGAGGGGAATCCCTACATGGATGACGATCGAACCAAAAAAATGTTTGAAGTGGCAGAGGAACTATTGGTTGATTTACCAAAAGTAAATGATAAGGTTCACATTGAATCTGTTTACTGGAGTGCAAGTGAAAATGAAGAATTCCCGGTTGTTTTAATCCAGGATAGGGCGCAAAGTACGATTGAATAAGGTGGATTACTGCGTTTTTACTTTAATTGGGTCTTATACTCTCTTAATTAGAGGAAATTATATGAACCATGTAGCCATTTTACTGACAGTTATCATGTTTACTTGGCCTGTATACTTAGAAACTAAAAGAGAAGGAAATTCGAAATAGTCTCCTTGTTATAATGGTTTTCCTGAAAATGAAGAGGTTTAGTTAATTCTGGATCAGGAAATCTTATAGGAGGGAGGAGATTAAACTGATTAGGTTTCTTGGCATTACACATGACAATAAAATTGAACAAGATATACCAATAGAAGAAGTAGAATTCAGCAACTACAAATGGTATTGGGTTGATTTTAATCAGCCTACAAATGAAGAGATAGAACATTTATCGAACACATTTGACTTTCATCCCTTAGCAATTGAAGATTGTATCCAAAAATTACAAAGACCGAAATTAGACTACTACGATGATCATACATTTTATGTGACACATAATGTGCGTGAAGAAGACAGAGAGATTATAAGGGACGAGTTTAATTTTTTTCTAAACGAGCAATTTATCGTCACGTTTCATCGTACAGAGGGAAAAGAGCTAACTCAAGTTTGGGATATGCTGAAAGCCACCCGGAATACAGATGAGTGGGATACATTCTATGTGTTTTATCAAATTCTAGACAAAATTGTAGACAATTACTTTCCACTCATTTATAAGCTGGAAGATGAATTGGATGTTATTGAAAATAATTCCCAAGATAGATCAATGGATGATTTAATGAACGAATTATTTGATATACGAAGTATGCTATTAAATTTACGCCATGCGGTTAATCCGATGAGAGACTTACTCTACAGGATGCTAAATTCCCATCATTTAGTGGAAATCAAAAATAGAAGAGAGTATTTCTCCGATATCTATGACCACCTTTTAAAATTGGCGGAAATGGTTATGTCTAATCGGGAAGTAACTGCAGATATAAGAGATAGCTACCTTTCACTTAATTCACATCAGACGAACAACGTCATGAAAGTTCTAACGATTATAACTAGTATTTTTGCACCATTAACGCTCATCGCAGGGATATATGGGATGAATTTTCAATATATGCCCGAATTAACATGGAAGTACGGGTACTTCGTATCCATTGCCATCATGGCAATCATCGCAGTGTCTATGTTTCTTTGGTTTAAAAAGATGGGTTGGTTTAAATAGAGGTTACATGTTTGGTGGTAAGCAATAATGCATTAGGTATTGAAAAACATTAAAACGAAGCTTAAGATATGCCTATAAACCATACTAATATTAAAGGCCAACTCTAGATAGGGCTGGCCTTTTTAAGTTATTTTATAAAATTTTAATACGGTTATGTTAGAGAATCTTTGTAAAAGTCTCTTCCCACTACTGCTATATCATTAGTTTTCTACTTTATTTGCCTCACTAATATTCGCATCTTCCATGTAGGCTTGTTGTAGCTGTTTTGTTATGTTGCCTGGTTTTCCATCGGCAATTTTTACATTATCGACGGAAATAATCGGCATTACTTCGGATGTGCTGCTTGATAATAACATTTCATCTGCATCTGCAATATCTTCAACTGAGAAACTTTGTTCAATAAAAGGAACCCCCAAATCATTAGCGAATTTTTCAACACGCATTCGCACACAGCCGTGTAAAATATTATTTGTAGCTGGATGGGTATAGATTTTCCCGTCTTTAACCATATATACATTAGAAGAACTACATTCAGTTACAATTCCATCTCTATGAAGAATAGCTTCATAGCAACCCTTTTCTTTTGCTTCTTGCTTTGCCAAGACGTTGGGCAAAAGGTTTAAGCTTTTAATGTAACAATTCTCCCAACGAACATCGCGTTGTGTAATAGTCGGTACCCCGGCATCTATTTTTTCGGTATTGCGCTCCAAATCTTGAACATACGCATAAACGTTTGCCGGTACACCTTCAGGGAAAACATGATCTCTGGGTGCAGATCCACGGGTAACCTGTAAGTATACTTTCCCATCTTCAGTCATTTTGTTTCTTTCCAATAATTGCAGCAGTAAATGTGTCATCTCTTCCTTTGTAACATCGAGATTAATTTTCACTGCAGCTGTAGATCGGAATAATCGATCCACGTGCTCCTGAAGTAAATAATATTCTCCATTATAAATGCGGATTACCTCATAAATACCATCACCAAATTGAAGTCCGCGCTCTTCATATGGATATTTTAAATTGTCTCGGTGAGTGAAGCTTGATTGAGTCATGATAATTGGATATACAGACATGCGAATTCCCCTTCCTAAAGCTTATGCCTATTCTATAACTTCTTAGATTAGATGTAAATTGGATTCTCGAATAATCTTCGGGATAATTTTTGAGAGGGAAAGAAGGTTATAAAACCTTGTTTTTATAGCATAACAGCAGTTAAAATTGTCTAGGCTTCTATTATTCTGTCGAAAAAAGTGAAATTTCCTCTTGCATTCTTTAAATAGGCTTGCTATAATCAATAATGCATTCAAAAAACGGCGTTGTTTCTTGAAGCATAAACTTCATTGAATAATACTTTAAATAAATTTCATATTTTATGCGGGTGTAGTTTAGTGACGAGCAAAACTTCTGCCGAATTAGCTACGAGTTGCCTCGAAGCATAAACTTCTAAGAATAAGCTAGCAGATGGAGAGGCAGTAAAACTCTTCTCAAGCAGCGTTAATTATACTTTAAATAAATTTCATATTTTATGCGGGTGTAGTTTAGTGGTAAAACCTCAGCCTTCCAAGCTGATGATGAGGGTTCGATTCCCTTCACCCGCTCCATACATATGTCTTAACGCAGTGTTTCGTAATCTAACTTACGAGGCGTTGCGTTTTTCATTTGTTTACAAACTATTCCCTTCGCTTGAATCAAGCCTTTTCGCATAGTATCCTTAAGGCAACTATTGAGAAATTGAGGGATTGATAGATGCAGAATTTAATTCAACAATTAAAACGGATTGATAATAAAGGCTATAAAGCATACAAAGATTTACAAGGGAAGTACAGCTTCCCTGAATTTGACTTGTTTCTGGATTATGTACAGGGAGATCCGTTTGCAGCACCGTCCCGCCTTCGAATTATTGTGCCTAATCAAAAGCGCGCCATAAAAGCAGATTGGCTTCAAACACCTGCCAGAAAAGTGGCTGCACAGGATGCCATTGCCCGAAGTGTTGGAAAGGCTGTCGCTAAAAATGGCATCTCCATTAAAGGTTCTGGAAAAAGTGGCAATGTATCATTTGATCGACCTGGTCAGGAAGTATTGGAAAGAAGTGCTGTACAATTAACTCACGAAACGATCACCATCTGTCTTTCTGTAGGTCTTCCTGCTAATGGTCGAAAAATAAATGGAAGGGAAGCAGAAAAATTACTAACAAAAGCTATTCCCGATATAATGAAAAATTCCGTTTTTACCATTACGGATGATTCGATTTTGGAAGCAATTCAGCTTGCAGACCAGCAAGAAGCAATTCGTGAACAAATGCGACAGAATAATTGGGTTGCTTTCTTAGCCAATGGCTCCATTTTACCAAGGGAAAGCGGAATTAGTAACCGTCCGATGAAAGGGGCGGTTCCGTTTCAAAGCCCTGCTGAATCGGAAGTGGAAATTTCGATTCCCCACAGTGAAAAGCCACTTCGCGGGATGGCCATCAAAAAAGGAATCACGTTAATTGTAGGTGGTGGCTATCATGGTAAAAGTACCATGCTCCAGGCAATTGAGCGTGGTGTGTATTACCACACACATGGTGACGGCAGAGAATATGTGCTGACAGATCCAGATGCAGTAAAAATTAGAGCAGAAGATGGCAGAAAAGTTACAGGAGTGAATATTTCTCCGTTTATTAACAATTTGCCTCACAAACAACAGACAACGTTCTTTTCAACAGAAAATGCAAGCGGAAGTACTTCACAGGCTGCGAATGTGATGGAGGCATTAGAAATTGGTGCGACGACCTTACTTATTGATGAAGATACAAGTGCCACCAACTTTATGATTCGGGACCATCGCATGCAGCGTTTAGTATCGAAAGATCAGGAGCCGATCACCCCATTTATTGATAAGATTAAACAAATGGAAGAGCAGCTCGGTGTATCTACCATTTTGGTTATGGGTGGCTCTGGTGATTACTTTGCTGTCGCTGACAACGTGATTATGCTTGAATCGTATAAGCCTGAGGATGTAACGAATAAAGCTAAACAAATTATGGTTGACGCTCCCCTCGAGCGTGAGTTAAACACTACCGAAACTTTTGGGGACATTGCAAATCGTTCTTTTCAACCACAGTCCTTGCAGACACAAAAAGGCAAGCGTGCTAAAGTTCAAGCAAAAGGACTAAACACCATTCTAATGGGCAAGAATGAAATACAATTCTCGGATACAGAACAATTGGTAGACTCATCCCAGACAAGGTTGATTGCAGATATCATTTTGTATTTAGATCAAAAAAATGTTCTAACTGGTAAGTCGTTAAACGAAACCGTCAATTATATAGAACAACAGCTTAATGAAAAAGGAATTGCGGCATTCAGTCCATTTAAGAACCAGCATCCAGGAGATGTTGCCAAACCAAGAAAATATGAGATTGCAGCCGTGCTTAACCGCCTGCGGACAGCCGATGTAAAACACAAATAGAAAGGAGGCGAAGCCAATGGATACTGCACAACTGAAAGAAGATATTATTGCATACAGCAAAAAGATTGGAATTGATAAAATTGGCTTTGCCTCTGCTGATGTGTTTGGCGAATTGAAGGAAAGGCTTAAACGACAGCAGGAGTTATCCTATCAATCAGGCTTTGAAAAAGGGACGATTGAAGAACGCACAGAGCCTGAGCGATTATTACCTGAGGCTAAATCTATTATCTCAATCGCGCTTGCTTATCCTTCACGTATGAAAGATGCCCCTAAAAGTACGAAGGAAGAGAGGAGAGGTCTTTTTGCTAGAGCCTCTTGGGGAGTCGATTATCATGTTGTTATGCGGGATCGCTTAGATAAGCTGGCAGCGTTCATAAGGGAACAAGTACCAGATGTAGAAGACCGGGTAATGGTAGATACAGGGGAGCTTTCTGACCGTGCCGTAGCAGAACGAGCGGGCATTGGCTTTAGTGGGAAAAATACCTCCATTATTACCCCGGAATTCGGTTCGTATGTTTATCTAGGTGAAATGATAACAAACATTCCTTTTGTGCCAGACGATCCAGTCGATGATAGCTGCGGAGAATGCACAAAATGTATTGACGCCTGTCCAACAGGTGCGATTGTCCAGGGAGGTCAATTAAATGCCCAACGATGTATTGCGTTTTTAACCCAGACAAAGGACTTTTTACCAGATGAGTTCCGGACTAAAATTGGAAATCGGGTTTACGGCTGTGATACATGTCAGGTTGTTTGTCCGAAAAATCAAAAGGTAGATTTTCACATTCATCCTGAATTTGAACCAGAGCATGATGTGTCTAAACCAGTTCTAAGACCGATGCTGCGTATTTCCAATCGGGAATTCAAGGAAACATTCGGTCATATTTCTGGTTCATGGCGTGGGAAAAAGCCTATCCAGCGTAATGCGCTAATTGCCCTTGGCCACTATAAAGATAAAACAGCTGTAGAGGACATTATTAACGTCATGAACACAGACCCGAGACCTGTTATTAGAGGGACGGCTGCATGGTCTCTAGGGAAAATTGGGACAGAAGAAGCTTATGTGGCAATAAGAGAAGCAATGGATAAAGAAAAAGATGATCAAGTAAAAGTCGAAATGGAAAAAGGCTTAGCTTTTCAAGAATTTTACGAGGCAAAAACATAATCTTATATTTTCTGGGTTTTTGCCAAGTCCCCTCGCCATATAGTAATGGTGGAGGGGATTTTTTATGGAGCAGTTAAAAGCATACTGGTTGGACTTTTTACAACTAGATCGTGGGAAAGAGAATTGGTGGGAGAAGAAGAGGGTTTGCTGCGAAAAACGAGGGGCTAAGATTGTACGTGTGCAAGGAAAGGGGCATTTATTTAGAAAGTTTCGTTATGATAACCAGACAACGTATGAATATCAACTCCATCTTTCATATCTTACAAAGCAAAAAGAAATGCTCTATGTGGAAGAAGAAGTAATTCCATTTCGGTTTAAACTAGAAGAAGGTGAGATTGTAGACCATAAAAGAGTAAAGATGCAAAAAGAAAAGCCAGCTCCAACCATTGCCCCTAATGCAAGCCCTCGTCAAACACAAGAAAATGTCAGGTTTACTTATGATCGATTGGCAGCAGTTCGGTACGCTGAACGATGGTGGAATAGTTATAACCCCAATTTTCGCAGGTTTGAAGTGGATTGTACCAACTATGTGTCCCAATGTTTATTAGCAGGAGGAGCGCCAATGCGAGGTGCACCAGTTAGAGAGCGTGGGTGGTGGTATAATCAGGATAGTTGGAGCTTTAGTTGGGCAGTTGCGCATTCTTTAAGGTGGTATCTAAGCGGGTCAACGGCTGGTTTACAAGGGAAGGAAGTCAACTCAGCAGAGGAGTTGTCTCCTGGAGATGTAATCTGCTACGATTTCCAAGGCAATGGCAGATGGGATCATAATACAATTGTAGTAGCGAAAGATGCAGCAGGGATGCCCCTCGTAAATGCTCATACGGATAATAGTCGGAATCGGTACTGGTCTTATGAAGATTCTACAGCCTGGACGCCTAATATTCAGTATAAATTTTTTCGCATTGGTTCATAGGAATGCTATAATGATAAAGTTGCTTTATTAAAAGCAGTGGATTACCGTACAAGGAGATTAGATCAGTGAGTATACATGTTGTTTTATTTCAACCAGAGATTCCAGCAAACACTGGGAACATAGCGAGAACTTGTCTGGCAACTGGTGCAACCCTACATCTTATCCATCCGCTTGGTTTTAGTACAGATGATAAAATGTTGCGCAGAGCCGGATTGGATTATTGGAAACATGTCGATGTACAAGAATATGCGAATATTGAGGAATTATATAAAAGATACCCAGAAGGTTCGTTTTACTATATAGAAAACTTTGGTACGAAGCATTATACCGATTATGATTATAGTAACGTGAGCGAGGATCTGTTCTTTGTGTTTGGCAGAGAAACAAATGGAATTCCACACGAGCTGCTTGAAGGAAAAGAGGATCGATGTCTTCGTATCCATATGAATGACAAGGTGCGTTCGTTAAATTTATCAAATACGGCTGCCATCATTATTTACGAAGCACTTCGCCAACAAGGTTTCCCAGGTTTGACTTGATATTCAACAACAAAACAAAATTCGAATAAGTAATAATTAACGATAGAGCAAGATTTGGATGATAGTCCTGGCAAAGACCCCCACCAAATGAAGTTTCACTTTATTTAACGGCCATGTATTAAATAGCGTATAAAATTTAAGGATGAGCTACGCGCAGTAGCTCATCCTTTTTCATTTTATTGGTCTCTTTTTGGGATAGCTGGTTTTGATTCATATCCTGATGTAAACATAGATGTTAGGAATACTAAAATGACACCGAATAAAAGTGCAAGCTTCATTGTTATGCCTCCTTATGTAGGTAATAATGCACGTCTTTTTAAATTATGTCCCTATTATAACGAATTATCAAGATAATGTGAACTAATGATAACGATTTCTTCATCCATCATACGTAAAAGACGTATTTTCACCTTATTAATAAACGGAATTTTTGAATAATAACAAAGGTTGGAACATTATATTGTTTAAGCTTATAAAATAGGGTATATTAGTTGATGAAGTCATTAGTCAGCTCTATAATAGAGTAAGAGTTAGAAAACCGTTTACATTACGGGTAATGTTAACTTCTAATGGGGGTATAAAACGTGGCACAGACGGAAGAATCTAATCAAAGATTCTGGGCAGAATTTCATGGTCCAAATATGGGGTATGTAGAAGAACAATATGATCTGTATAAAACAGATCCTGATGCAGTCGATCAATCCATTAAGGATATGTTCGAAAAGCATGGCAAACCAAACTGGATAGCGAAAAGTACGGGAACAGTAGATTCACAGACAGATTCTCGCACTTCTATACAGGATGTGAAAAAACTAACCTCAGCTATGAAACTTGTTGAGGCTATTCGTCGTTTTGGACATCTGAGAGCAGATATTTATCCAGTAGGATTACAAAAAGATCGAAAATCTAAATTAGTAGAACCAAGTACTTATGGACTAAGTGAAGACGATTTAAAAAAAATGCCAGCTAGCTGGCTGTGGGAGAAGGCACCAAGCCACGTTGAAAATGGCCTGGAGGTCCTTCAAGAGCTTAATAAATATTATTCTGGCACCATTACTTTTGAGTATGATCATCTTAATAATGAAACGGAACGAGCATGGTTACTTGATTTAATAGAAACTGGAAAAGCTAGGCTAAGCCTTTCGGATGATGAGAAAAAGCAGTTGCTTAACCGTTTAGTAGATGTAGAAGGATTTGAAGGTTTTCTGCAAAAGACGTTCGTGGGACAAAAGCGTTTCTCTATCGAAGGATTGGAATCTATGGTTCCGATGCTTGATCAAATTGTGAAAGACGCTACAGCAGACAAAGTCGAAAATATTATGATGGGGATGGCTCACCGGGGGAGGCTTTCTGTGTTAGCACACGTTCTAGGAAAGCCATTTGATAAAATTTTCTCCGAGTTCCATCATTCGCCTGATAAAGAATTAGTTCCTTCTGAAGGTTCTATGGGAATTAACTATGGATGGACTGGAGATGTGAAATATCATTTTGGTGCAATGAAGGAAGTGAAGAAGGGTGACGAAACAGCGACCCGTATCACGCTTGCACACAACCCTTCACATCTGGAGTTTGTGAACCCAGTGGTGGAAGGCTTTGCTCGGGCGGCACAGGATGATCGCTCTAAAGCCGGATATCCAGAGCAAGATTTTAATAAAGCGATTCCAGTATTAATACACGGTGATGCTGCCTTTATCGGAGAAGGCGTTGTAGCAGAGACCTTTAACCTAAGCGGCCTTCCAGGATATGCCACAGGTGGTAGTCTGCATATAATCGCTAATAATTTAGTTGGTTATACAACAGATCAAGATGATGGTCGTTCCACACGTTATGCGAGTGATTTAGCTAAAGGCTTTGAAATACCGATTATTCATGTAAATGCCGATGATCCAATTGCTTGTGTTTCGGCGGTTAAGATTGCTTATGAATATCGGAAAAAATTTAATAAAGACTTTCTCATTGATTTGGTCGGGTACCGGAGATATGGCCATAATGAAATGGATGAACCAAGAACGACGCAGCCAGGCCTTTATCAAGATATCGATCAACATCCTACTGCCGCAAATGTATATGCGGAAGTGTTACGAGAGAAAGGGATCATTGAAGAGTCGACATTAAAAAGCAAGCTAGAAGAAGTCGAAAAGAAACTCCGTGAAATTTATGATGGCATGAAAGAAAACGAAACAGGCGAGGCAGAAGCCAAATGCATGCCAAAAGCGTTGGAAAATAATTTGGGAGCCTTTGACACGGCTGTTAAGCTTGAAGTTCTACAAGACCTAAATAAAGATCTATTAAATAGACCTGAAGGATTCAACGGCTTTAAAAAGCTTGAAAAAATCTTAGACCGTCGTGGTTCCGCTATGGAAGAAGGCGGTAAAGCGGACTGGGGAGCTGGCGAAGCACTTACGTATGCCTCCATCTTAAGAGATGGCATCCCAATAAGACTTACTGGACAGGATTCGGAGCGGGGAACTTTTGCACATCGTCATGCTGTGCTTCATGATGTAGAAACGAATGAAAAGTACAGCCCGATGCACGGACTAGACGATGCAAAATCGTCATTTGATATCCGCAACAGTCCTTTGTCAGAAGCAGGTGTACTTGGCTTTGAATATGGTTACAGCGTTCAATCCCCAAATACACTAGTAATTTGGGAAGCGCAATTTGGCGATTTTGCAAATGCTGCACAGGTTATCTTTGATCAGTTTATATCTGCTGCCAGAGCAAAATGGGGAGAAAAATCAAATATGGTAATGCTCTTACCTCATGGATATGAAGGGCAAGGTCCAGAGCATTCCAGCGCAAGACTGGAGCGCTTTTTGCAGATGGCAGGGGAGAATAACTGGATTGTAGCGAATGTAACCTCTTCTGCACAGTTTTTCCATTTACTTCGTAGGCAGGCTGCAATGCGAGGACGTGAAGAAGCTAGACCGTTAATTCTTATGACACCTAAGAGTCTGTTGCGGAATCAACGTGTTTCTTCAGAGCCAAAAGAATTTGCTGAAGGGAAATTCGAACCATTACGCCAACAACCAAACCTTGCATTCCATAATGAGAAAACGAAGCGACTTCTTACTGGGTCTGGAAAGATTATGGTAGATATAGAAGAAGCAATTGATAATTCAGAAGAGAATTTTGATTGGTTAGGAGTACTCCGTTTAGAGCAGATTTATCCTTTTCCTAAAGAAGAGCTCGAGAGAAAACTATCTGAGTTACCTAACCTGGAAGAAATCGTGTGGGTACAGGAAGAACCAAAAAACATGGGTGCTTGGGATTATGTTGATGACTACTTACGAGAGCTGCTTCAAGAAGGACAGGAACTTCGCTATATAGGTCGCCCACATAGGGCTGCGCCTGCTGTTGGAGTACCAAACGTCCACAAAACCGAACAAAAACAACTTGTACAAAAAGCAATCAACCCGTCTAAAGGAGGAGATTCCAGTGAAAGAGATTAAAATACCAGAACTTGCTGAATCGATTACAGAAGGAACGATCGCTGAGTGGCTCGTAAAAAAAGGTGACAAAATTGAAAAAGGCGATCCAGTAGTTGAGTTAGAAACAGATAAAGTAAATGTTGAAGTGAATGCAGATTATGCAGGTGTTATCACAGAAATCCTCCGCGAAGAAGGCGATGATGTAGAAGTCGGAGACGTTATTGCAAAGGTTGATGAAAACGGCGAGGCTGGCGGAGAGCAAGGGGAAGAGAAATCAGAAGAAGAAGCACCAAAAGAAGAAAAAGAGAATAAGAATGTGCAAAAAGAATCTAAGGATCAAGAAGAATCTCACGTCGAAGAATCTACTGAAGAGAAAAAACAGGAAAAGGATACTTCAGCTGGATCAAGCAAAAATGGGGAAGTCATCGCTTCACCAGCAGCTCGAAAACGTGCGCGGGAGTTAAATATTGACCTTAGCCAAGTGCAACCTAGAGATCCGCTTGGACGTGTGCGCCCAGAAGATGTTGAAGCTGCTGCAAAAGGCTCGAATAAAAAAGAAGAAAAGAAAGAAGATAAAAAAGAAGCTGCTTCTAAGAAAACAGAATTTGATAAGCCTGTAGAACGTGTGAAAATGTCTCGACGTCGCCAAACAATCGCAAAGCGCCTTGTTGAGGTACAGCATGAAGCAGCTATGTTAACCACTTTTAACGAAGTAGATTTAACAAACGTCATGAAACTGCGTAGTGAAAGAAAAGAAAAATTCACAGAAAAACATGGCGTGAAATTAGGCTTTATGTCCTTCTTTACTAAAGCTGTGGTCGGCGCACTAAAGGATTTCCCACTCTTAAATGCGGAAATTCAAGATAATGAAATAGTTATTAAAAAGTTCTACGATATCGGGATTGCAGTTTCCACAGACGACGGACTTGTGGTACCTGTAGTACGTGACGCAGACCGCATGGATTTTGCTGGTGTGGAACGTGAAATTGGAAACCTAGGTAAAAAAGCTCGCGATAAAAAACTTGCTATGGAAGATTTGCAAGGTGGATCCTTCACCATTACTAATGGCGGGACGTTTGGATCAATGCTATCTACACCAATTCTAAATGCTCCACAAGTGGGAATCCTTGGTATGCATAATATCCAGAAGCGGGCAATGGTAATGCCTGATGATTCCATTGAAGTGCGCCCAATGATGTATCTAGCTCTCTCTTACGATCATCGAATTGTTGATGGGAAGGAAGCTGTACAATTCCTAGTAAGAGTAAAACAATTACTAGAAGACCCGTATGATTTATTATTAGAAGGTTAATAGAATTAATAAGAGGCTGGGACATAACTAGCCTTAAGTAAGTAAAAAAGATTCCAGTTATCAAAAAATGATAACTGGAATCTTTTTTGTTAGAGTTTGGGCTTGTATGTTGCATGGTGGCGGTGTACTTTCTTATGTTCACCGCCATAAATGCAAATCCTAATTCATTTTCCACTTTAGATTTGCCTCTCACCGACATTCGAGTGAAACGCAAATTAGCCTTCAGAAATCCGAAGACAGGTTCCACATCTATTTTACGTTTCCCATAGATTTCTCCCGTTTCTTCTTTTGAAAGCTGCTCTCTTATATATTCTTTTTGTTGTTCCCAATGAGCATTGTAGTAAATTTTCCGATTCTCTTTTGCTTTGGTACACTGATCGCGTAATGGACACCCAGAGCAATCTTCGCATTCATAGACACGAAAGGTTCGTTTGAACCCGGTTTTATCCTTTCGATTTGATAGGTATTGAAAAGCTACCTTCTTTCCGTTTGGACAAGTAAAAAAGTCTCCGTCTGAATCATACTCCCAGTTGGATACATGAAAAGGATTTGTTTTATATTTCTTTTTCTTTTCCTTCCGATAGGTATTATACGTAATGAGTGGCATCTTTTCTCGATGGAGTACATTACTGTAATTTTGTTCACTACCGTAACCCGCGTCAGCAACAATATACTTGGGTAACTTAAAATACCTATCTTCAATATTATCGAGGAAAGGAATAAATGTGCGAGTATCCGTAGGATTTGGAAATACATCATAGGCTAATGTGTATTGACCTTCGGTCGCAATTTGTACATTATAACCTGCTTTAAGTTGGCCATTTTTCATATAGTCATCTTTCATTCGCATAAAAGTGGCATCATGATCCGTCTTTGAATAACTATTGCGATCGCCAAAGATTTCCATATCTTTTTGATATTTGTGTTTACGAGCTTCAAAGTCTTGGAATTGTTTACGGTATTGCTTGGGTTCTTTTCGCTCGGAACGAAGTTGTTTGCGTTCTTTCGCTTCTTCACTCTTCTCGATTTCTTCATCATATTTTTTTACTTCTTCATCTAGTTTTTTTACCACTTCACTGAGTTCTTCCGTTGAAAGTTCATCGGAACTTTCCCTTTCTATTTCAGGGATAATTTCCTTTTCCAGTAATTCCTCATACAGTTGATTCGACTTCTTTATTAAATCGGTGCTGTATTTTTCAATGGATTTTTTCCACACAAAGGTGAACTTATTTGCATTCGCCTCTATCTTCGTACCATCAATAAAAATGGCCTCTTCTTCAATCATCTTCTCTTCCACAAGTTGACAACGAAATAGGACGAAACACTGACGTAATAATTCTTTTACTTCCGGATGCACACGAAATCGATTAATGGTACGATAACTCGGTTCATAGCCTTGTGCTAACCACATCATACGTACACTGTCTTTGAGTAACCCCTCTATTTTTCTGCCAGAAAAAACAGACTGCGTATAGGCACATAAGATAACCTTCATCATCATCCTTGGATGATATGCAGGGCATCCTGTTTCACGGAAAAACTCCGCAAATGAATCCTCTGGAATACTCTCCACAACATGATTAACTGCGTAGGCTATATCATTTTCTTGAAGTTTCATTTCTAAATCTAAAGGCAAAATGACTTGATTCATGGTATAATGTTTAAACATAAGGGATACCTCCGGTTCTGTTTTGGTGTGGTACTTTAACTTTACCAGAAGGTATCCTTTTTGCGTACATAAATTCAAAAAAAGTGGTGCTCCCCAGAGGGGAAGTACCACTTTTTTATTTTACCGGGTTTTGTCCCAGCCTCTTTTCTGTCTTCTTAAATTGTTCTTATGGTTTCGTACGATGTTTTAGGAAAAGAATAAGCATATAACTATAAGTATTTTTTACCAAGGAAATTTAGAAAATGAAGAAACTTATTGTTAATAAGCTGTTTTTTAGGGAAGTAATAAGTAGAGAACTATTATTTACAGAAAATATAATTAGTTGAATGACGTCTGACGACTTGATACAATATCCATTGTAATGAAGGAAATGAAAACAGTTACAAAAGGGAAAGGTAGGTAGGGTAATAACATGGGAATTATTTTAGGGTTATTAGCAATTGCCGTTGTGTTAGGTCTGGCATTTTTAATGTCTAACGATAAGAAAAACATTAACTATAAGGGTATTGGGATTATGCTTGTCCTTCAGCTTTTAACGACGTGGTTTATGTTTAATACAGATATTGGACAAGCAATCATTAATGGAATAGCGGCAGGTTTTAATAAATTAATTGAATTTGGTACAGAGGGAGTTAACTTTGTAGTAGGTGGTCTACAAATCGAAGAGGGTGGCAGTGTATTCTTCTTTAACGTGCTTTTATTAATTATCTTCTTTGCAACCATCTTATCGGTATTAACATATTTGCGAATTCTTCCACCTATCATTAAATATTTCGGGGGTCTTATTTCCAAGATAACAGGTCTTCCTCGAGTTGAATCATTTAATGCAGTTAATAGTATCTTTTTTGGTCAGTCGGAAGCGTTAATTGCGATTCGTTCGCAATTTCACCATCTAACTGCAAATCGTTTATACATTGTTAGTGCATCTGCAATGGGATCTGTTTCTGCTTCTATAGTAGGGTCATATTTGCAAATGTTACCACCACAGTATGTACTTGTGGCATTGCCTCTTAATATGTTCAGTGCCTTAATGCTTGCATCCATTATTGCACCGGTAAAAGTGCCGAAAGAAGAAGATAGAGTAGATGTAAAAAATGTTTCAAATGATAAAAGTATTTTTGAAGCAATGGGAAATGGTGCCTTAGAAGGTGGGAAAATCGCCCTCATCGTTGCAGCCATGCTTATCGCATTCATTGCATCATTAGAGTTGGTAAACTGGATTATTGGCTTTACAGGAGTTACCTTACAGGAATTACTTGGTTATATTCTTTACCCGATCGGCATACTAATGGGTATTTCGCCTGGTGAAGTACTTCAAGCTGGGTCTGTCATGGGAACAAAAATCGTTACAAATGAATTCGTGGCAATGCTTGAATTCCAACCGATGATCGCAGAGATGTCTGAGAAAACCGTTGGTATTGTTTCCGTATTTCTAACCAGCTTCGCTAACTTCTCTTCTATTGGTATCATCGCAGGTACTGTAAAAGGAATAGACAGTGAAAAAGCAGTAAGTGTATCCGGATTTGGTATGAAATTACTGGTCGGTGCGACACTAGCTTCTATCCTGTCCGCAACTGTAGTAGGACTTTTCTTGTAAGATAAAGTTGCTTTCTTTAAGTATTCCATCACAGCAATTGTGGGGCTTTTAAAGTAAACTAGTTTCAAGGTTCACGGGAAGTTGTTATGTATTAAACAATTAAGTATAGGTACTTTAAAAAGGTATTCATTTAATTTTCAAATGGATACCTTTTTTTACTTTCAATTTCCCCCTACATTTAATACGATATTAGAGAATGTAAAAAAACTAAGAAGATTTTTGGACATAAAGGAGAACATAGCATGAATAATAAACGAATCCTATTTACTGGTGGTGGTACAGCAGGACACGTAATTGTTAACCTTGCGCTAATTCCATATTACCAGGATAAGGGGTATGAGATTGATTACATTGGTTCACATGATGGAATTGAAAAAACTTTAATCAGTCAGCTGAAAGGGGTAACCTATCATCCCATTTCCACAGGGAAACTTAGAAGATATATTTCTAAGGAAAACATCAAAGATCCTTTCAAAGTGTTAAAGGGTGTTTCTCAGGCAGCACGGATTATGAAGAAGCGCAAGCCTTCTGTGATTTTTTCAAAGGGGGGCTTTGTTTCGGTGCCAGTAGTGTTAGCCGCAAAGCTTAAAAGAGTACCCGTCGTTATTCATGAATCAGACTACACTCCTGGTCTTGCTAACAAGATTGCGATCCCCTTTGCCAAAAAAGTACTAGCGACATTCCCAGAAACGATGGAATATTTACCAAAAGAAAAGGCCGAGTATGTTGGTGCGGTAATTCGTGATGAATTATTTGAAGGGAAAAAGGAGGCAGGTCTGGAATTTGCTGGATTAACGTCAGGTAAACCGGTTTTATTGATTATGGGAGGAAGCGGTGGATCTCAAAAGATAAATGAAACCATTAGAGGTTCGTTAGACGACTTACTTGAAAAGTTCCAAATCATTCATATTTGCGGGAAAGATAAGGTTGACTCTGCTTATAAGAGAGAGGGATATGTGCAGTTTGAATATGTGAATGAAGAGCTTAAAGACGTTTTTGCAGCTACAGATTATGTCCTTTCCCGTGCGGGGTCAAATGCGATCTTTGAATTTTTAGCCTTAAGAATCCCTATGCTTCTCATTCCATTATCCAGGGAGGCGAGTAGGGGAGACCAAATCATTAATGCTAAGTCCTTTGTAAAACAGCGTTATGCAAGGGTGTTAGAAGAAGAGAAGTTAACCAGTGATTCACTGGTGCATGAATTAACCCAATTAAAAGAGTATGCTGCTGTTATGACAGACACAATGAAACAATATAAAAGTGAAAAGGCAAGAGATCGAGTGATCGAAATTATCGAGGAAGTGCAAAAGAATTAGTCAGTTTAGAAAAAGTAAAAAGCCACCGAATACGAGGCACAATCGATCGTACTCGGTGGCTTTTTCGTTATTATACTCCCTAGCGAAGCGTACCAAAGTGAATCAAGTTTACATCAACTTGAAAATCTACAGTGATGTCAGGGAATTTCTCTCTCCATTCTTCTGTTGTTAAGTTGTTATCATGCTTAACTTTGTATAACTTCCCGTATCCCACAGGATCAGCGTTTAACTCAAGCAACTTTTTTAATAAAGTTTCGTATTTTTTCTTAATTGCCTTTTCCAGCTCTTTCTCAAGTATGCTTGCTACTTTATCATCCTCCACAACGAGTTGTTCTGATACTTCATGTAAATCTATATCTATGTTCACGTTTGAACGATAACGGAGTTGTTCTACGTCGGTTATCTCGCTATTTGTTCCGCCCTTTATGCCAATCCGCACGAACATATCTTCACTGTCCGGATCAACAACTTCTTCTCCACCGAGGTACTCTTTGAATGGAGCTCGAGGTATCTTTAACTCAATCGGAGCGAAGTTGACATGGTTTTGAGTCATGTTTAAAAGTAATGCTTCTTCCAATGTTATATCTCCTACATATTTATCACCTTGAAAAATCCCTAGTGCAGAAATTTGCGGGATGTTTTCTTGCAATGAGATAACAGGGAGAAAAGGATCTTTTCCCACATCAAAATAGGTATGCGTAAAATCATGTAAGGCAACCTCGGGGATGGAGTCCTCCATATGCTCTTGTCTGATCATGCCGTGAAGAAATTGCCCGATATCCATGTTCGTATCTGATTGTCCTACTTGCAGCATTTCTTTTGCCGTCGTTTTACTAACAGCAAGCAACATAGTATCAGATACCCTAGCATCTCGCGTTAAGGTTTTTAAATAGTTTAAGATTCCTTTTTCTGCAATTTCTTTCCCGTATAATTCAAGACGGATTTGGCCAGGAGTTAGGCTGTAACTGGATTTGTTGTTCGCTTGTTCACGAGCCTCTTTAATCGTGTGCCCTGATCCTGTTAAAGTCTTTGAGATCATGCTTGTTTGCGCATTGAATTGGAAAATAATAAGAGTAGTTTCCAGTTCATTCGGTTTTTCTTCTGAAATATCAACACCTCTTGTATGGATAATTCCTAGTTTCTCTAACTGGGTGGATTCAACACATGAGGTAAGCATACATAGGATAGCTCCAAGGAAAATACCCTTTTTAAGCTTCATTTTTTTCACCTCTTTTACGCTGCTTCCATTTTTTCTTTATAAGTACCATGGGGAGCAATAGAAATGGATATACATACACGAGCCAAAAGCCTAACACATTTACCTTCTCGATTACCCACTGTATTCGAAAGTGCTCATCGACTATCCAGCAACTAATTAATAGTGGAAAAGCTAAAGCATAAATGGTAAGTTTTTGGGGAAGTTTGAAAAGGCGTCTCAGCCCATAAGTAGCCCCCCATAAAAGTAGAATAATATTTGGCACGATGACCATCATCCATTCTGCAACTACGACAAAATCAAGGCGTTCAATAAAGGAAAACTGTTGAAACTTAAATAAAGAAAGAAGTGTCCATTCTCTTCTTTCCACTTGGACACCAGTGAAAAATCCCAATGTTATAATCGTAATTAACACAAGGAGAAGGCCAGACCATGCTACTGAAAGATAAAGAGGGGGATTTATTCCTTTCTTATTTTGGATAAAAGGATAAACTAGAAATAAAAATTCAAAACCTAAAAATGTGTAAGAACTTGTTTTTGCTCCTGCTAATAATACGGGAAAGGGGGTTTGAAACATCGGAAAAAAGTGATCCCAATCAATTTGAACAGCAGGTTCTATTAACAAGAACAGCAACCAGTGTGTAAGAATAAAAAAAAGGAAGCAAACTCCAACAATTACACGTAACCCACCCAATGTGCTGTATACTGCTAAAATCATTAAAATCACGGACATTGTAAATGGGCTCATCGACGGAAAGATAAAGACTCTGACAACTTCGATGTACGTGATAAGTACAGAAAATAATGTAAGGACAAAGTATACGATATATACGGTACTTAGCAGGTTTCCAAGCCATTTTCCAAACAGGTCTTTATGAATACCGAATATATCCGCATTTTCGTACTGTTTTAGAGTGAGCGTCATTACGAATAAGACGACAAATATATATGCGATGGCAATCAAAATAGATATCCAGGCGTCGGTTCCAGCTTCCATATATATAAATCTGGTCGCTCCCATAATTCCCACACCTAATTGTAAAGAAGCGATAATGAAAAATAGGTAAAAGGCACGAATGCTTAAATTTGGTTTTACTTTTACGTTAATGTCCAATTTATCACCTACTCATCAATATCTTTACGTTGCCTTGCCTTTTTCTGATTGAACCTTACAGTATCTTTAGGGCGGAAGGAGAGAAATCTTTTTCCTTGGAATTGCTGTGGAAAGCGAATCAGCACTTTGTTAATATCCTTCATACGAAATGGATAAATTGGTGTAAGATAAGGGCGACCTAAAGAAGTCAGTCTTAATAAATGAATGATTAAAAAGCTTATGCCAAAGACGATCCCCATAATTCCTAATATCCCTGCCAGAATTATCATGGGAAATCGCAACACTCGAATGGAAGTCCCCATTAAATAACTCGGTGCGGTAAACGAAGCAAGTGCACTAATTGTTATGAAGATGATAAGAATATTACTTGTAATCCCAGCCTGCACAGCTGCTGTTCCAACGACCACACCGCCAACGATACCAATGGTTTGACCTACCTTTGTTGGCAGGCGCGCCCCTGCCTCACGTAAAAGTTCAATTAATAATTCAAGTAGTAAGGCTTCAAATATTGGTGGAAAAGGGACATTAGCTCGCGATTGTCCGATTGAAATTAAAAGCTGTGTTGGAATAAGTTCATAATGATAGGTCACCGCTGCAACGTACATTGGGGTGAGCATCACCGAAATGAACATAGAAATAAATCGTAAAACCCTTAAAAAAGAACCCGCGTTCCAACGCATATATAAATCTTCGGTAGACTCAAAAAAGCTGAAAAATGTTGTCGGTGCTAAGATTGCCATTGGACTGTTTTCCACAACTACTCCGACTCGGCCTTTGTTAATGGCATAAGAAGCCCGGTCGGGTAATTCCGTAGAATAAAATTGAGGGAAAATCGTAAAAGATGAATCTTCAATATATTGCATGAGTACATTAGCATCCTCAACTTCATCCACATCCAGCTCTTGGAGTCTTTGTCGCATCGTATTAACGTCTGTTTCATTTGCAATGGACTTTAAATAGATAAGCCTCGCTTCTTTTGGCGTTCTTTTACCTAGCATAATTTTTTCAAATACAAGGTCAGGTGAACGCATTCGCCAGCGTAATATATTTAAGTTGGTAATCAAGGATTCTGTAAAGGCAACTTGAGGACCAATGACCACAGACTCTGTTTCCGCCTTTTGAAGGGAACGCTTTTCAATGTTTAGTAATAAATAAGAGACGACTTGTTCTTCTCCTTCAATATAAATAAACACATGACCGTTTATTAGATTTGTGAGAACTTCTTCTAATTTGTCCATTTTCTGGCTAGTATTTAAAGGAATTTCATTTAATATAGATTCAATGGTCCACTCCTTTTTAGCATCTAAAAGCGTTTTCAACAATAAACTTTCCATTCTTTTTGAATCGACCTGATACGACAGATAAAAAACAGCAATCCTTTGATTTGCGCTTTCGAATATTGAAAAGCTAATATCCGTACTATTTTCAAATTCGCTAATTAATAGCTGCTTCAGTTTTTCAGCTTTGATGGGAAATAATGAATTGGTGGCTTTTCTCCTTGCTTTTTTCATTTTTTCCTCCTGTTTATATCCAGTGCTTTAATATCTATAAAGATAGTATGTGAGGATATGTTGCTATCTATGTGTTGAATCTTATAGTCCAGATGGATGGTAAATAACGGAGCCAAAAGCCTTATTTTTTAGAAAATTCTTGAGGATTATTGTTTGTCTCTGTCGTATCCTGTATGATGAAAGTAAGTAAATAAGAAGGGGTGAGGTTTTGAGTGAAATAATCCGTAATTGTCGGATGTGTAAAGAGCCAATGGAAAGTAGCCCATTTATGCTATGTCCTACCTGTCTTGCTGATAGTGATCGAGTTCAGAGTTTTATTAGAAAGCATCCACTCGCTTCATTAGAGGATATTTCTCGCTCAACTAGAATCCCGTGTGAAAAGCTACAAGGCATGATTCATTTGGGGAAAAGAGAAAGTCCCAACTTGTAGATAACTTAAATTTTACAAATCTTTTACTTTAAAAACAATTGACTTAAAATTTTCCTAATACTATAATTATTGAGAACAAATTATTGAAAGGAGGTCATGAAGATGAAAAACATCATTCAAGTACAAACAATCCAACTTCATCCAACTAAATATGTGACCTCTGCCGTAGGGTACCGAACAGTATTCTAATTTTCCTACATACTTCTTTGTAAAGAATCAAAGGTCACACATGTCTGTGACCTTTTTGTTTTCTGGGATAGGTTTAGCTATCTCAGTTGAGAGCATGTGTTGTCAGAGACACATGCTCTTTTTTAATGCAATACAAAGAGGTAGAAAGAGTAGCGGTGGGGGTTTAGAAAAAAAGGGCAAATCAAAGGGAACAGGGGGATAATACACTTATTTAAGAAATAAAGTTTGGCCGGACTATATAGAGAGATTAGAAGGTGATGAAATGTTTCAGGTTTTTAAAAAGTTAGATTGGTTTTTTAAACATTATTGGAAAAGATATTTATTTGCTATTATTGCCCTTATTGTGGCAAGTGCAATTGGCCTAATTCCACCAAAGTTAGCAGGATATACGATCGACCATATTCAATTTGATACTTTAACAACACAGATATTAACGGCATTAATTGTAGGCTACCTACTTTTAATTGTGATTCATTATGCTATTTCCTTTTTGTGGGATTATACGCTATTTAGCGGTGCTGTTATTCTGGAACGCTGGAGTAGAAGCAATTTGATGGACCATTTTACAAAAATGACACCTACCTTTTTTGGGAAATATCGTACGGGAGATTTAATGGCTAGAAGCACAAATGATTTAAAAGCCATTAGTCTTACAGCAGGGTTTGGTGTATTAACATTGGTAGATTCTTCGGTGTTTATGCTAATGATTGTCTTAATGATGGGGTTAACAATTAGCTGGCAGCTCACCCTTGCTGCACTTATCCCACTACCGATTATGGCGGTAATTATGAATAAATACGGTGCAGTCATCCACCAACGCTTTACAAAGGCACAGCAAGCCTTTGGTGAAATGAATAATGATGTATTGGAATCGATTCGTGGTGTGCGTGTAATTCGAGCCTTCGTCCAGGAAGGGCAGGACCTGGAAAGGTTTGAAAACATGACCCAAGATGTATTTGTTAAAAACATGGAAGTTGCCAAAATAGATGCATTATTCGAACCGACGATGAAAATCCTAGTGGGACTCTCTTATACAATTGGGCTAGGATATGGTGCCTTCTTAGTTTTTGACAACAAGATGACTCTCGGTGATCTCGTAACCTTTAACGTTTACCTTGGAATGCTGATCTGGCCAATGTTTGCTGTTGGGGAGCTTATCAATATTTTACAACGGGGAAACGCCTCGCTTGATAGAGTGAATGAAACAGTTGGCTACAAGGCTGATGTAACTGATCCTGAAACTCCAAGGAAGGTTGAAGAAGTAGAATCGATTGTTTTTAAGAACGTTACGTTTTCTTATCCAGACACAAAGGCCAATCAATTAAAGGGTATCTCGCTTGAAGTAAAGAAAGGCGATACGATAGGTATTGTTGGGAAAACAGGCGCTGGGAAGACGACCCTTTTTAAGCTACTTCTTAGGCAATACCCTGGTGTGCAAGGGAAAATTAGAGTCGCTGACGTTGATCTGGAAGAGCTATCACTTGAGCAGATCCGTTCCTGGATTGGCTATGTTCCACAGGATCAGATGATGTTTTCCAAAACAATCCGAGAAAATATCCAGTTTGGTAAATCAGATGCTACGGATGAAGAAATCTTCCGAGTTATGGAGTTAGCGCATTTTCTTGATGATATGAAACAATTACCGAACGGACTTGATACACAGGTTGGGGAAAGTGGTGTGACATTGTCTGGGGGGCAGAAACAGCGCGTAGCATTAGCTAGGGCGTTTATAAAAGACCCCGAAATTCTTATTTTAGATGATTCGATGTCAGCTGTTGATGGGAAAACCGAAGCGAATATTATTGAGCATTTACGGAGAGAAAGAAAGAATAAAACAACCTTTATCGCTGCACATCGTATGTCTGCTGTAACGCATGCAGATCTTATCATTGTTCTGGATAATGGAACAATTGTGGAACGAGGATCGCATGAAGAGCTTATGCAAACGGATGGCTGGTATAAACAACAATATATCCAGCAGCAGCTCGCAAAGGCGGGGGTGAATTAAGATGAAACAAACGACAGAGAGAAGATTGTTTCGCTATGCTTTACATTATAAAAAAGGAATTATTATAGGGTTTATTTGCTTAATTATCGCCGTATCGCTTGAGCTTGCAGGGCCTTTAATAGCCAAGAGAGTAATTGATGATCACATTCTAGGTGTTGAGGGAACATGGCAGGAAGTGGAAACACAAGATGATAAGCAGACCGCTTCTTATAAGGGGAATTTTTACAAGCGAGTAGATAGGCTTGAGGAATCTGACGAAACAATTGGTAGCCCTGTTACCTTGTTCCAGATTGGTGTTACCTATTATTTTGTTGAGGATGAAATCCCTTTAGAAGGAAAGCGTGATGTAGAAGGGGAAACCATTACCATCACAACAAGTGAAGGAGAAGAGACATTTACCGGGGAAAAATTGGCGTTAAGTGAAGTTTACCCATTCTTTAAACCAGAACAAGGTCCAATCATTTGGTTGCTTGGATTATATGTTTTATTACTATTTATCGCAGGGTTCTTTCAATTTTATCAGACCTTTTTATTGCAAAAATCTTCTAATCAAATTGTTAGGAAAATGCGAAATGATTTATTTGCACAAACACAGCGCATTCCTGTCAACTACTTTGTTGACCAACCTGCAGGGAAAATAGTGGCGAGGATTACAAACGATACGGAAGCTATAAGAGATCTCTATGAACGGGTTCTTTCCATTGTTTTAACAAGTGTCATTTATATGGCAGGAATTTTTGTAGCTTTATTCATACTTGACCCAAAGCTTGCTATGATGTGTTTATTCATTATTCCGCTCATTTTTGGTTGGATGAAGCTATATAAACATTTTGGGAGTAAATACAATAAAGTTATCCGTTCTACGATAAGTGAAATTAATGGAAACATTAGTGAAGCAATACAAGGAATGCCAATTATTCAGGCTTTTAGTAGGGAAAAAAAGACGAAGGAAGAATTTGAGGTGTTAAACAAAAGGCATTTCACCTATCAAAGAAAGCTGGTGAAGCTTAGCGCTTTAACGTCCTACAATCTCGTAACCGTCTTTCGTAATTTAGCGTTTGTAGCATTTATTTGGTATTTCGGGTCGGCTTCTTTAGATCCTACAAGTATCATTTCGATTGGGATGCTTTACGCTATTGTAGATTATTTAACAAGGCTATTTGAACCAGTCACAGATATTGTGAACCAGCTTCCGCTTATTGAACAGGCGCGTGTAGCTGGAGGCAGGGTATTTGAACTGCTGGATCATCCTGGCGAAGACGTGGAAAATGATAAAGTTTCACGTTACAAAGGAAATATTGTGTTCGATCATGTGTCCTTTGCCTACAGTGAGAAGGACTATGTATTAAATGACATTTCTTTTGCGGTAGAGGCAGGGCAGACTGCTGCCTTTGTTGGTCACACAGGATCAGGAAAGAGCTCGATTATGAACTTGCTGTTTCGCTTTTATGATCCGCAAAAGGGGAGCATCACCATTGATGGGCAATCAACTCAGGAATGGTCAAGACAACAGGTGAGAAGTCATATGGGTATCGTATTACAGGACCCATTTTTGTTTACTGGTACGATCATTTCCAATGTCACCATGAATGATTCGACTATTAGTCGGGAAACTGCAATAAACGCGCTAAAGTCAGTTGGGGCAGACCGTTTTATTGAAAAACTGCCTAATAAATATGATGAGAAAGTAACAGAGGGTGGAACGACATTTTCGCTTGGTGAAAGACAATTACTATCGTTTGCCAGAGCGTTGGCGTTCGATCCAGCGATCCTCATATTAGACGAAGCAACTGCTAATATTGATACGGAAACAGAGCTTGTTATTCAACAGGCGTTGGAGGTGTTAAAACAGGGTAGAACAACCCTTGTAATTGCACATAGACTTTCGACGATCCAGCAAGCAGATGTTATATTTGTATTAGACAGAGGTACGATTAAGGAGCAAGGCAATCATAATAGCCTTCTCCTCCAACAGGGCACCTATTATCAAATGTACCAAATGCAGCAAGGAAGACTGGAGGAAACCGCAGGATAGCCAAAAGCTCAATGTACGGGGTGAAATATGGATCGTCATAAGGAAGATAAAGAGAAACCTGACATTATTGATGAAGACTTATACGAAGAATTTGATGATGAAGAGCTTTACGAAATCGTACAAGAAGAACGGCGAAAAGCATGGCAAAGAGACAAGGAGGAAAAGGACGGTAAACCCAAGCGTCCTTTTCCAAAATGGATATTTTGGGTGATTGCACTAGCTTTAGCTTTTAATGTTTTCGCACTCATTCCTCAAACATTTTCCATTCCGGCTATTGATTTTCTGATCACCTCTGCTAAGCTATCGGCCGATGAGGATATACGCACCTATAAAAAAGCTGTTGTAGTGGTAGAAACTGAAAATGCCAAAGGTACAGGATTTTCCATTGATTCGAGCGGAACAATTCTAACAAACCACCACGTCATTGAGGGAGAGGAGCAAGTGACGGTTGCTTTTCCGGATGACGGGTTGTTTGAAGCAGAAGTAGTAAAAACCAATCCTTCCATTGATTTAGCGGTATTACAGGTGGATGGAACCAACCTACCTTCTCTTGAACTTGCAGATTCACCAAAAATTAGTGAGGATCTCCCCATTACATTTATAGGAAATCCTTTACGTTTTAATGGGATCGCTAATGAAGGGACAATTGCTGGTTATACCCAATTAAACGATTGGGAACGGGAAGTAGTAATGATAAAAGCACCCGTTTATCGTGGGAATAGTGGGAGTCCTATTATAAACGAGCAAGGGAAGGTAATTGGCGTGGTGTTTGCTACACTTGATCATGAAACAGAAGGTAAGGTAGGGCTTTTCGTACCGATTACTTATTTTGAGGAATAGGTACATTGTTTCGAATTTGGATATTGGGGGTATTTATATTGTAAACGTCTTAAGGAGGCGAATTACATGTTATTTTTTACTTCCGATCTTAAATCATATAATATCCATGCAGCCGATGGAGAAATGGGAAAAGTGAAGGATATGTATTTTGATGATGAGAAGTGGGCCATTCGCTATGCGATTGTGGACACAAGAAAATGGCTTCCCGGTCGTCGCGTATTACTTTCACCATCTTCCTTTATTACCCTCAATGAAAATGATAAACATCTTGAAGTAGAGTATGACAAGGAGAAGGTTCGAAACAGTCCTTCTATTTCGGAAGAGAGTGCCGTTACAAAGGATACAGAAGATAGCTTGATTGGCTATTATGGCTGGAGTAGATATTGGGCAGGTAATATGCTATGGGGCGCTAACGACCGCCCGTTAGCAGATTTTCCACCTCCTGAGGAACCACAGCATGAGGTATACGATCAACAGTTAGAGGAACAAAGTCGTTATGATCTTCGTAGTGAAGATGAAACAATAGGTTTTAAAGTACATGCAAATGACGGGAAAATCGGTTCTGTAGCTGATATGATATTTGATTCAGAGTATTGGAAGCTTCGTTACATTGTCGTGCAAGACAGTGAAACTTTCACAGAGGAACAATATTATGTTTACCATACAGATCAAATTGAATCTGTTGATTGGTTTGAAGAGGATATATATATTAAAGGTACACTGACAGAAACAAAAAATGCAGCTCAATACAACTCAAAAGAGCAAATTCTTACAAGTTTATAAGGTTTGCTTATACAAAAAAGCCTTTCAGTGATTGCTGAAAGGCTTTTTTTTCGTTAGATTATCTTGGTGAAAACCTCAATTTTTGAAGTTTTAGGTATTTGGGCATGGGTAATGGTTACCAAGAGGTGGGGTAGTAATTATATTTTAAACAAATTGTAATTGTTTTGAGATAGCAACAGTTTGCCCTGTACGGTAAGATTAATCAGACTGAAATTTTAATTCAATTATAAAATAAGCTGGTGACTATAGATATGATTAAATTCCAAATTCCATTGAATGATATATACAAAAATAAAGACGTTTTATATAAAAATGACTTTTTACGTGATACACCCAAAAATATTGAAGATAATTCGAATTTTTTAATGCTTGGGGGTGTTCTAGGTTGATAAATAGACGGTCATTAAAAGACACTCCTCTGGAAGAATTGATTACCGCTGTCCAAAGAGGGGACAAGTATATACAAAATTATCTTTTAAAGACTTATCAACCGTTTATTGCAAAATGTGTCTCCGAAGTCTGTAAACGATATATTGATCCTGAGAAGGATGATGAGTTTAGTATAGGTCTGTCTGCATTTAATGAGGCAATGATGTCTTATGCTTCAAATAAAGGTAGTTCCTTTTTATCTTTTGCTAAGTTGGTAGTGAAACGAAAGGTCATTGATTATATTCGTTATATGAAGAAACGTCCTGCATCCATATCACTTGACGAGACGTTCGATGCTGAACAAATGGATAATCCATTAGAAATTTCTGCAGTCAAAAAAAGATATCAGGAAGAGCAGGATGCTTGGCATAGAAGAGAAGAAATTTTAGACTATAAGGAGAAGCTCAAAGCCTATAAGCTGACATTGGATGAGTTAACGGAAGCCTCCCCCAAGCATAGGGACGCTCGTGATTCTGCTGTCAAGACGGCTAGAACTTTGTTCGAAGATTCAGAGTTGCGCTCGTTTGTCTTTCATAAGAAGAAGCTCCCAATCAAACAATTGGTAAGAAAGGTGAATGTCAGTAAAAAGACAATAGAGAGAAATCGCAAATTTATACTTGCTGTATTTATTGTTCTTGCTGAAGATTATTTATATCTAAAAGAATATCTTAAGGGGGTGGGTCAGTGAAAAAAGGAATTGTTATGGAACACCGGGGTACATACACCATAGTCATGAAGAAAGACGGGACTTTCCACAAAGCTAAACCTGTAAAGCATATAGATATTGGGCAAGAGGTCACTTTTGAACTGCAACAATCCAATAAGAGAAGTTTCGTTTACTTTCTGGAAAGAGCAAGAAAAATATCACGCCGGGTTTTTGTATTTGTTTGTTTTTTTATTCTATCTACAATTCCCGCATATTTCTTGCTGGCAAAAAACAAAGCATTTGCCTATGTTAGTATTGATATTAATCCTAGTTTTGAACTAAAAGTTGATAACGGTTTGCTTGTCAAGTCCATTCGATTTGTAAACAATGATGCACGACGAATAGGCATAAGATTAAAGCAATATAAAAATAAAAAAATGGAAACTGTGATTAGCCAGATCATGGCACAAAGTGAGCGGTCAAATTTAGTTGGTGAGCAGAGAAATATGCTTATAGGAGTCAGCTTTCCTAATCAGCAGGATAAACATAACAGGCTATTCAGTAGCTTAAATACCTTTTTACAACATGCTGAATGGAATGTAACGACATTTCAAATACCTGAGCAAATACGAAAGTCTGCTGCTAAAGCGGGGGTACCGACATTCGAGAGGATTGTAAAAGAAATGAAACATCCCTCGGCAAAAAATTCTTCCGTTTCCCTGAATTTGAATGACGAAGAGAAAGCTATTATTCATTCTTTTTATTTGGAAAAAAACCGTCTTTCAGAAGGGTAAAACAAGGAAATAAAAATGAAAATTTTTACTTTAAGTAAGTGAAGTTATCTATTGTGCATACCCATAAAATAAGGCTGTGATCCCTTCCAACAGGGAATCACAGCCTTTTACTATATCTCCATTATAGAAGCTGGTTCGGCCTTCATGGCATGATCCAAATAATACAATAAGTTATCATGGGAAGACATAATTTTACTCTGGTCGAGTGAATAGTGATAAGCGTGTAAGAATAACTGAATTTTCTTTGAAAGCAAATCATCCTTTGTACGAACCATTAGCACAAGCAGATCATCCCATTGCCCCCACAGTGTATAATATAACGCTTTATCATAATCAGGAATTTCCATTTATACCCCTCCTTAAATGTAAGGGTTATATTTATTGTCCCCGCATTTTATATATATTGTCTAAAACAAAAATGGTGTCACTGCCATATTAAGGTTCTTTACTCCTGGCATTTGTTTAAGAAGCATAAAGAAGAAAAAGTGTTACATACTAAGAACAAATGACAAGGAGGTAATACACATATGAAATGGAAATTAGCTAGTACAGTTGCTGTAATCACTTTAGCGCTTACAGGTTGTGGTACTGATAATGGAAACAATCAAGAAGATGCAGCAGGTAATAACAATGTAGAGCAAACAAGATATAACAATACAGGTGAAGGAATGAGTGGAGATCGCGATTATGAAATGGCAAGAGATTCAGAGCGTGATCAAAACCGAAATAATGTCAATGATCAACAAAACTATGAGGTATCTGAGAAAGCGGCAAAGAGGATTGCAAGTGAACTCAATGAAATTGACCAGGCCTATGTACTAACAACCGAAAACAACGCATACGTAGCAGCAGAATTAAGTAATCAAAATGGTAAGAATGGAAACAACGGAAACAACGGTAATAATAGAAACAATAACGGTGAAGATGCAGCTGATAATGAGGGCATACAGAATACGGATACCTATGACAATGACACAAATACTGGAAACGGAAACGGCAATGGTGGAAAAGTCACAGATGAAGTAAAAGAAAAGATAACCGAAATTGTGAAATCCGTCGATCAAGATATTGATAATGTATACGTATCCACCAATCCAGATTTTAGAGATCTAACTAATAATTACATTGATGATATGAACAATGGAGAACCCATTGAAGGATTCTTTGATCAATTTGGAACGATGATAGAACGTCTTTTCCCACAAAATAATTAATAAAATTGCTGAAGAACTGCATCCCATCGGGTGCAGTTCTTTGCTTGAGCCAAAAAGGGCCCCTCAATGATTGGGAGTTTTACTCCACTCGTCTTGCCAACCTTATGCATTTCCTCCAGGTATCCCTGAAACAACCCTTTTGTGTTTCATAATAAGTCGCAGTCAGCACCCCTTCTGAATAAAATAACCTTTAAATAGGTACTTTATCCCGCCTTAACTGGCAGTATAATCTCCGAAAGGAATTGTAAGGCCAAACTAACACTTGTGGGGAAGGGTAACCTTCACCAAATGAAGTTTCACTTTATAAAAAAGGTAACATGTGATAGTGTTATACATATAATCCTTACTATACCAAGTGTAATACTAGGGTTTGAATTATTGAAGAGGAGTTGTAGGGATTATGGGGCGGGAATTTATTGAGATTTTTAATAATTGGGCGGATACCTATGATGCCAGTGTTTCTGGGGAAGATCCCCAATATGCTGCTGTATTTGCCAATTATGAAGATATTTTAGCAGAAGTTGTTCAAAATTCATCGGGAAATGTGGTGGAATTTGGTGTAGGGACAGGAAACCTTGCTGAAAAACTACTGGAAGAAGGGCACAAGGTAATTGGGATTGAGCCTTCCTTGGCAATGCGGGAAATTGCTGCAACAAAACTACCTACGCTTAACGTGTTGGAGGGTGACTTTATTGATTACCCAGCATTCCCTTATGCTGTTGACACAATTGTCAGTACGTATGCTTTTCACCATTTAACAGATACAGAGAAGGATCAGGCAATCAAGCAATATTCTGCATTTTTGCCCAAAGAGGGGAAAATAGTCTTTGCGGACACAATGTTTAAGTCAGAAACAGAGAAGCTTAAAGCCATTGAAGCTGCAAAGAATCAAAAATTCTTTAACTTAGCTGAGGACCTCGAAAGAGAATATTACACCACAATTCCGGTGATTCAAACTATTTTTAACACACACCAATTTGATGTAACATTTAAGCAAATGAATGATTTTGTTTGGCTGTTAACGGCTGAGCGAATGATTTAAAAAAGGGGATAGATACAATGACTAAAAAAATGAATGTTGAAAGTTTTAATTTGGATCATACAAAAGTGAAAGCACCATACGTACGTCTAGTCGGCGTCACAGAAGGAGCCAATGGAGATAGTGTCTATAAGTATGATATTCGGTTTAAGCAACCGAATAAAGCACATATGGAAATGCCAGGCCTTCATTCGATTGAGCATTTAATGGCAGAAAATATACGTAATCATATGGACAGTGTTTTAGACATTGGGCCGATGGGCTGCCAAACAGGTTTTTATTTATCTGTGCTTAACCATGATAATTATGAAGAAATTTTAGATACATTAGAAAAGACCTTAAAGGGTGTATTAGAGGCAGACGAAGTACCGGCATGCAATGAAGTGCAATGCGGCTGGGCAGCCAATCATAGTCTGGAAGGTGCAAAAGATATTGCTAGGGAGATGCTTTCCCATCGAAATGAATGGCATGAAGTATTCTAAAATGATAGGCGGCTCCCCGCTAATGTAAAGGAAGGGGAAGAGATGTGGCGGTATATAACTCCGTACAGGAACTAATTGGTAATACACCACTACTTGAATTGAAACATTTTTCTGTACCCCATGATGTAAGGATCTATGCCAAGCTGGAATTTATGAATCCAGGTGGCAGTGTGAAGGATCGTCTTGGGGTCTCTTTGATACAGGATGCGTTAGATAAAGGAGAATTAAAGCCTGGGGGCACCATAATTGAACCAACTGCAGGGAATACAGGGATAGGCTTGGCGTTAGCTGCTATAGAGCATAATCTTAAGGTGATTTTTTGTGTGCCTGAGCATTTTAGTATAGAAAAGCAATCGATTATGAAAGCGCTCGGTGCTGACATTATATCAACCCCTCAGAAGGAAGGTATGGTCGGCGCGATTAAAAAAGCAGAAGAGCTATCTAAAAAGGTGCCAAATAGCTTTTGTCCAGAGCAATTTTCTAATCCAGCTAACCCGGCAACGTACTATAGAACCTTAGCTCCAGAAATTTGGGAGGAGCTCAATGGGAAGGTCGATGTTTTTGTAGCAGGTGCAGGTTCATCTGGAACCTTTATGGGGAGTAGCCGGTTTTTCAAAGAAAAAAATCCACATATACGTGCGGCAATTGTGGAACCAGAAGGATCCATTATTGGTGGTGGCAAACCTGGTTCTCATCGTACAGAGGGGATTGGAATGGAGTTCTTTCCGAAATATTTTGATCATTCTTATATCGATAAAGTTTATACCGTTACAGATCAGGATGCCTTTCAAATGGTCGGAGAATTGGCTTGTAAGGAAGGTCTTCTTGTTGGAAGCTCCTCTGGTTCCGCTATGTATGGTGCATTGCAGGAAGCGATGCAAGCTAAACCGGGGTCACATATCGTGACTGTCTTTCCTGATGGCAGTGATCGTTATATAAGTAAAAATATTTTTCATAATGTGTGAGGAGAATGGGAATGCGTCGAAAAACAAAAATGATTCATGGTGGAATTACTGGAGATGAGAAAACGGGTGCTGTCTCGGTACCGATTTACCAGGTAAGTACTTATAAACAGGAAAGCGCAGGAAATCATAGTGGGTTTGAATATTCTCGAACGGGTAATCCAACTCGTCATGGACTTGAAACGGTTATTGCTGATTTAGAAAATGGTAAAGCTGGTTTTGCATTCGGATCAGGCATGGCCGCCATCACCTCTGTCATGATGCTGTTTGATGCAGGAGATCACGTTCTATTAACAGATGATGTATATGGGGGATCTTACCGGCTGATGACAAAAGTTTTAAATCGGTTCCAGCTCCATCATACGTTCGTTGACACAAGCAATCCCGAACTAGTCGAGACATCCATTACGGAAAGTACAAAGGCACTATATATTGAAACACCAACGAACCCATTACTGAAAATTACAGATATTAAGCGGATGTCGGAAATCGCCAAGAAACATAATCTGCTTTTAATCGTAGATAATACATTTGCTACACCGTATTGGCAGCAACCGTTGGACTTAGGGGCAGATATTGTGCTTCATAGTGCAACAAAGTATATTGGCGGTCACAGTGACGTAGTTGCAGGGCTAGTTGCTGTTAGGGAGGATGAGCTTGCAGATCGCATACACTTTATCCAAAATTCAGTAGGAGCCGTGTTAGGGCCACAGGATTCTTGGCTGCTTATGCGCGGAATAAAGACACTTGCCCTTCGAATGGAAGCAATTGAAGCGAACACCAAAAAACTGGTAGCATTTTTACAAGAACATCCAAACGTAACAAAGGTATATTACCCAGGACTTAAAGAACATCATGGTCACCAGATCGCAGCAACACAATCTGCGGGATTTGGTGGAATGATTTCATTTGATGTAGGAAGTGAAGAGGCAGCAGCAAAATTATTAAGCCGGGTTCAATTCTTTACGTTAGCAGAAAGTCTAGGAGCTGTAGAAAGTTTGATATCCATCCCAGCCAAAATGACACACGCCTCTATTCCTGCTGATAGACGCAACGAACTAGGAATCACAGACGGTCTAATCCGCATCTCTGTTGGGATAGAAGATGTCGAAGATCTAGTAGACGATTTAAAACAAGCATTGGAATAAAATTAAATAAAAGTAAGACATAATGCCAGAAAATTCTAGTTCTAGCCAGGAGGCTTGGACTTGGTTGTTTGGCATTTTGCTTGTTCCTCTTGATTATGAGCGCTGTTCTTAATCAGTCTAATGGAGTTTGTCTGAGAAAATATGCTAAAATAAATACAATCATAAATTGTAGGAGGTAAATCCAGTGAGCGAACAGGTTTTACAGTATTTACAGGACCATCAACAAAGATTGCTAGATAAATTATTTGAATTTTTGGCAATCCCTAGTGTGAGTACAGACAGTGCCCATAAAGAGGATATTCATAAAGCCGCAGATTTTATTACTACATACTTACACGATATCGGGTTTGAAAATATCGAGAAACAAGAGACGGGTGGACACCCGCTTGTATATGCGGAATATAACGGAGCGGGAGCTGAGGCACCGACTGTTCTCTTTTATGGGCACTATGATGTACAACCAGCCGATCCGCTTGAGCTATGGGATAGTGAACCATTTAAACCAGAAATTAGAGACGGAAGAATTTTTGCAAGAGGCTCCAGTGATGATAAGGGACAGGTATTTATGCATCTCGCTGTCTTTGAAGCGTATATGAAAACAGAAGGAAAATTACCACTTAATGTAAAAGTATGCATTGAGGGGGAAGAAGAAATCGGCAGTGAGAATTTATACAAGGTGCTCCATGATAAGAAAGAGCAATTCCAGGCCGATTTTGCCGTTATTTCGGATTCGGGAATGGTGGAGAAAAACCAACCGACAATTTTGTATGGTCTAAAAGGCTTTACGGGCATTGAAATTACGGTGAATGGACCAGATCATGACTTGCATTCAGGTATGTACGGGGGAGCCGTGCGCAATCCAATTATGGCATTAAATCACATACTAGCCTCTATGAAAAATGAAGAGGAAGTTGTCACCGTTGATGGATTCTATGATGGTGTAGAACCATTATCTGATGAAGAAAGGGAATTAATCGATCAAGTTAAAGGGGAAGATTATGTAAAAGCTACGAGTATCCCGGAAACTGTATCGGAAAAAGGCTACACTGCTAAGGAGCATACCATGGCTCGACCTACTTTTGAAATAAACGGGATGTATGGGGGCTATCAAGGAGAAGGAACGAAAACAATTATTCCATCCTCGGCTACAGCTAAAATCACCTGCAGGCTTGTACCTGGCCAGGACCCAGAACGTGTACAACAATTACTAGAGAAGCATGTAAAACGCGTTGCCCCAGCTGGTGTGACGGTTGAAGTGATAAAAGAAAAACTATCTGCCAAAGCTTATAAAGTCGATCCAGACCATGCGTTAATAAAGAAAGCTGCTGAGAGCTATACAAAAGCATTCGGCAAGGAAACCGTTTATGTTAGAATGGGCGGCTCTATTCCTGTTGTAGAATGGATGGAAGCCATATACCAAATGCCAATTGTACTGTTAGGATTCGGGACACCAGATGACCGGCTACACTCTCCAAATGAGAGCTTCCCATTAGACAGCTTTGAAAAGGGAATGGAAACATTGGCTTACTATTGGAACCAAGTTAAAGATAAATAAAAAAAGTGAGGTGAATTTCTCATGAAATATGCGATCGTGACAGGCGTTTCAAAAGGATTAGGATATTCCGTTGCAAAGCTATTATTAGAACAGGAGATTCATGTAATTGGTCTTGCAAGAACAGGTGCGGAAGGGTTACAGGATATTGCAGAAACGAATAATGTAACCTTCCAACAATATAAATGCGATTTAGGGGACGTTGAGGCCATCGAGGAGACATGTAAGGAGATAAAGGGTCAGCTTGATAAAAATCTTTCTACGCTTTTTCTTGTCAATAATGCTGCGGTTGTAGAGCCTGTTGACCAGGCGATGAATATGAATAGCAGTGATTTGGCGCACCATGTAAAAGTGAACACAATTGCTCCAATGGTGATGACCAATTTATTTTTAAAAGAAGCATCTACCGGTGGTTACCCGTTACTTAGTGTTACAGTGACCTCGGGGGCAGCAGAGCGCCCGATGTCTGGCTGGAGTGCTTATTGCAGTACGAAAGCAAGTATTAATATGTATACACAGACTGTTGCGCTTGAACAAGATGAAAAGGGAACAAACCATAAAGTTTTTGCTTTTAGCCCTGGTATCATGGATACAGGGATGCAGGAACAAATACGCGCTGCTTCCAAGGAAGAATTTAGTGCAGTGGATACGTTTAAGTCTTACAAAGAGCAAAATGCATTAGAAGATGCAGACAAAGTAGGCAAGGTGCTAGTGAGCATCTTGACTAATGAAGCCGATGTGCAAAACGGCAAAATTTATAATGTAAAAGATTATCTATAAACACCGCCCATTCTTTGCGAATTCCCTCCCAAAAAGTACTTTTCAGCATAAAGTATAGTAGTCGGAAAAGAGGAGGGGAAAAAATGGGTAAAGAAAGTTACGGCAGCGGATTTGCGCTGTTAGTTGTATTGTTTATTTTATTGATCATTATTGGAACTGCTTATACTGGTGGTGGCTATGGCCACGGTGGCGGATTCTATTAATAAGTAAAAAATGGCTTAGCAATCCAATGTAGTTAAATGAAAGTGGTGGGACCTAACGTCCCACCACTTTTATTTTTGCATAGGGAATTTAAAATGGCATGCTCATGCTAAACGCTTGTGCTTCTGTTATATAGTTTGATGCTGTCCTTGTTTAATTTTTTTATTAATAATGCTGTGCATGACGATTATCCCAGTAGCTACTAGTACAAATAAAATGAATGCCGTCATAAGGATGCCTTCAACAAAATCAAGATTCCATAAGAGAAGTACTAATATACCAAAAATCCCTAGTTGAATGACCAGGCCAATTAGCCCGACCATTCGGGATTTAAATACTTCTTGTTCATCTGTCCAATTTAACTTGGGCTGTGTGAAATCAAGAAACGTTCCAAGCGCACTGCTAAACCAACTAGACAGTAATACAAGAGGTAACCATACAAGAAAAAGCGTCCAGTCAATTTTAATGACAAAAATAAACAATACAACGGCTAATAATATAGTAACTAAGTTGATTATCCAGGCTGTTGCCACTTTACTAAATAATATTTGTTTCGGGTTTAAAGGAAGGAACAAGTTGGCGTGCCACGATTTTCCCTCCCTAGAAATACCGGTAATTGATGTTGCATTTGAGCCAATAATTAAAAGGGAACCTATAAATAGAAGTAAAAGTCCATGTTTTCCTGATAGTTCATTCAAAAGGCCGCCAATATTTCCACTGGAGGAATCCATAAAAAGAATTACGATAAGAAATATCGGAGCGAACAAGCTCATAAACACACATTGTGTAAGAAAAGTAGGTGTTCGAAAAATAATCCGTAGTTCTTTTCTAATATAAGAGAGCCATACTGGTGTGACAGATGAATTCTTTGCAAGCTTTGCACCAGTAAAGGTCGATTTATTGGCAGTGTTCATGCCGCGAACTCCCTTAATATACAGAAGCTGTCCTGCCCAAATAAATAAGATGACAGCAGCCACATGCAGGGCGATACTTGCAAAAAAGGATAAAACACCGTTCCATACTGTTTCGGCAGTTAAAGCCATCGTGCCGAAATAGGCTGGTGGGTAAAAAGCCGTAATCCACTGTAATAGTCCATCCTGCTCCTGAATAAACATCGCCGCATCCTGCATAATTGCATCTACATCAGCATTTAAACGCACCAATATATTAATTAAAATAATAAAGATGAACGAAGCAACACCAGCAATTACTTTCGAGCGTTCCTTGTTTTTAGCAATATTTACAAACCGCATGATAAACATAAGCAAAGTACCCGCGATTGCAAAAGGTATCAGTGGTAACAATAAAAAGAGGAGTATGCCTACAATATAATAGAGAAAAGGTGCTGCACTTACCGTTCCATACGTAAAGAATACTGGTAAGAAGAATAGTCCAGCAGCCCCGTATAAATAGATCAGCGGTCCTGCTGATTTCGCTAACAAAAGCTGATATGGCTGCAAAGGAAAAGGAATGAACGAATCAATGTCCTCAGCAAAATAAAATGCATTCAATATGGAAATGAAACTAACAAATAATAGGATAACATGACTCGCTATTAATAGAATTCCTATTATAAGAGATTCCTGCCCCAATGGTTCAAGTGCCTCATAAAATACAGTTAATGCATTCTGGACAATGGAAATATAAACAAATGCTAATGGGAGAAGAAATAGTAGCGCAACAATTAATAAAGCCGTCTCTGAATTCTTTTTCCCTGCTCTTGAATACTGCATTTTTAACATGATTCTAATTAATTTCCATGTTTTACTCATTACTCGTCAACTCCAGGAATACTTGTTCTAGACTCTGATCGGTTTCATAGGATTTTTTCATATCTTGAAGCGTCCCATAAAATAAAAGCTCTCCATTATTAATAATCGCTACTTCATCACATAATTGCTCCACGACTTCTAGTCCGTGACTTGAGAAGAATACTGTTTTCCCTTTGTTTGCATGTTCACGCATCATTTCCTTTAATATGTATGCAGACTTTGGATCAAGGCCCGTCAATGGCTCATCTAATATCCATATGGATGGATCATGAAGTAAAACGCCTGTAACAATAATTTTTTGACGCATCCCGTGTGAATAAGATTGAATATAATCACCTAAGGATTCATAAATAGAAAATTGCTTTGTAATGCGTTCGATACGTTCCTGGCGTACTTCTTTAGGGACTTGATAAATATCTGCAATGAAATTTAAATATTCCAACCCTTTTAAACGTAAAAATAGGTCTGGGCGATCCGGTACATAACCAAAAACGTTCTTCGCGTCCATTGGTTGCTTTTCAATATCAAACCCATCTAATGTAATGCTCCCTTCATCAAGTGGGAGAACCCCTGTGATCATTTTAATAGTAGTAGACTTACCAGCACCGTTAGGTCCTAGAAAACCAACAATTTTTCCATCTGGAATGGTAAGGTTCAAACGATCAATTACTTTCCGTGAGCCGGAGAAGTGCTTACTTACTTCTCTAATTTCAATCATGCTTTCCCCTCATTTCTATTTGCTTTTATGAATATGATGTTGTATGGTACACTTTATGTTGACAGTTAACAACATAACGTTTATGAACAGTTTAACATATTTAATACGATCGTTTTTGGAATAAAGAGAGGAAGATTTGAGTGATTACAAGAAAGAGTACGCGTGAAATAGAAAAAATGCGAGCAGCTGGAGATATCCTTGTTCAATGCCATAAAGAAATTGCAAAAATGATTAGGCCGGGAATTACCACAATGGAAATAGATGCATTTGCTGAGAAATTTATGCGTGATCATGGGGCTGTACCTGAGCAGAAAGGCTATAACGGTTACCCTTATGCTACTTGTGCTTCCATTAATGACGAGATCTGCCACGGTTTCCCGCGTGAAGAGAAGCTAAAAGATGGCGATATCGTGACAATTGATATGGTTGTGAACCTAGATGGCGGACTGGCAGATTCAGCCTGGACCTATGCTGTTGGGAATGTTGATGAAAAGGGTAAACATCTAATGGATGTAACAAAAACGGCCCTCTATAAAGGAATTGAGCAGGCGCAGCTAGGAAGCCGTATCGGTGATATCGGCAATGCAATTCAAACATATGCCGAAGCAGAAGGTTTTTCTGTGGTACGTGATTTTACTGGACATGGAATCGGACCCACATTGCATGAAGAGCCACACATTCCTCATTTCGGGTTACCTAATAAAGGGCTTCGCTTGAAAGAAGGAATGGTTATCACGATTGAGCCGATGATTAACGAAGGTAGCTGGAATAGTCAAATGGATACGAATAACTGGACGGCAAGAACTATCGACCAGGGCCGTTCCGCACAATATGAGCATACCATTGTTATTACCAAAGAAGGACCTGTACTGCTGACAGATCAAGGAGAAGAAAGAAACGTATAACGATAGGCGGGATAGTATGCGTATTGTTTCCATTTGTCCAAGTAATACAGAGATTCTGGACTATTTAGGAAAAGCTGATTTGTTAGTCGGTGTTGATAATTTTTCAGATTGGCCAGTTTCTGTGCAAAGTTTGCCAAAGGTTGGTCCTGATTTATCTATCGATATGAAAAAAGTGGCAGCATTAAAACCAGATCTTGTGCTTGCCTCCTTAAGTGTTCCGGGAATGGAAAAGAACATTGAAGCATTAGACGCATTCCAACTTCCTTATATCATTCTTAACCCAAACTCACTTACGGAAATTGCAGAGGATATCGCAACGGTTGGAACTGCAATTGGGGAAAAGCAACTAGGTTACGATCGAAAGACGAATTTTCTTCTTGAAATAGAGCAAATAAAATCTAAAGGAAATACAAATGGCAGCCGGCCTACCCTTTACTGGGAATGGTGGCCCAAGCCTGTGTTCACACCTGGATCGATTAATTGGTTAACAGAAATTAGTGAGCTAGCAGGTGCCCAAAACATCTTTGCGACAGAAGAAGTTGCAAGCTTCCAAACTGATTGGGAAGATGTAAAAGGAAGGGACCCGGATCATATTTGTATGGTTTGGGTTGGGGTGAAAGAAGAAAAAATGAGGCCTGAGCTTGTTGTGCGACGACCCGGATGGAGTTCCATAAGGGCTGTTCAAAATGGGAACATACACGTACTTGAAGAGTCTCTGTTCTGCAGACCCTCACCACGATTATTAGAGGGGTTGAAGAAGCTCGTGGATGTTTTATAAAGTAAAAAGGGTTAAAGGGAGAAAAATAATCTCTCTTTAGCCCTTTTACTTTATACCTTCATATCCTTCGGTTACGCATTATGGTTATGAACACTCTTTCCGCCAAAAATCATGGTTATGATAGGACTTGCTAAACAAAAGAATGCAAATGGCAAGTAAGTTAACACAGGAACACCTAGTACATCAGCAATGAACACTCCGCATACACTCCATGGGACTAATGGGTTGATTACGGTTCCTGCATCCTCAAGGGTACGTGACAATGCTTTTCTCGGTAGACCTACTTTTTCATAAATGGTTTTATATGTCTCCCCTGTTAGCATAACGGATAGGTACTGCTCACCAACAAAGACGTTAATTCCTATTGCAGTTGCTGCGGTAGAAATGATAATAGATCTAACTCTACGAAGTCTTTCTTGTAATGTTAGTAGTATGCTTGGAATGATCCCTGTAACGAATAACAATCCTCCAAATCCTAGAGCCAAAATGACAAGGGAAATGGTGAATAACATGCTGTTGATACCGCCCTTGGTGAGTAGTTCATTGACTGGTTCAAAATTAGTAGATGCCGTATAGCCGCCGAACCATATTCCCCAAATAGATCCCCATGGAATATTGTTAACAAAGCCAGCAATGAGTGTTGCCGTAATACTGCTGATACCTAAAGACAAAAAGGCTGGTAATTTAAAAATAGTACAAAGTACAATAACTACTAGTGGAATCCAGGAAAGCCAATGGATTAACCCCGTACCATTAAGTGCAGTTTGATAATCAGTGGCACTCTGTAAGGAAACAGTTTCATCAGGTGATAAAATAGCGAATAATATAAATGCAATGATAAAGGCCGGAATAGTTGTCAGGCTGATGTGTTTAATGTGGTCAAATAAATCTACGCCAACAATCGTGGAAGCAAGGTTTGTCGTATCAGATAAAGGGGACATTTTATCCCCAAAGAACGCTCCTGAAACAATTGCTCCTGCCGTAATAGCCAGTGACGCATCTATAGCACTAGCCATTCCAACAAAGGCGACGCCGATAGTAGCAGTGGTTGTTAAAGAACTTCCTAATGATACACCAATGACCGCAGTGACAGCAAAAACAATTGCGTAAAACCATGTTCCACCGATAAAGTGAAATCCAGTATCAATAAGAACAGGAATTGTCCCACTGATAATCCAACTGCTGATTAGTACACCAATGACAAGGAATAAGAAGACCGCTCCCATGCCTGTACGTGCACCTTCTATCATTCCCTCCTGTAAATCTGCAAAGCGGATTTTTTTCACTAACCCGTATGCTATAAGTAGAAATATACCAAGCAGAATAGGGATATGAGGAGAGCTTTCTAATTCAATAATAAAGAAACTGATAAGCGAGATTAGTACAATGAAAAAAAGAATGGATTCTACTAATGCTGGTTGATGTTTTGGTTTAATTGGAAACATTGAATTCCCTCCTCTGATTAAAATAATGGTTCGCCCCACAAAAAAAGCCCCGCCCCTAAAAATAGGGACGAAGCTTTACTCCGCGTTACCACCCTGGTTGCCAACAAAAATGTGTTAGCCACTCCATTTGCTTATCCGTTTATGGTGAATGTGTAATTCAATTCTTTTTCTGCCAGGACTTTCAGCAACCGTCCTGTCTCTACATACTGCCCAAAAAAGATCTACTTCGCATTCTGGATAAAATATTCTCTTTTTCGCTTTAATGAATTACAATGACTATACATGCTCTCCTTCGCATTTGTCAACATAAATTAATTTTCTAATTAGAAGGATATCCGTTATATGAATCTAAATACACATTAAAAGGGGGCAAGGATTATGGCAACGGAAACAGCATCCAGCGCTGAGCCGAAAACAGCACAGCAAATGATCCAAAAAGGAGTAGCTGCAGGTATTCCTATCATGCTCGGTTATTTACCAATCGCTCTTACATATGGTGTCCTCGCCAGGCAAGCTGGAATGAGTTTAACAGAGCTAACGTTAATGAGTGTGATGGTATTCGCAGGAGCAAGTCAATTTATGGGAGTCAATATGATTGCAGTTGGGGCAGGAGCCCTGGAAATTATTATTGCAACCTTTGTTTTAAATTTTCGACACTTTGTTATGAGTTTATCGTTTATGAACCGATTACGTGGTATTGGGTTGCGATGGAAACTTCCATTATCCTTAGGCTTAACGGACGAAACCTTTGCTGTTTCGGCACTCCATCCTGAACAGGCCAAGAAAGAAAAAGGCTCCTGGTTTTACTTGGCCCTTATTTTAACAGCATATTTTTCCTGGATATTTGGTTCCTTTCTTGGCGGGGTGCTTGGTGAAGTAATTCCTGAACAGCTAAGCCAAAGTATGGGAATAGCCTTATATGCCATGTTTATCGGACTCTTGATTCCATCCGTAAAGAAAGAATGGAAGTTAGGAATCATCGCGATCATTGCCATGTTAATTAATGCGCTATGTGTGGGACTTGGGATGAGTTCTGGCTGGGCAATTGTATTAGGTACAATTATTGGTGGAATGAGTGGCATCTTACTAATAAAGGAGGAAGAGGGATGATTTTTTATATTATATTTGGTATGGCTCTAGTGACCATGATTCCAAGAGTAATTCCTGCCTTCATTGTAGACAAGCTCCAGTTCCGTGATTGGGTAAACCGCTGGCTAAACGCAATTCCTTATGCAGCATTAGGAGCATTAATATTTCCGGGCATTATGTCAGTTAAGGCTGATCAGCCGCACATTGGTCTAATCGGGGGACTTGTAGCAATCGTGTTAGCTTATATCGGATTAAATGTCATTCTCGTCGTCTTTGGCGCAATCGCAACTGTCTACTTACTATCTTTTTAAAGTGAAGTCTAATCATGAAAAAAGGAACCGTTTCAGCTAAGAAAAATTCTTAGTGGAACGGTTCAATGTGGATATGTGCATTTTTAATATTGTGCTCTTCATAAAGATGTTGTTCAATACGAACTGTAATATCATGGCTTTCTTTCACATTTAATTGGGAATCAACCAGAATGGTAATATCAATAAAGGGCTGATTGCCAAGTACTCTGCCTTTTATATTGTTAACTGCTTTTACATCCGGGTCCATTTCTACACTGGATCGGATGCTTTTAATTTTTTCCTCATCAAAACCATCCGTTAATGTATGGGTGGCATCCTTAAAAATCCCCCAGGCTGTTTTACAAATTATTAAGCCCACTACGAAACCAGCCAGTGGGTCTAACCAAAACAGACCAAACTGAGCTCCAATAATTCCTATAAAAGCACCAATACTAACTAATGCATCAGAACGGTTGTCCTGAGCAGCAGCATATAGGGAGCTACTATCAATTTTTTTTGCTAATTTAACGTTATATAGATAGACTAGGAACATCACAATAGCTGCTCCTAAAGCGGTCCAACCTGTAATGAGATCGGGTTTTAATCCTCCACCCTCAATGACCTTTTGTATCGTATCGAATATAACCTGGATCCCTACAAACATCATAATAAATGCTGCAAAAAGAGATGCAATGGTTTCAGCACGAAAATGACCATAGTGATGATTCTCATCTGGTGGTTTGCGGGAGATTTTTAATCCCACTAGTACTGCAATCGATGCAATAACATCCGTTGAATTATTTAATCCATCTGCGCGGAGTGCATCTGAGTTCCCAGCATAGCCAACTATTAACTTAACTGTAGCTAAGAATATATAAGCAAATATACTGAGCCATGCTCCTTTTTCTCCACGCTTTAGATTATCTGAATGATCCATGAAATAGCCTCCGTTGATGGTTCTGTTGCTCGTACATAGTCTATCAAACCGCCCTTTGGTGGGTCTAGAGAAACATTGAAGCATAAGGGTATATGTATTGGGAGCGGAGAAGTAAGTTTGCCTAAGTAAAAATAAGGTTATTCATTCGGGTAATTTAAATAGTGCATATTTAACTGGCAGTAAGACCCCAACAAATGAAGTTTCACTTTATCTACTGTTACCATTCAAAAAAAATTTATCCTATTGTAGGACGGATGATAATCCCTCTCGGTTATAGCGTTCAATCTGAACCCGAAAAAATTCTTTTCATGAATTTAAAATTTACAGTTGAAATTATTCTAAAAATTTAGGATAATAGAAAAAAGGAACAAGGGGGCTATTCCATGAAAAAGGAAAAGCTAATCTATAAATACTACCGTTATAATGGAAGCGAAATTTCCGCCAAAAAAGAAATACCATTTGAGTTTAGACTTTCGTCCCGCATGATCCTTGACGAAATTTGTTTTCGGTATAACAAGCAAATAATTGAAGCATCGATAAACGATGCTATTGAAAATGGAAGTAGAGAGCAATTTATGGAGAGTAGTCAAGCGTATAAACAATTCATTTGGGAATAATCATGTAGCTTAGGATATAGGTTTACAATAAGGGAGAGGCTGAGAGAACATCCGAAAACGGAGTTCTTACAGCCTCTCCGTTTATTTGGATGGTTATTAAATACTTGATTAAAAAGAATTATTTTATACAATAGGATCACTATATTTGTTCTCTAGCTGAAGGGCTAGCGGTAACCCGGTATCATACGAGATGTCAGCAATTTTTTCTATAAGGTTGCTACTCATTCGCTCTTCTTGCCGATGCCAGAAATGTATGACTTCCATTAATATTTCTCTGCCTTCTTGTAAGCCTTCGTTATAAAGTTCGATAAAGCTTTTATCACTTGCTTCCTTTGTGGCAGGGTGATACCAGGTAGTTTTTTGTTCGTTTAAATAATCAGTATGGTCTCGTATAGGCTGGTGTGAATAGGAGGAAATGAAGGATGATAGTAACTTATTTTTCCAGCCGTTAGGGTCATACAGTAATTTCAGGGCAAAGCGCATATCTTGATAAGCCTTCTCGATATAGCCTGGTTTCTGATCCGCAATCGTTGGGTAATACTCTTGGATATTTGAATAGAGGAGCTCGCTGATCTCTTTGGGAAGTGTTTTTCCTACATCAATTTCTTTATAGACGGGAACCTTCCATGACTGAAGGTTACGATATTTTTCCATCATCACTGTATCAATTCGTGTTTCCAATTTTTGATGCTTACTCCCTTCATACCCTGCTCTATAATGAATATAGGGATGTGTGTTTCGATCAAGGATATGATGGGTGACAAAGCCAAAGACATAAGCGCGCACATTATCATCCCCATGCTTTGCAGCTGTGATAAGATCTATTAGAAACGCTCCACAATGCCTTGTATGCAGGGCAGTCCCAACTTCATGAACAGATTCTTCCTTAACCCAAGGCCAGAAATTATAATAGAAAAAGGGATCAGGGCCTTGGGCGCCGAGCTTCATAAACTCTTGATGAGATAAAATGCTGCTCGGAACCTCTAACGCATCCACTATTTGTTCGCAAAAAAGTATATGTGTCCAGCTATTTGGCATAAAATCTCCCCCTGTATTGTATTGTTGCGGTGTTTACCCTATACCTTAGTATAAAAGAAACCAAACAAAAATGGGAGATTTCCTTAAGCATTGTTAACGCTTTTTTTCTTCTGAAAATTTGGTACAATGGAAGGGGAATGAAGCATACATAGGGGAGGAAGAATAAACATGGATTACCGTATTGAAAAAGATACCATCGGAGAAATAAAAGTACCAGCTGAAAAATTCTGGGGTGCACAAACACAACGAAGTAAACAGAACTTTCCTATTGGTAATGAAAAAATGCCGAACGAAATTGTTAAAGCGTTTGCTATTTTAAAAATGAGCGCTGCCAAAGCAAATCATGAACTAGGTTTAATGGAAGAAGAAAAAGCCGAAGCGATTAGCTATGCTGCTAAAGAAGTGGTGGACGGTAATTTAAATGATCATTTCCCGCTTGTCGTATGGCAAACTGGTAGTGGTACGCAATCTAACATGAATGTTAATGAGGTTCTTTCCTTTGTAGGTAATAAATGGTTAAAAGAAAAAAATAGTCAGCTTGTTCTGCATCCTAATGATGATGTGAATAAGTCCCAAAGCTCTAATGATACGTATCCTACTGCTATGCATATTGCAGCTGTATTAAAAATGGAAGATACTGTATTGCCTGCTGTAAAACAGCTTAAAGAAACTTTAAGAGCAAAAATGGATGAATTTAAAGCTATCGTAAAAATCGGTCGTACCCACCTGCAGGACGCTACACCGTTAACACTTGGGCAAGAGATTAGCGGATGGCATAGAATGCTGGAAAAGTCGGAACGGATGATTGAAGAAAGCACAACTTATTTAAAAGAGCTAGCAATTGGTGGAACGGCTGTCGGAACAGGGTTAAATGCCCATCCGGAATTTTCGGAGCGCGTCTGCAAGTCAATTAATGAATTTACCGGAAAAGCATTCGTCTCTGCGCCAAATAAATTTCATGCCTTAACAAGTCATGATGAGACCGTATATGCTCACGGAGCATTAAAGGCATTGGCAGCAGATATGATGAAAATCGCCAATGATGTTCGCTGGCTTGCAAGCGGGCCACGCTGTGGAATTGGTGAGATTACCATCCCAGCAAACGAGCCAGGAAGCTCTATTATGCCAGGTAAAGTAAACCCTACTCAAAGTGAAGCGGTAACGATGGTGGCAGCCCAAGTTATGGGAAATGACGCTACCATTGGATTTGCGGCGAGCCAGGGTAATTTTGAACTGAATGTATTTAAACCAGTTATTGCTTACAATTTTCTTCAATCATGTCAATTGCTTGCAGATAGTATCGTGTCCTTTGATGTGCGTTGTGCAAGTGGTATTGAAGCAAATGAAGAGGAAATTGAAAAATACTTAAATGATTCTTTAATGCTAGTTACGGCATTGAACCCACATATCGGGTATGAGAATGCAGCCAAGATTGCCAAAAAGGCTTTCGCAGATAATGCAACTTTAAAAGAAACAGCGGTCGCTACTGGCTTATTAACTGCAGAAGAATTTGATAAATATGTTAACCCAGCTGATATGACCGGGCCAAAATAAACAAGATAAACGAAAGGAAAACCCTAGTGCGCAGGCATTAGGGTTTTTAAATGTTAGAAGACGCGTATTAAGCTAGGATGTTTTTTTGGTCATGTTAACACCATACGCTTGTGAGTGGAAAGAACCCTACAATTTACCAATTAAAAAAGGTCATAAGTTTGGCTGATCTGCTCACACTATAATTACAGGAGGTGATAAACATGGCTAACAACAACAGTTCAAACCAATTGCTTGTACCTGGTGTACAACAAGCACTAGATCAAATGAAAATTGAGATTGCTCAAGAATTTGGTGTTAACTTAGGTGCTGACACTACTTCTCGTGCTAATGGTTCAGTTGGTGGAGAAATCACCAAGCGTCTTGTACAAACTGCTCAACAACAAATGAATGGACAACAATTTTAATATGAATGGTAGGAGGGGAAAGCATAATGCTTTTCCCTCTTTAGTTGGTTAAAAAGAAGAGCTAGGACATTTTATTTTGTCCCTAGCTCTTCTTTTTTAAGAGATAAGTAAGTATAAATAATTGGTGGTATGTTGTTCATTGACAGGGGCAGCCACGTCCAGCTCCAGCGCCCAGAAACTAGGCGACTTCACGAAATCGCCCTACGATAAGTCATCATCGGTTCGTAACCTCACCGTGATTCCTTTATCTCAGTTGATTCGTTCCACTCGCTACGTTTCTAAACGGTCGCCCCGCGCTTTTGTTCAGTATAAAGCTTCTCTATAATTTAATTTTAAAGCTTAATTCTTGCTTCGCTTTCAGCATCAAAGAAATGTGCGCTATTCATATCAAATGCCAAGTCCATCTCCTGGCCACCTTGTACATCTGTTCTAGAATCTACGCGTGCAACGAAATCTTGGTCATTTATTTTGGAGTACAAATAGGATTCAGCACCCATTAGCTCTGCCACATCAATTTTTGCTTTAATTTTACTTCCTGGAGTGGATTCGATAAAGACAGGTTCATCATGAATATCCTCAGGGCGAACACCAAGAATAATATCTTTTCCAACAAAGTTCTGATCACGCAAGCCTTTCATCTTTCCTTCAGGTACTTTAATTGTTATATTGTCCATTTGAAACCCGTTCTCTGTCAATTTACCTGCGAAAAAGTTCATAGAAGGAGATCCAATAAAACCACCAACAAAAACATTTTCAGGATTATCGTAAACATCCTTTGGTGCTCCTACTTGTTGAATGATTCCATCTTTCATTACTACAAGTCGTGTTGCCATCGTCATAGCCTCAGTTTGATCATGGGTAACATAGATCGTGGTTGTTTGAAGGCTTTGATGAAGCTTTTGAATCTCTGCTCGCATCTGTACACGCAACTTGGCATCAAGGTTTGATAAAGGTTCATCCATTAGGAAAACTTTCGCATCACGAACAATCGCACGTCCTAAAGCAACACGCTGACGCTGACCACCGGATAAAGCCTTTGGTTTACGGTCAAGGTATGCTTCCAGTCCAAGAATCTTCGCTGCATTGTTAACACGCTTTTCAATTTCATCTTTTTTAAATTTACGAAGTTTAAGGCCAAAAGCCATGTTGTCATAAACATTCATATGGGGGTAAAGAGCATAGTTCTGGAACACCATTGCGATGTCCCGATCTTTCGGGGCCACATCATTCATTTTCTTTTCGTCAATATATAATGAGCCTTCTGTTATTTCCTCAAGACCCGCAATCATTCGAAGTGTTGTTGATTTACCGCAGCCGGATGGCCCAACAAATACGATGAATTCTTTATCTTGTATATGCAAATTAAAATCGTCTACCGCTACTACTTTTTTGTCATAAGATTTTTGAATGTGTTCAAGCTTTAATTCTGCCATTCTATCTCCTCCATGAAAACGATTTATTGTCTTTATTATAAAAAAAGTTTGTACTCTCTGAAATGGCAAATGTGCACAAAGATTTGGTTAGCCTTTGTGCACATTTGCCAGTAGTGCGATATATACAGACATTGCTTCATGGAAATGGCGAATATCAATGCCAGTTCTCTCAATAAATTTATCTAATCGGTATTGTAAGCTATTACGATGCATATAAAGGGTTTTCGCAGTAACGGAAACATTTAGATTACATTGAATAAAGGTTTTTACAGTTTGGAGAATATCCTCGTCTTCCGTGAATTCTTGCAAGACTGCAGAAGCAAGCTCCTGACGAAAGTTTGTTGATGTCTGATCTATTAATAGGAAAGGAATAGATTCAGAATAGGACAAGACAGACTTGTCTGAATAAGTAAATGCTGTTCGCGCGCTAGATAGAATAGCTTGATAATAATCTCCTGTTTTCTTTATATGCTCAGCATACGGTCCTGCAAAAAAATGAATGTTGACGTACAAATCACTCATGAGGACATCGATGATCTGGTTATATGAGATGCTCTCGTCATCATTTTTAGGTTTGGACTCAATGATAATCCCTTCTTTCTCATTTTCCCAAAGAATAGGAACGGGAGTGGAGAAAAACTCATAGAGGGATTCTTTAAACGATTTTGGATCAATTTGATCTTCTCTTATAGAGAAATAAACAAAACGGAAAGGCTGACTAGTCTTCGAACGTATGCCCGATTCATTGTTTTCTTGAATTCTTTCTTTCCAACGTTGCTCTGACTCGGTAAGTAAAGGGTAGTTCGTTTCATACGGATCCAGGAATGTGGAGAGAAGCGCTAAGTCTTTTTCAGATAAATCGTTTTTTGGTATTCCAATTATTTGGCTGTTTGTTAATAGGAACCACTTATAATGGTCCGCTTCACTTTTTTCATGATTAAATTTGTCATATAAAATACTAGAAGGAAAAATGTTTTGCAATTCTTTAAGCATGTAAAAACCTCTTTCGCATGACATTGTTATCATTATAGCAAGTAAATAGTGAAGAAAAAACAAATTATTCGATTTTTGACGCATTGGGCAAACGCTATACATGATATCTTACGTTTGTTATAGTAGGTAGAGTAAGAAAATCGGAGGAGGATTTATTTTGCCTAACATTTATGATAGTGCGTATGACTTAGAAAAAGCGATACGTGAAAGTGAAGAATTTAAAAGCCTAAAGCTTGCATATGATGCAGTAATGAATGATGAAGCTGCTAAGCAAATGTTTGATAATTTCCGAGATACTCAAATTGCTTTACAAGAAAAACAAATGCAAGGTCAGGAAATTACGGAGGAAGAAGTGGAAAAGGCACGTCAGGTTGTTGAACTTGTTCAGCAGCATGAGAATATCTCAAAGCTGATGGAAGAAGAACAGCGCCTTAACACAGTAATTAATGATGTGAGCCGTATTATTACAAAGCCACTAGAAGAGCTTTACGGCACACCAGATAATACACAAGAATAAGACTAGCAAAAAGCCCACATTTTTTGTGGGCTTTTTGTTATGGAAGAAAAATGAAAGCAGCAAATCAAATACTTAATAAACCTTTAAACTTTTTTCATAAAAAAGCAGGAGGTCACACCCAAATCGACGAAAGATATAAATAGAGGTATAGGGAGGAGGCAGGGTATGGGCAACGTAGTTATGGAAGAAACAGAGCATATAGCATACATTTACTTAAACCGGGCGGAGAAATATAATGCTCTAAACGAAGAAATGTTAGAAGAGCTTTTAGATGCTGTAAGACAGGCAAAGGCTTGTGATGCTAAGATTATTATTTTGGCTGGAAAAGGAAGCGCTTTCTGCTCTGGTGGGGATATTGGGATGATGGAGGCGTTCTCAGACAAAATCTATTTTGACAAAGTAATGGGATTGATTAGAGGAATAGTAATGGAATTATACTTGATGCCAAAAATCGTCATATCTGCAATTCAAGGACCTGTTGCAGGACTTGGGCTTAGTATAGCATTAACTGCAGATTATGTTTTGGCACAACGGGAAGCCACATTAGGAATGCTGTTTATTGGGATAGGACTATTACCAGATGGCGGTGGACATTTCTTTTTACAGCAACGTATCGGTACTTCAAATGCCAAGCAGTTTATCTGGAGCAAAAAGCAAATTGATGGAGCGCAGGCAAAGGAAATGGGGCTGGTGGATATTTTAGCAGATGAGCATGCAATGGAAGCTGCCAAGAAGCTTGCAGAAAGTTTACTTACAACACCGCTAGTCGCAATGATTAAGACAAAGCTATTGTATCATTCTCACGAGAAATCCAGTCTAGCATCTTGTTTAACAGAAGAACAAGCAGCTCAGTGGGAGCTAAGGCAAACCCAAGATCATCAAGAAGGAGTTCGGGCATTTTTAGAAAAGAGAAAGCCTGTATTTATTGGAAAGTAAAAACCAGCAGGAGATTACTGCTGGTTTTTTGCATTTTTAACGGTGAAATAAAATGAGCTTCGCCTCAGGTGTAACACATCGATGGGTGTATTCTTGATAACCTGTTTCTTCTAATCTAGCCTGCCCAATAGATTTTGCCTCATCATCGGACGTAGCTGTAAATGATTCATCTAACAATTTTTCACCGGATTGAGCAAATACAGTTAAGGCATAAGTTCGCATTTGTTTGCTTCCCCCTTATTGATATCTTATTGTTTATATTCTGTATATACCCTTAAAATCCTTTTTTACATAGGGAAATGATTATTTTTGAGGCTTTATTAAATATCGGTAATCTTAAATAGTGGTTTGAAAGTCGGAAGAGAAAAATATAAAGTAAAACCTCATTTGGTGGGCGTTTCCCTCCCTCACCCACCAAGTGTGAATTGAACGAATGTACCTTAACTGGCAGTTGGTCCCAGGGGTCTTACTGCTAGTTAAGGCGGGATAATATTAAGAAAGGCAGTTGCGTACTTGTAAGGTCTATGCTAATATATCGATGTACGATATATCGTCAGTCGATGTTATTAAGAGAATGATGCCAACCTTTATATAAAAAGTTGGAACGAATTAGCAACAAATTCGTATTACATGGAAGAGGGGGAATGAAAATTGACACTCGTACTTAAAAACGTAACAAAGCAGTTTGGCAGTCACAAAGCTGTGGACAATCTTTCTCTTGAGATTCCGGAAAGTGAGATGTTCGGATTTCTTGGAGGGAACGGAGCAGGTAAAACGACTACCTTCCGTATGATTCTAGGTCTGCTTGATCGGACAGAAGGGGACATTTCATGGAACGGGGGCGAAATAAGCTATAATAAGAGCCATCTCATTGGTTATCTACCAGAGGAAAGAGGACTTTATCCGAAGCTAACGGTAAAAGACCAGCTCATTTATCTAGGAAAGCTGCGAGGAATGAACAAAGCAGACGTAATGAAAGATTTGGAAAGTTGGCTTGAACGTTTTAAAGTTCCTGAATATATGAATAAAAAGGTTGAAGAGCTTTCTAAAGGTAACCAACAGAAAATCCAATTTATTTCTGCGGTGATTCATAAGCCAAAACTACTCATTCTGGATGAACCATTTTCCGGGCTTGATCCAGTTAATGTTGAAATGTTAAAAGAAGCTGTGGTCGATTTAAAAGAGCAAGGTACATCCATTGTGTTCTCTTCCCATCGAATGGAGCATGTAGAAGAATTATGTGAGCATTTATGTATTTTACAAAAAGGAAAAGCTGTGGTTCAAGGGTCATTGAGAGATATTAAACGCGGTTTCGGGAAGAAAAACTTAATTCTGCGCGGGGAAGAAGATTTTGCTTTTCTCCAAAACCACCCAGGTGTTATCAGCTATAAGAAATACATGGATGGTTGTCGACTACAAATTGAAAATGAGGATGTTTCACAAACCATTTTTTCTGAACTTCAAGGCAAAGGATTTATTCGAAAATTTGAATTAGAAGAGCCATCCCTAAATGATATATTTATCGAAAAGGTAGGTGCTTCCTATGAGTAAATTTTGGATTATCTTATCCCATACATACATGAGCCGAGTGAAGACTAAATCGTTTATAATCAGTACGGCCATTACACTCTTGTTCATTATAGCAGCTACAAACTTTCAAACAATTATAGACACTTTTTCGGATGGAGAACGTGATCAATTAGCAGTAATTGACCAGTCAGGTGAACTGTATGATTCATTGAGTCAGGGAGTAGAAGCAGCCAATGAAGATATGGAGCTTTCTCTCTATGATGGTTCAGAAGAGGCAGCTAAACAAGCTGTTCAAGATGAAGAATATAAGGCACTTATTGTATTATCCTTAAATGATAATCAGTTACCTGAAGCAACGTTTTACGCTAATAATATCTCTGATTCAGGTAACCAAATGATTATTCAACAACAAATGCAGCAAATAAAAGTTGCATATGCTACACAGCAAGCAGGTGTTGATCAGTCGACACTTGCAGAAATCTCAGCACCTGTAACATTCAATACAGAATCGCTTGACGCTTCAGCCAAAACAGATGAAGAGTTAAGCCAAGCAAGGGGAATTGTGTATGTCATGTTATTTTTGCTTTACATGGCAGTAATTACGTATGGAAATATGATTGCAACTGATGTCGCAACAGAAAAATCATCAAGGGTAATGGAAATCCTAGTTTCTAGCGCATCTCCAGTCACCCACATGTTTGCAAAGATTATTGGTATTGCCCTGCTAGGACTAACACAAATAGCTCTTTTCCTTGGAGTCGGTTATGCGATGATTACGATGAATCAGGACAGTATGACTGGTGGAGTGTTTACCTATTTTGGAATAAGCGATGTTTCCATCTCGGTATATATTTATGCGATTGTCTTCTTCATTCTAGGCTATCTGCTATACGCAACATTGGCAGCAATGCTAGGATCATTAGTTAGCCGAATTGAAGATGTTCAACAATTAATCACGCCGATGATCTTTCTCATTATGATTGCATTTTTTATTGCAATATTTGGGCTTAATGCACCCGAATCAGAGTTAGTAAAAATCACTTCCTTTATACCATTCTTTGCACCAATGATTATGTTCTTGAGAGTAGGGATGCTTGATATCCCGATTTGGGAGGTTTCACTCTCTATCGGTATTCTGGTTGCGACCATTGTATTATTAGCCATCATAGGCGCACGTGTTTACAAAGGCGGCGTCCTCATGTACGGTAAATCGAACTCTTTAAAAGATTTTAAGAAAGCATTAGCTCTATCAAAAAAAGAGTAAGGTGACAAACGAACCCAATAAGTAAATAGAAGAAGCCGAGCAACTAACGAGTCTATACTTGGAAGAACGCTCGGCTTTTTTGTGCCCCAAACACTTTTTAAAATTATTACCAGTCGTTCCGTGTGAACAGAACGTGCATTCTATTCAAGGCTTTGCTAAAATAGAGGAAAGAGGTGAAAAGATGGATAGCATTACGTTTCTTCATGCTGCAGATTTGCATTTAGATAGTCCGTTTATCGGTTTGGCAAATGTTCCAAAAACTATTTTCGATTCCATGAGGGAAAGCACTTTCCTAGCACTTGATAAGCTTGTTCAAACGGCTATCGAAAGGCAAGTAGATTTTGTTTTAATAACCGGTGATTTATTTGATAATGAAAGACAAAGTTTAAAAGCGCAAATTCGCTTGAAGAAGGCTTTTGAGTTACTTGAAACAAAAAATATTATGGTTTATCTTTCCTATGGAAATCATGATTATACAAAAGGGAATATACATCCCATTACATATCCAGACAATGTATTCATTTTTCCAGATGAACAAGTTAGCTCTTTTATCTATTACAAGGAAGATCAACCAATTGCCAGAATATATGGGTTTAGTTATGAAAACAGAGCGGTAACGGAAGGAAAGGTACATGAATACAACGTTATCGATCGTTCGATTCCCTATCATATTGGAATGTTGCATGGGAGTATCAGGTCGAATAATGAACACGACATGTATGCACCATTCCAGTTAAGTGAATTAGAAGAAAAAGATTTTCATTATTGGGCACTAGGGCATATCCACCAGAGGCAAGAGCTGAAAAGTTCTCCCCCTGTTATTTATCCGGGGAATATCCAAGGCAGACATCGAAAGGAAACAGGGGAAAAAGGCTGTTATGTTGTAGAACTATCTTCAGCAGGATGTCAGAAAAGTTTTGTCCCCCTTCAAGCAATACAGTTTTCAAGATTAGCATTTAATGCTTCTGACTGTACGGAGATTCATCAATTGGAGGAGAAACTACAGGCAGCCTGCCGTCAACTAACGAAGGAATATCCCCAAATGATAGACCTCGCTATATCAGGTGAACAGCGACTAATAGAAGCATGGGAACAAGAAGGGCTTATAGAAGAAGTAATTGATATAGTTAATGCCGCAATGCAATTAGTGCCAAACTGGTGTTATATATTTCGTTATCATACCGAGGTGGATTATCGTTCCATTGATCCGTATTTATACGAAGGAGACCATTTTATAGGGGAATTACTTAGACAAATTGAAAGCACGTCCATCCAACCTTTCTTGCATGATCTTTACAAACAGAAACAAGCAAGAAAATATGTCGACACACTACGGAAAGAGGAAGTAGAACAAATTAAGCTTGAAGCACAGCACATGTTAATAAAGGGGCTTATGGAAGAATGAGGTGGTAACAAATGAAACTTGTAAAAGCAACCATATACGGTTTTGGCGTTTGGGTGGATAAAACGATAGAGTTTCCTGAGTTCGGACCAACTCTTGTCTATGGAGAGAATGAATCGGGGAAATCAACGCTACACGCATTTCTTTTATTTATGTTGTTTGGACTCGGACCTAAACAGCGACAATCCTATCAACCAAGGACGAGTGGAAAAATGGGGGGGAGCCTAACGGTTAATGACCCTGAGGTAGGCATGTTTACAATTGAAAGAATGGATTCGCTGCGTAATGGGGCAGCTATTTGCTATGCCGATAGTGGTGCCGAGCATGATGAAGCATGGTTGAAGAGCAGGTTAAAGGGAATGACAGAGAAAACGTATCAATCTATTTTTTCCTTTTCAGCCAGTGATTTATCCGGATTACCAAAGATGAAAGAGGAGGACTTAGGGGAAGTACTATTAGGAATTGGCTTAACGGGTTCTACTGACATTCATGCCTTTGAAACAAGCTTAGAAAATAAAATTAATCAGTTATTCAAGCCTTCTGGAAAAAAGCCTATCATTAATGAACAGTTGTTTAAACTTGATACAAGCTTTAGCGAATTACAAAAAACAAAAGCTTTAGAAGCAACATATCGGGAGAAAAAGGAACGTATAGAGGAGCTGACAGATAGTATAGTATCCCTGAAACAGACTTTACAGGATAAAAAGATTAGCTTGACTAGTCAGGAGCGGAAGCTAGAGGCACTTCCTGACATACAACGATATGTAACAACTGTTAAACGCTTGAAGGGCTTTCCGCAGAGTATTCGTTTTCCTGAAGATGGTCTTAATCGAATGCAACAGGTTAAAGAACAATTATTACCAATACAAAGCGAGTTTGTGCTTTTACAGGACCACCAAAAGAAATATAGAGAACAGCTTGATCGCATAGAAGAAAGCAAGTTGGACATGGACGAGGGAAAAGTAAAACATGCCTACATCCTAAAGAAACAGACAGAGGAATATAACACAAGAAAAAAAGAAGTCGATTACCTTTTAAGACAAATTGAGCAACTTCAGGATCAAATAGATCAGGAATTGAGTCAATTACATATTGGTCTAACCAAAAAAGAACTCGAAGATATCAAGCTTCCTTTTCATGTAGAGAAATCTTGGAGTCAACTCAAAAAAGAGCAAGACTCATTAGCATTAGAACAGGCGAAGCATATAGAGGAAAACCACCAAATAAAACAAGAGCGGGTCCGTCTATTGGCACAGGCTGAGAGCCTGGAAGTAACTCTCTTATCAGAAGAGCGCATTAGAGAACTAAAAAGCAAAGAGGATCAGCTGGCAAAAAACAGTATATTGGAAAGCAAAAAGTCCAAGGCATCAGGGACTAATAGGACATGGAAAGAGTGGAAGCAAAAGAAAGTGAAAGCTTATCAATCCATCTTGCTATTCAGTATGGCCGTAGCAGTTCTTTTTGCTGTAATAGGCATCATGTCCGAAAACTACATTTATTACGTAGTTAGTGGAGTTTCACTAGTCTTTGGAATGCTGCAATGGGGATTTGGCAAAAAATCATTAATAGAAATAGAAGCTTTTGCAGATACAAAGGAGAATCAATTCCTAACAATAGAGGAAAAGAGAGAGGCCTCCCAACAGCTTCAGGAACATGAAAGAGCTACAAGGGAAATTGCTACCATAGAAGCACAACTAAAATCCCTTGACCAAACGTTTACAGCATGGCAGGAAAAAGGAAAGGAAATACAGGAAAAACAAAATGTACTAGATAATAAAACAATAAAAGAACGGCAACAACACAATTATCTAGCTGATATTGATGTAACTTACTGGCCTGACCTTCACCATAAGTTAAAGCATATAATTCGCCTGTCAGCTGAAAAGAAACGGCAACAAAATAGCTTACAACAATTGCAAGAGACGCAGCAAAAATTTTCTTCTAACCTAAATGCGTTTTTGGATAGTTTGGAAAGGGAAACATTAAATATAGAAGACAAATTAACCTTTTTGGAAGAATGGATAAAAGAATATGAAACAATGGAAAGTCATAGAGGGCATTACAGGAAACTGTACAAAGAAACAACTGAACAACTACAACATACAGAGAAAAAGTTAGCTGTATATAAGGAAGCCTATAACGAACTGTTAGATTATGCAGAAGTTGAGGAAGAGAACGCATTTTATGAAAGGGCTAGTCTCTTAACCGAAAGAAGACAATTACAAGAAGAGGCAGAAAGACTTGAGGAACAGTTACAATCAATGTTAGTAACTGAAGATAAAATAAGCTTACAATTACCAGATGAGACAGAAATGATGGAATTCATTAAAGCAAGTAAGCAGCGAATAACATGGCTGGAAAAAGATTTAGAAAGAAAACGTGAGCAATTAGCAGAGGTGAAGTCGGAAATCAATCAATTAGAAGCCTCTGGCCAATTTTCAGAAGCTTTACATGCTTTTACGATGGAGAAAGAGGAATTACAGCAATCTGTTCGAAAGTGGGCAGTTCTCAAAACTGCTAAAGGGATGCTTGAAGAAACAAAACGGCAATATCGGGATAAATATTTAACAAAGGTTATGGAGAAGACAAGTGAATACTTTAAGCTAATGACAGGTAGTAAGTATCGGAAGGTTTATCCTCCAATGGAGGGAAGGTTGTTTCAAGTAGAGACGACAGACCATATAAGGTATAATGTACAAGAACTCTCACAAGGAACAAAAGATCAGCTTTATATCGCTTTGAGAATAGCGATAAGTAACATAATGAATGATAAGCATAAGTTGCCATTCCTTTTGGATGATGCGTTCGTTCATTTTGACTCAATTAGAACAGAAAACATGTTTTACCTACTAGATCAGTTATCTGAGACGCAACAAGTAATCCTTTTTACATGTAAAGAAGAGTTGATAAAGTATTTTGATCAAGAAAAAATTATTCAACTGAAAAATTCTGTTCGCATTAATTGACAAATAATGATAAACTATTTGCAGATTAAATTGCAAGCGGAGGGACATCCATTGCCTGAGAAGAATATAACAACTGATTGGGATAGATATGATGAAACAATAGAAAAATTTATTCAGGTGATTGCCAAGAATATGAATTTGTATGGCATAACATCTTCCGTGGGCCGCTTATATGGGGTTCTATATTTTTCCGATAATCCTATGACATTGGATGATATGCGTGATGCTCTAAAGATGAGCAAAACAAGTATGTCTACAGGTGTTCGAGCATTATCTGACATGAAAATGGTAGAATCCACTTTTAGAAAGGGCACACGTAAGGACATGTATCAGTCAGAAGAAGATTGGTATAAATCCTTTACTTCTCTTTTTGGGAATCGCTGGCGCCAGCATACGGAAACAAATATAGAAGAGGCGGAGGAAACCATCGCCGAATTAGAAGCAATATTGGTTAGAACAGAAGATGATGACTTGACGCAGAAGATTACTGATGATATTGAACGCTTACGTTATGCACAAAATTATTACGAGTGGGTAATGAAGTTTATTCAAGTTGTCGAATCAGGGAAAATATTTGATTATATTCCTAAGAACAAATAACAGCGGGAGATTGACACATGGTAGGCATTAAGCCTGTTCTAAGTCAGTCTTCCTTTTTTAAACTTTTGACGGACAGTTATAAATCAAGATTAGCTACAAAGGGACGCACCATCACGAATTAGGATATGTTGTAGAAAAAAATAGAGCCAGGTGCAATTTTTAGCACGCTAGGTTTCCTTAAATATCGGGGGGAGAGGAAATGCAGCAAAAAGGAATAGGGTATGCAAATGTGGGGGAAGCCATTGACAGCTTCATGCTGATTAAAGAAGTAACAAAAGGAGTTACAAGTGGCGGAAAACCTTTCCTTACGTTAATACTAAGAGATGCAACAGGAGAAATTGATGCAAAACTTTGGGATGCTACAAAGGAAGATGAAGCACTTTTTACTCCTGAGAAAATTATAAAAGTTTCAGGAGAGATTAATCAGTTCAGAGGAAAACCTCAACTGAAAATACTTGCGGTTAGGCCTTCCCAACCAACAGATGATGTGCATGTGTCAGATTTTGTGGAGAAAGCACCAGTGAATAAAGATGCGCTTCAAGAAAAATTAACAGAAGCTATTTTTGAGATGAAGAATCCTACTTTACAGAGAATCGTCCGAGCTTTCATTAAAAAATATCAAGAAAATCTTCTTGTCTACCCAGCTGCCACAAAAAACCACCACGAATATGTTTCAGGTCTTGCACATCATATCGTTAGCATGCTGGCCATTGCGAGAGAGCTACACCAATTATATCCTGATCTAAATAGAGATTTGCTTTATGCAGGAATTATTCTACACGATTTAGGCAAATTAAAAGAGCTCTCAGGTATGGTAACGACTACTTATACGATAGAGGGAAAATTACTTGGTCATATACCAATGATGATAGAGGAAATCGGTATAATGGCAAGAGAACTGCAAGTTGAAGAGGAAGAAGAAGTTCTTATCCTGCAACATATGATCTTATCACATCACGGAAAGGCAGAATGGGGTAGCCCGAAACCGCCTTTAGTAAGAGAAGCAGAGGTTTTACACCTCATTGATCTAATGGATGCAAAACTTAATATGTTAAACCGAGCCCTAGATAAAACAAAACCAGGGGAATTTACGGAGAGAATGTTTGCAATGGATAATCGGGCTTTTTACAAGCCTCTATTTGAAGAATAAAGTAAACGGTCATTATTTATACTTCCAAGACATATATATCTGATAGAGAATATGGACAAGGAGGCCAAATAATGATTCTAGGAGTACCTTGGTGGGTTTTTGTATTGGTTATTCTAATCTTTTTGAGTGGATATATGGCATTACGGGCAATGCATGCAGAAAGAAAGTTAGAACAGCAGTTTATTGAAAAAGAAGGTAAAGTATATATGGATCGCTTGGAAGCAGAAAGAGTAAATAAGCGCCAACAGAAAGAACATATTTCCGATTAAGCGGAACAAAAGCGCGGCGCGCCGGTTTTAAGGAAGGCCGACTAAGAGCGCCCTGTCGTGAGGCAACGTCGCCATGACCCGGATCCTCCAGGCCCACGTATGGAGGTGAGGGTAGCCTCGCTAGTCTCTGGACACTGGAGCTGGATGTGGTTAATTCAGTTGTTTCGTTATCCACATCACTTATATCTTTTTATTCCTAGAGGAGAACAAAAGAGGATGCTCATCATATCAGGAGCATCCTCTTTTGGTTTTACTATTATTTAGCCTTGTGCTTCTTCTTGTTCTTTAGGGGCTTCGAAAATATCTTCTAATCCTTCAACTTTTACATCTTCTACGGAATCTCTAACCATTCCGTTGATTTTTTCCTGTGCGGCAGTAGGATCCATTTTTTGTGTAACAAGTTCACGACGTAAATCATCTTTTACTTCTTCAAATTCGCCGATGCTTTCTTCTTTCTCACGCTTGTCATTAACTTTAATAATATGGAATCCGTGCTGTGTTTGGACTGGGTCACTGATTTGGCCTTCTTCAAGGTTGTAGGCAGCATCTTCAAATTCAGCAACCATATCACCTGCAGAGAAATAACCAAGATTTCCACCATCTTCAGCAGTTCCATCAGTAGAATATTCTGCAGCAAGTTCAGCAAAATCACCGCCATTATCAAGCTTTTCTTTCACTTCATTTGCGGTTTCTTCATCTGCTACAAGAATGTGCGAAGCATCAATTTCTGTATTTTTACGATCATAGAGCTGTTGAAGCTCTTCGTCAGTTATTTCTATATCTTCTGAGACAGCGGCTTCTTGAAGCAAGCTCATTTCAACCACATCACGGAAGGCTTCTTCGCCACCGAACTGTTGGTTAACTGCTGTTTCATAATTTTCCCCTAATTGGTCCTTCATCTTTTGCACTTCGTTTTCTACATCTTCTTCTGTTACTTCATACTTGTCCTGCAATACTTCAACTGTAACTAGCTCACGAAGAACTTCCTCGCCGTAGCTATCTTTAAGTTTCTCATAAAATTGTTCTTTTGTAATATCTCCGGCAGCACTCTCTACGACTACTTCTGAATCAGCTTCGTCTGAGTTACAAGCAGAAAGAGTCAATACTCCTGCTGTCAGTGTTGCAGCAATTGCTAGTTTTTTCAATTATGAACACTCCTAATCTTTTCCTACTTTTTGTTTGTTACTATTGTTTAATATAACATATATTATGTATAAAAACATAGTTCTATTTTCAGTTTATACCATGACATTAAGCACACGAAGATAGGAACATACGAGTAGTATAAGGACCATAACATTGATCGTTCGGAAGACCTTCTTTTGCTTTAAGGATTCCATCTCCATTTTTTTGCAAAATCTATCTGTTAAGGAATTAAATATAAATAATACCAAAGCTGCGAACAGCAAATACATAATAAGCATAAAACAACCTCCTTGCTACCGTTAAACAATATAAAGTGAAACTTCTTTTCTTCTTATAATCCTATTCATAACTTTAACAAAAGATTATCAATCTGAACAGACAAATCACCTTAATGAGTGTTAGAAAACTAATTTAGTAACTTGAAAACTAGGTGATTAATATCGAAAGATGCTTCCCCGGTATGGATGAGGAAGCATCTTTGGGAAACACACTTATAGTCGAATTTTAAGGACAAAAAAACCTGGTACTTTAACCAGGCTTTAAGGCATTTTTTCCTTTATAAGAATATCAAATCCATCTTTTCGACTATCGATGAAACAGCTTTTTGGAGCTTTTCCAATATGGGCGATATATAAAAAGTCAATGTAAGACATACCGATGTGCAATGAAGTAAACATTAGAATATATACGGAGTAATCAGTGAACAGATAACTCGCGATAATTCCCGGAATACTGATTAGTATTGTTGGTGCAATGGCTACAATTAAAGAGACTTTTTTTGTCAGATGAAATTTCGTATAATAGTTAAAAACAGGTAATCTTCTATTTTTTATATTAAAAATAATTTTTAAGCGCTTATTTAGTATAATTAATGGAAGGATGTGCATTAAAGAATGCAATGCAGGTAATAACAGTAATGCCAGAATAAAAGGTAAAAAACCTGCCTCATCGACTTTATTGGTGCCTTGAGCAATCGTAATTGGAACGTAAAGAAAAATAAAGGACAGCAATCCGATCAAAAATGATAAAAAGTTAATACGATTGTTTCCAAATTCTTTCGTTAGGTTAATGGATTTCCAGCAATTCATTTTTGATCCCTCCTGTAAATTTCTTGTTGAGACTTTCAATCCCTCAAGAATAATAGTACGATTACAGAGAAAAATCAATAGTTTTTTGTGCATTTTTATAAAACATTTACAGGGGCGACTTTAGGTGTTCGTAAAAGGGGGTTCAACAGGGTGGAAAGATTGGATCAAAACGATAATGCTGCCTTTCATTTGCAATTGCTTTCAAAGGTAATGGATTTGAATCGATTCCCCATGATTAAGATGGTGCTTGAGAAAAATATAACACAATTAGAATATAAGGAATTATTGCAACTATTGAACAGGCTAAATGAAAAATATGAAGTACAACAAGAAGAAGGCCTGCTCCACTATAATTCGCTACTTGTGGAATTTGCGGGGATGCTGAATGAGAAGCTGGACCCGAATGAAACGATTTATGCATTACAAAAAGAGGGATACTATCCCTCTTTGATGGCTACTTTTATTAAAATTATAGAAGAAGACAAACAAAAATATAGACGACGGAAATCATAATAGTCCTCGTTTATATTTTTTTATTTGGCGTTAGCATACCTATTCCTGTCTCATTTGCCTAAATAGAAGCTCAACCTCGGTATGGAAATTAATAATGTCTTGAAGCTTATGTTTGATCTCCTTTAGCTCTAATTTCTCCGATTTACTTAACTCTCTTTCAATAGAAAGGTTTGTCTCCGCTAATGCATCTTTTTGATGGATGGCTGCATCAATCCATTTATTTATATAGGAGTTCATAAATGATTTGAATAACTGGGTGTTAGCCTGATACAAATCTTTACGTACTCCTTTTTTCCAGACTCTTGTCACAAGGTTTGACTCTGATAGCGCTCTCACGCCAGTGCTCATAGAAGTTTTGCTCTTTCCAAGTGCTTCGCTCATCTCATCTAGTGTTAAAGGTTTTCCATATAAATATAGATAGGCGAATAGCCTTGCTTCTAATGGTGTAAGGCCAAACATTTCTATTGTTTTTGAAAATTCGATCATAATTTCACTTCGTATACTTTCGTTATGAGGTACTTTCATAAAATCCTCCTCAGTCATGATATATAAAGGGTACACTAAAAAAACAATATTTAAAAATGTCATATTGGTTAGCATTTTGAAGTAAATTGAAGATATTTAAAGATATTGTTTAATTAAGTTCGTACAGTTTAAACTGTACGTAAAATATCAACAAAACTAATAAAATATAAAGTTTGTATTGTAAAGAAAATACCTATATAGTATTACAAGGAGAGCAGGACAGTACGGACTGACGGGAAATACTAGCATGGAACACCGGCTAGTTTCCTATCAGCTGTACTCGGACAAATACTAGTCACAAAGTACTGGTCCAATAATAATAGATTAAAGATGAGGTGAATAATGTGCCGGTAATTGAAGCAAAACAGTTATCAAAAGTGTTTGGCAAAAACCCTAAACAAGCGCTAAAACTTTTAGATAAAGGAGCTTCCAAAGAGCAAATACTAAAAGAAACTGGAAATACAGTAGGTGTCAACCGTGCTTCATTTTCTGTGGAAGCGGGTGAGATATTTGTCATTATGGGATTGTCCGGTAGTGGTAAGTCTACCTTAGTTCGATTAGTGAATCGCTTAATTGAACCGACAGAGGGAAGCCTTTATATTGACGGTGAAAACCTTGCTGAAATGGATAAGAAATCATTACGTAAAATACGACGTGAAAAGTTAAGCATGGTATTTCAGAAATTCGCGTTATTCCCATTCCGCACCATTTTGGAGAACGCCGAATATGGGTTAGAGATCCAAGATGTTCCGAAAGAAGAAAGGCAGAAAAAGGCTAAAGAGGCTTTAGAAATGGTTGGGCTTGGTGGCTATTTACATCAGAAACCTAGTCAACTATCGGGTGGTATGCAACAACGTGTTGGTTTGGCGAGGGCATTAGCAAACGACCCGGAAGTATTACTTATGGATGAGGCGTTTTCAGCGCTGGATCCACTTATTCGTAAGGAGATGCAGGATGAGTTGCTTGATCTGCAAACCACAATGAAGAAAACCATTCTCTTTATTACACATGATCTTGATGAGGCTCTTAGGCTTGGCGATCGTATCGCCCTAATGAAGGATGGGTCCATCGTACAAATTGGTACTCCTGAAGAGATTTTAGTTAATCCTGCAAATGACTATGTCGAAAAGTTCGTGGAAGATGTTGACCGTTCGAAGGTATTAACTGCACAAAACATTATGAAGCGTCCAGAAACGGTTAACATTGAAAAGCACGGGCCACGTGTTGCCTTGGAGCGTATGCGTGAAGAAGGTTTATCAAGTATGTTCGTCACCGACAGTAAACGTAACTTAAAAGGATATATTACAGCTGATGATGCTTCCGAGGCACGAAAAAAGGAAGTAGGTAATTTACAAGATATCTTGAAAAACGATATACCAAAAGTAGATAGAGAAACCCCACTCAAGGAAATATTTGATATTATTTATGATTCTCCGATACCTGTTGCCGTGGTCGAAGAAGGTAGATTGGTAGGAATCATTGTGCGTGGTGCAGTTATTGCTGCTCTTGCTGGAGAAGGCGAGGTGAACTTAGACGATGCTAAATAATATGCTTGACTTTATTCCGGAGATTCCCGTTGCTGAGGGAACAGAATGGTTTACAGATAAAATAACAGAAGCTTTTTCATTTTTATTTGAACCAATTAAAGAACACTTTGGCAACTTTATGGATTTTGTTTCTGAATCCCTAACAGCAGTACCACCTGTTATCATTATCCTTTTAGTGGCAGTGCTTGCATTCTTTATCTCAGGGAAAAAGCTGGGCCTTGCTGTTTTCTCCATTGTTGGTTTGTGGTTCATTTATAATCAAGGTTTATGGGAACATCTAATGAGTACATTTACGCTAGTACTAATCTCAAGTTTACTTTCTATTATAATTGGTGTTCCAATTGGGATACTTATGTCAAAAAGTAAGACTGCAGAATCTATTATTACTCCAATATTGGACTTTATGCAGACGATGCCTGCGTTTGTATATCTAATACCAGCTGTTGCTTTCTTTGGTATCGGAATGGTACCCGGGATCTTCGCATCATTAATTTTTGCAACGCCACCGACAGTTAGGTTTACAAATCTAGGTATCCGCCAAGTGTCAAATGAGTTAGTAGAAGCTTCCGAAGCATTTGGTAGCACAGGATCTCAAAAACTATTTAAGGTCGAACTACCTATGGCGAAAGCTACCATTATGGCTGGGATTAACCAGACTGTTATGCTTGCGCTCTCCATGGTTGTAATTGCATCAATGATCGGAGCACCAGGATTGGGGAGAGAAGTACTTTCTGCCCTGCAACGTTCCAACGTTGGTAATGGTTTTGTTGCTGGTGTAGGGATAGTTATTCTAGCAATCATAATCGATCGAATTACGCAAAATTTAAACAAGAGTAAGTAAATAGTTTGTTGGTGTCTTTTCGTTATGAAAAGTTTCCATATATATTAAATACTAGAAAAGGGGAGAGTTAGTTGTGATTAAATTTAACTGGAAACGTCTAGGACTTGTAACAGGTCTTTCATTATCATTGGTTGCTGCAGGTTGCGGCTCAGAGGATGAATCATCAAATGGTGGATCTGAAGAAGGATCAAAATCTGTGGGTGAAGGAAAAGAAATAGAACTAGCTTATGTAGAATGGGATTCTGAGGTAGCTTCTACAAATGTTATTGGGAAAGTGTTAGAAGACCAAGGCTATGATGTTACACTTACACCGCTTGATAATGCGGTAATGTGGGAAGCTGTAGCCAACGGCGAGGCTGACGGTATGGTTGCAGCATGGCTTCCAGCAACACATGAAGGGCAATATGCCGAATACGGTGACCAGGTAGTTGATCTTGGTACAAACCTAGAAGGAGCAAAAATTGGTTTAGTAGTACCAGAATATATGGATGTAAACTCTATTGCAGACCTTGATCAACAAGCTGAACAAACAATCACTGGTATTGAGCCGGGTGCTGGAGTTGTTGGAGCTGCTGAGCAAGCACTTGAAGATTATGGCAATCTAGAAGGCTGGGAAGTACAAACCTCTTCAAGTGGCGCTATGGCTACAGAGCTCGGATCTGCTATTGAAAACGAAGAAGAAATTATCGTAACTGGCTGGACGCCACACTGGAAATTCCAAGAGTACGAGTTGAAATATCTTGAAGATCCAGAAGGCTCTTTTGGTGAAGCAGAGACTATTGACACAATGGTTCGCCAAGGCTTAGAAGAAGAGCTTCCAAATGCTTATAAGATTCTAGACCAGTTTAACTGGACTACGGATGATATGGAGAAGGTAATGCTTGATATCTACAACGGAGCTTCCCCTGAAGACGCAGCAGCGACATGGGTAGAAGAAAACCAAGATAAAGTAGACGAATGGGTAGCAGGTGTAGAATAATTTAAGCAACAAATAATGAATAGGGCTGGTGTCTATTTGCCAGCCTCATTGTTTTGAACAAGGGTTAAGAAGAAACAAATTCAAATAGAAGGAGTGAAGCTTAATTTATGTTGAAAAATTCAAATAAACAATTATTTTTGATAACTGGTATGTTACTCGTTTTGTTTCTCGCTGCTTGTGGTTCAGGAAGTGATAGTGAGGAAAACACGGAAGAGAGTTCTGGTAGCTCTGTAAACGTTGGTGAAGAAGTAGACTATACGATCACTGGCATTGAGCCAGGAGCTGGAATCACTGTTACTACAGAAAAAGCTATTGAAGAATATGAGAACCTAGATGGCTGGCAGTTGGAACAATCCTCCACAGCAGCTATGGTTACAGAATTAGAGGAAGCTATAAACAATGAAGAACCAATAGTGGTTACGGGTTGGAACCCACATTGGATGTTTACAAAGTTCGATAACTTAAAATACCTAGAAGATCCAAAAGGGGTATATGGAGAAGTTGAGGAAATCAAATCGCTTGCACGAAAAGGCCTAGAAGAGGAAAAGCCGAATGCATATAAACTCATTGATCAATTTAATTGGTCAGTTGAAGATATGGAAAGTATAATGTACGAGTCCTCTGATTCAGGTGAAGAAATTTCAGCAGTTGCCCACCGATGGGTGGAAGATAATCCAGATAAGGTATCCGAATGGACAAAGGGTGTCGAAGATGTTGATGGTGTAGCAATAGAGCTTGTTTCCACTCCATGGGATTCTGAACGTGCTTCTGCAAATGTAGTGGCAGAGGTGTTGCGACAAAAAGGTTTTGAGGTCACAATTACTCCTGTAGATGTTGCTGTTATGTTTGAGGCAGTAGCAAATGGTGATGGAGACGCGACATTGGCAGCTTGGATGCCACAAACTCATGCGGACTTTTATGAAGACCATAAGGATAACTTTGTTGATCTAGGGGCGAATTTAGAAGGAGCTAAAATTGGTCTTGTAGTTCCTGAATATATGGAAGACGTTAATTCTATTGAGGACATTCAAGCAAAATAATCACACTTAAAAGCAGTTCATATTAGGTGAACTGCTTTTTTAGTTTATGATCTCTCCCAGAGCTTAACTCGGTTACTTTATTTGTGAAGATATAAAGCTAGCAGAAAAAATGCGCCTCAATTGTTTAGGTTTCTAACAATTGAGGCGCAGTACATGCTAGGTTGGCTATTTAACGCATACTAATTTTTTGTTTTCACCTTTGCCTCAAGATCTTTTAGGCTTAACTCAATTTGCTCCAGATATTGGTGAATATTTTCCTGATGCGGTTCCACGGTATCTTTCCATTCCTCGACGGATTTTTTCATTTCTTGGGTTAGTTCCTTGACTAATGCAGCACCTTCTTTTGAAGTTTCTTTCAACTGCTTTTTAAGTTTTAATCCATCCTGCTTTAGATTGGCAATCATGTCCTTCAATTCTGTACCTTGATTCTTTACACGGCTACGCACAGCGCTACCAGAAGAAGGGGTGGTAAGTAACGTAGCTGTTGCACTTATAGCACCGCCAACTACTAACCCTAATACTAATGATTTTACATTTGCCACTTTCATGCACTCCTTTCCCTACATTTAGGTTTTTCCTCTTTTTCCTCTCTTATCAAACATTTTACTATATGTATTTCAAAAAAATCCCCTGACAAACTAAGCTGCCAGAGGATTTTCTTCTTACGCGGTTGTTATAGGCTGTGACCTCTTCAAAATTCCCTCAACAACTGGATAAATAACAATCATAATGACTGTATTTACAGCGGCAGCAGGGAGTACTACAGTTAGTAATCCTGCGATAAATCCGCCTTCCATTGCGCCAAGGAAGAAAAGCACAACGCTAAGGAAGATTGCACCACTAATGATTGTTCCAACAGCAGTTAAAACAGGGGCGCTTATTTTGTTTTGAACCTTATCCTTTATAAGTAGATATAAAGCCAAAAACACAAGTGCTGTAATTGGTTTATCAATTAAATTGGCGATTTGTCCACCTGGCGCTTGAGTAGTTAATGCGGAAATGGCGCCTGTTGCAATTGCAAGTAACACAACATATTTTGGCTGGGGGAATAAAATAATACCAAGAAACATCATCGATAACAGCATATCTGGTTTAACTCCAAAAAAAACTCCTGGTATAACCGTATGCAATACCGTTCCGATTCCCACCAATAGTGACAAAATAACTAAAACCTTCGTATTCATTTTTACCTCTCCTCTTCTCTGCTTTCTCTGCTACATGAAATGTTTCATGTTTCACTCCTCAACTGTACACTCTTTGTCAGCTGCAGAAATGTAAGTTCATTATACCAAATACGTTAAAAAATATAAAGCACTTCTATTTATCACGTTTTACTGGCAGTAAGATCCCGGCGACCAACCGCCATTTAAGGTTCGATTTGTTTAACTATCATTTGGTGGGGGAGGAAGGGCCCCCATCAAACGAAGTACCTCTTTATTACGGTGTGCAACATGCACCCTACATAGCATGGCTAATCTCGTTCGCTATGTTTGCTAAGTCATCAGAGGTATATTCCTCAGAGTGAACAGTCCAATTAGACTTATATCCATCTCCCTCTCCATATCGAGGTATAATATGGATGTGTAAATGAAAAACAGACTGATCCGCTGGCTTTTCATTGTTGTTTAACAGGTTCATCCCAATTGGGTTATAAGTCTTCTTAATGGCATTAGCAATTCGTGGAACCCTTTCAAATAATTCACGCGCTATTTCTGGAGGTGTTTCATAAATATTTTTCGTGTGTTGTTTTGGTATGACGAGCGTGTGACCTTTGGTGACCTGGCTAATGTCTAAAAAAGCATAAACATGCTCATCTTCGTATACTTTAGCGGAAGGAATATCACCATTTACAATTTTACAAAAAATACAATCGTCGTGCGCCATTACTATTTCACCCCTTCATATTATTACTTTTTATTGTATAGAGGAAACAGTCTTAATGCAAAGAAACAGGCACCACTCATAAAGAGCGATGCCTGCGCTAAGAAGGACGAAGGTGTGTAACGAAAATGTGGGGACTTTGTAAACGTTTAGTTAATGCATGTGCATGAACTTTCGCTACGTAAACCTTTTTGTCAATATCTCAGAACACTTCTGGGATAAGCTGGCAAAAGGGTTCATTACATTTGGTTACCTTTCGCAAACACCTCATTTATGTCACAAAGATTATTTTTAGCGATCACGGATACCTCACAGTACCCTATACGAAATGCTTTCCGCTATTCGATCACCAACACCTCATTTGTGGTTTTAGAAATGAATTGATTGGAAACCTCCGTCCTTCAATAAATAGTGTGCGACTAAAAAAATATATTATGCAAGCATACGCGTTTTTTGTCAAAAATCAAGGTATAGTTTACTTTGGCATTCAATCCCCGTAATGATAAAATGTAGAGAGATGAAGAGGAGGAACCAGTGTGGAATCATTACTACATATTGAAAATTTACATGGTGGATATACCCATAAAAATGTTTTGCACGGCATCTCATTTGATGTGTACCCAAAGGAAATTGTTGGCTTAATCGGATTAAATGGGGCGGGGAAAAGTACAACAATTAAGCACATTATTGGGTTAATGCAAGCCAAAAAAGGTTCTGTTTCAATCAATGGAAAAACATTTCAGGAAAACCCGGCATCCTACCGAAACCAGCTTGGCTACATCCCTGAAATGCCAATTCTTTATGACGAGCTTACGTTACAGGAGCATTTAAAATTAACCGCGATGGCTTACGATATCTCTGAAGAACAGTTTGAGAAGCGTTTGCCCCCATTATTAAAAGAATTCAGAATGGAAAAAAGGCTGAATTGGTTTCCTGTCCACTTCTCAAAAGGGATGCGACAGAAAGTAATGATCATGTGTGCATTTTTAATTGAGCCCCCGTTATATATTGTGGACGAGCCCTTTGTTGGGTTAGACCCACTTGGTATTCAGTCTTACCTACAATTAATGGGTGAGATGAAAGAGAATGGTTCAGGAGTTTTGATGTCCACCCATATCCTTGCTACAGCAGAGCGCTATTGCGATCGCTTTGTTATTCTGCATGAAGGAGAAATCCGCGCAATGGGAACATTAGAGGAGCTACGCAACAGCTTTAATATGCCGCAAGCCACTTTAGATGACTTGTATATACAGTTAACGAAAGAAGAAGATAGCCATGTTTGATTCCCATGAATTTTATAAGAAACGGCTTTCTGAACATATCAAGGAGACAAGCCGTTATTTAAAGTATATTTTCAATGGGCATATCGCGATTGCTATGTTATTTTTTATTTCAGCGTTAGCGTATTATTACCAACAGTGGTTAATAGAGCTGCCTGATGATTTTCCAACAGCAATCATTATGGGCGCTTTTCTCGGACTGCTAGTGAGCTATAGCCCTGTCCGTACATTACTTAAAGAGCCTGACCTTGTATTCTTAATCGCTGCTGAAACAAAAATGCATGCGTATTTTCGAAATTCTATCATATACAGCTTTGTTATTCAGTTGTACTTAGTGCTGTTAGTAGCAGCGGCATTTGGTCCGCTTTATTTTGCTTCTTTTCCAGGCAGAAGTGGACAGATGTACCTTTTAAGTATTGCTATTGTTTTAGTGTTTAAGGTAGGTAATTTAATTGCGAATTGGTGGATGTTAAAGGTCCGCGAGCCTGGGACGAGACGACTTGATTTAGTTGTAAGAACTGTTTTAAACATGGTTGTCTTTTATTTTATCATTAGTGGCAATATGCTGATGGCAGGAATAACCTCGGTTATTTTCGCGCTATTATTTCTTTATGATTTAAGTGTTTCCAGAAAACAGGCAGGTATTGTATGGGACCTTCTTGTGGAAAAAGACCAAAATCGTATGCAAACCTTTTACCGTATTGCGAATATGTTTGCCGATGTACCACATTTAAAAAATCGTGTGAAAAAGCGTCAATGGCTGGTTTCACTGGTAAGTAATTTTTCCGTTGATAAAAAAAATACATTTGATTTTTTATATCGAATTACGTTCATCCGCAGTGGAGATTACCTTGGAATGTATGTGCGTTTAATAGCGATTGGTGGATTAGCCATTTATTTTATTCCAAATTTATGGATGAAGGTTCTTTTTACAATCCTATTTCTTTATTTAAGTTGTTTCCAAATGATGACGATCTACCATCATCACCGTACTAATATATGGCTTGATATTTATCCTGTGGATGAAAAACCAAAACAACAGGCCGTTCTGAAATTATTATATCAGCTTTCCATTTTACAGGCAGTGATTTTTTCCCTGATCTTTCTATTCATGCAAGCCTACGCGGGTTTCGGCATCTCCTTGCTTGGTGGAATACTGTTTGCTATTTTGTTTATTCAAGGTTATGTGAAGCGTAAGCTCGTTTAATTACCAAAAAGCCTGCTAACAGTTTGTGCTGTCAGCAGGCTTTTTCCCGCCTTAACCGGCTTTAAGACCCCAGGGACCACTGTCAGTACAGGGTTTATTTTGGTGGCGGATATAGTGATTCTCCACCAAATGAAGTTTCACTCTATCTTAAGAGCGCTCTTGATAAGCCATATATGCAGTAATTAAGGTTTTTGCAGCGATGGGTAATGCACGCTCGTCAATATCAAATTTAGGGTGATGGTGCGGGTAAGGGTTCCCCTCTAAATTGGCACCAGTGAAGAAATAAGCCCCTGGTTTATGAAGCGTATAATACGCAAAATCTTCGCCGCCCATTACCGGGACGACTGTTTCACGAGTATGGATTTCACTAATTGCTTCACTTGCTTCCAATACTAAAGCTGCTTCCTCTGCATGGTTGACTAGTGGTGGATAGCCTTTTGTATAGTCAAAGGTGTAATCTGCATCATTTGAAATACATACCCCTTTTATGATTTTCTCCATTTCCGCAATAAGGTCATCTTGTATAGCAGGGTTCAAATAGCGTACAGTTCCCGTCAAAGTGGCTTTATCTGCGATAACATTAAACGCTTTTCCTGCTTCAAAAATACCTACTGTTACAACTGCTGTATCCAATGGATCGAGTCTGCGGGATACTATTTGCTGCAACTGTGTAATCAGTTGTGCTGCAATTACAATAGAATCCTTTGTTTCATGAGGGTATGCACCATGCCCGCCTAACCCTTGGATCGTGATGGTGAAACGATCAGCGCCAGCCATGAATACATCCTTTGAGGTTTGCAATACTCCAAGTGGCGTTGTAGCCCATAAGTGTGTACCGAATACAGCATCGACATGGTCGATAGCGCCTGACTCTACAATTGGTTTCGCTCCCCCAGGTGCATATTCTTCTGCATGTTGATGTAAAAATTCTATCGTTCCGGGAAGTTCATCCTGATACTCTTTCATTGCTTTAGCTAATGTAAGCAAGGATGCGGTATGCCCATCATGGCCACATGCGTGCATTACACCATCCACCTTTGACTTATAAGGTACGTCCTTTTCGTCCTGAATAGGTAATGCATCAAAATCCGCTCGGAGTGCAATCGTCTTACCAGGTTTGCCTCCCTTTAACGTAGCGATTACCCCATTGCCTCCTACACCTGTTTTGTAGGGGATGCCTAACGCTTCATAATAATCCGCTATGTATTTGGCCGTTTTGGTTTCCTGAAAGGATAATTCAGGGTGCTGATGTAAATATCTTCTGATCTCAACCATTTCCTCATACAAGTTGTCAATGGATGTATGGATGTTTTGTAACATTTGAATCCCCCTTGATGAATTTCTAACTATTATAACATTTCAGAGCAAAAGTAGGGGATGGAAATGTTTGAGCTGAATATATTATAAAAAATGGCATAAATAAAAACCCCATAGATCTCGGCTAATTGTCGACCTATTGGGGTTAGAGAAAGGTAACGTTTTTATACTATTGAGATAATCGAGGATCTTCTAAGAGACGTTCTATCTCTTCTTTATGATGGGTCTCATCGGAAATAAGATCCTCAAGTTTCACGACTAGCTCTGTGAAACCGAGGTTTTCTGCTTGTTTTTTCCGTTCTTCATAACGCTCAATTGTATCTGATTCAGATTGAAGAGCCGCTTTTAGAAGTTCTTTTACTTCAGTTGGCTGGGGAATCTCTGCTGCTTTCGTAGTCGGAGTGCCTCCAAGGGATTTTATTTTCTCTGATAAATAAAGTGCGTGACCTAGTTCATCATTGATCTCTGACTCGAAAAAGGGCTTCAAAGCAGAGCGGTATAACCCTGAAACTACAGAAGCACTGTACGTATACTGGATAGCTGCACCATATTCATTAGCTAAATCTACATTTAAACCATCGATTAATTGCTGTAATTCTTTTTCCATTATTATCCCGCCTTTAAATATTTTTTCTCCATATCTACTTTTCCCTCTTCAGTTTTTTTGAAACCATATTTAGGGTATTATGAGAAGAGGAGGGATAATCGAATGCGATCTAAAAAAACGTATTTATTACTATTGTTACTTGCTGTAGTAGCAATAATAATTGGTTTATGGATAGCGCGAATCATAGCAGGTACCTTGCCTTATTTAGATCAATGGACAAGGGATCCCGTGGAAGGACTTGCGGTGGATTCCGTTTTATATACTCTTTTTCGATGGATTACAGAATTAGGGTCATCCCATTTTCTCATCCCATTTGTCGTCATTATGTCCGCTATTCTTTATTGGGTATACCGACGCATTCTACCTGTAGTCATCTTCGCTGGTGGTACGTATGGTAGTCACTTAATAAATGTTTTTATTAAGCATATAGTGGAGCGTGAACGACCAAGCATACTTGTTGCAGCGAATGCGGAAGGATATAGTTTTCCATCTGGACATGCAATGATTTCAATGGCATGCTATGGCTTACTGGCATACTTCATTGTTCAAATCGTAAATAATAAGACAGCCAAAAGGCTAATTCAAGCGGGTCTTGCTTTTATAGTTCTCTTAATAGGGGCAAGCAGGTATGTCATTAACGTGCATTATCTAACCGATGTCGTAGCTGGTTTTATATTAGGTTATCTATGGGTGCTTCTTATGATATTCCTCTATGAGCGAATTAGGTCAACGACAAATCGGGTGTGATCTAGATAAGGACATGGTCTTGTTGCTTAAAATCTCAGTCTTCAGGCGGAGATTAAAGCAATCTGCAGACCGTACCTCTCTTTTCATTGATCGCTTATGATGAGTAGGAGATCAATTGAGGGAGGTATTTTTAATGAGTGTAACAGCAACACATCAAGAAGCATTGCCTGTACCATTGATTAAAAATCGGAATTTTCTGCTTTTGTTTTTCAGTGCTTTTCTTTCTTCTCCTGGCTATTACGTTTATTTAATTGGAGCAGAGTGGTTAATGTTATCGTTAAGTGACAATCGTTTTTATTTTGGTATGCTCTTTCTTGGAGCTTCCATTCCAAGGTTACTACTATTGTCTACAGGGGGAGTCGTCGCCGATCGATTTAATAAGCGTTTCATTTTGTTCTTGTCTGATCTGGCCAGGGTAATCCTAATTATCGTTTTAATAGCATTTTTGCTTACGGATACGGTTACAGCCTGGCATCTTATCACACTAGCCGCTTTATTCGGTATATCGGATGCATTTAGTTATCCTGTCATTAACTCTTTAACCCCAATGGTCTTGGAGAAAGACCAGCTACAACGCGGAAACTCTCTAATCCAGATGACGGCTCAAATCAGTCCTATAGCCGGTCCTGCTCTCGGTGGAACGCTAATTGCAGTCTTGGGCTTTACAGGTGTCTTTATGGTAGCTATGTGTATGTTGCTGGTGGCTTCCATTATTGTGTTATTTATTCGGTTGAAAAAAGAAGATGAAGAAGAAAAAGTAATACAAACACTTTGGGCCGATTTAAAAGAAGGGTTTGTTTATGCTAAGAAAAACCATCTTATTATCTCTGTTGTTTCTATGGCTTTCTTTCTCAATTTCTTTTTTACCGGCCCGTTTACTATTGGGATCCCGATTATCGTAAAGGATATATTTGAAGGAAGTGCAGTCAGTTTAGCGATGGTTCAAACAGCGATGGGAGTAGGAGCACTGTTAGGTGCTGTGTTTTTAGCAGTAGTTTCCTTGAAAAAACCAGGTAAGGCTATTATATGGGGATTAGTTGGCCTTGGCCTTATCTATACGACGATTGGCTCTTCTTCCGTTCTGCTCTTAACGGTGATACTCGTATTGGTAATGGCGTTTGTTATGCAAGTGGTTAATATCCCTATCATGACACTGCTTCAACAGACTACTGAGAAACGTATGCTTGGCAGAATGATGAGCTTACTAATGACAGTTTCGACAGGTTTGGTGCCAATTTCCTATGCAGCTACGTCACTCCTTATTGCAATAGGTGTAGAAATACAAGCGATCATTATCGTGAGTGGAATTATCATTACAGGAATTGCATTAAATACTTTAAGAAATAAACGGTTAAAAGCGTTTGTTACTTCATGAAAATTTAGAAACTTAATGCTTAGTTTGCAAACAAATACAATTATCTAGAAAGAAGAGGGACATTAGAATGAAAGGATTCGTACGTTATTTTCTAGCAGTATTGCTAATTGCATTAGGTGTCATGTTAGTTTTATCAAATATTGGATTACTTGCATTTGACTTTAACTCTGCATGGCTCTATATATACCCGGCCTTCTTTGTCGTAATTGGGTGGAAATGGCTATGGGATTATTGGAAAAGGCGAGGCGGGAGTTGGATATTTGGTTCTTTATTTCTAATTGCCGGGATCTTACTTCTGCTTGATCGATTTGAAATTATTTCTTTTACGTTTGGGGATATTTTTAAATTGTGGCCACTCTTGATTATCTATGTGGGCTTCCTGCTGATAGGAAGGAAAAACTCGGTTATCGTAGTCAAAAGTAAAAAGGATAAAGATTCTTCAACCAAATCAAGTTCCACTAATTCCTCTTTTTTTTCTGTAGGGAGTTATGAGTACACCGATCCTAACTGGAAGCTTGAACCAATCAATATTAGTAATATGGCTGGTGATTTTTATTTTGATTTCTCGAAGGCCTTTATTCCAGAGAAAAAAACACCCGTGTCCATTAATTCGCTTGCAGGGGATGTAACCATTATAATTCCCGAGGATGTCGCCTTTAGAGTGCACGCTTCTGTTAAGGCAGGGGATATTGAGGTGGTGGGGAAAAATGTGGATGGGATCAATCGGTCTCTTGATTTCGAGACAGATGGCTACGAGGATGCAGTACAGAAAATTGATTTTCATATCCGATTAAAGGCCGGTTCCATTAGAATTGATTATGTATAGAAGGGGAGCATGTTTATGAATAACCGCTTTTCAAGTATCCGTTATAGCTATATACGTTCACATTTATATGGCGTTTTCCTTACAACGGTGACCATTCTGTCTATCATGCTCTCCATCTATGTTTTATTTGAACCGGAATGGCTAACACCGCATAGTATTTTTCTATTTATCTCTTTATATATCGTTCTTGCAATAATTATTTCCTTATATACAGGATTTAAATCTAGTGGGGATATGAAGGAGCGACTTGATTACCTATCTGTCCTGATTACACAATTTGCTAATGGAAATTATCAATCGAAGGTTTATTTTAATGAAGAGGATGAGTTGGCGCGTATTGGCAACGAATTAAACGATCTTGGGGAAAAACTGCAGAGCCAAGTGAAATCTTTACAGCGCATGGCGGACGAAAAAGCGGATTATGCAAAATCAGCACATAAGGCAGCTGTTATTGAAGAAAGACAGCGGCTAGCAAGGGACCTTCACGATGCTGTTAGCCAGCAACTATTTGCACTAACTATGATGTCTGAGGCAGCGTTAAAACAATTAGATAAAAATCCTCACACAGCTAAAAAGCAAATGGAGGAAGTTGCTAAATCTGCCTTACAATCTCAGACAGAGATGCGAGCACTCCTATTACATTTACGGCCTGTCCATTTATCAGGTGATTCCTTAGCAGTTGGCGTAAAGAAACTTATAGGAGAGTTAAAGCAAAAAAGTAATACACAGTTTCAAATGGCGATAGAGGAGGAGCTTACACTAACGGAGACGGTAGAGGATCATGTCTTTCGTATTATTCAAGAGGCGCTCTCTAACATCTTGCGACACGCTAATGCAACGGAAGTAAAGTTGGAAATTTTTAAGCGAGCTAATGAATTGTTTATCCATATTCGGGATAATGGGGAAGGCTTTGAAGTTAATGAAAGAGTGGAGAACAAAGCTTCTTATGGCTTAAAAACCATGCGAGAACGGGCAGAAGAGCTTGGGGGGACATTTGTCATCCGCTCGGACCAAAACGAAGGGACACATATTACCATTCGCATACCAAGTTAAGTGTAAAAGGGGAGAATATGATGATACGAGTTTTTGTTGTCGATGATCATGAAGTGGTTCGTAAAGGAATAATTGCCTATTTACAAACAGATGATGATATTGAAGTGATTGGGGAGGCCTCTAGTGGCAATGAAGGAGCACAACTCGTGCTGGAGGCAAAGCCAGATGTCGTGCTCATGGATTTAATGATGGAAAATGGCTCTGGAATTGATGCAACAAAACAAATATTAGGTATTAATGCTTCTATTAAAATTATTATTCTAACAAGCTATTATGATGATGAACAGGTTTTCCCTGCTATTGAAGCAGGTGCGTTCAGTTATTTATTAAAGACCTCTTCCGCGACAGATATTTTAACTGCTGTAAAAAAGGCAGCTGCTGGTGAAAATGTCATTGAACCGAAAGTAGCCGGTAAGATGCTGACAAGCTTTCGGCCAGAAGAGAAAAAGCTTCATGATGATTTAACGGAAAGAGAAAAAGAAGTGTTGCTTTGTATTGGGAATGGCATGACAAATCAAGAAATAAGTGAAAAACTTTACATCGGTATTAAAACGGTTAAAACTCATGTAAGTAATATTCTATCTAAACTAGAAGTTCATGACCGGACACAAGCAGCGGTGTATGTACATAAACAACAACTTATGAAAGAATAGTAGTTGGAAATGGAATATAAGCAGGAGAAAAAAGGAGACAATCCCTTTGTTTTTTTGTCTGGACATTTGTATAATACGATTGTAACGAATAAATGAGAGGATTACAAAAATGGCTAATTTAACGAAGAAAGCGGAAAACCTCTTGCTCCTTATTTGGGCACAGGCTTTTACAGCTCTTGCAGGGAGTTTATTTTTCTCGGAAATAATGGGCTACACGCCGTGCGAGCTTTGTTGGATTCAACGAATTCTCATGTATCCACTCGTGATTATCTATGGGGTGGCCGCTTTTAAGAAACAAGTTTCTATAGCATTACCGGGTTTAATTTTAAGCGGCATTGGTATGTTGGTATCTACTTATCATTATTTAGTACAAAAGCTTCCTGCCTTGCAACAAGCAGGGGATGCGTGTGGCTTGGTTCCTTGTAATCTTGCATATGTGAATTACTTCGGATTTATTACCATTCCATTTCTTGCAGGCATCGCTTTTATTGTTATTTTCGTATTACACGTGTTATTAATTAAAGAAATAAAGGAGCGTAAATAATGCAGAAGAAAATTCTCGTCTTTGTTGGTGTTATTGTACTACTATTTGTAGGCCTATATGTTGTTATAGAATATAAGAATAACCAGGCGGTAGAAAATAGTGATAATCCGTATGGGGATAAAGAATTACATCAAGGTACTATTGATCAGCTTGATGATCCAAATTATGGCAATCAGATAATGCCCGACGAATTGAGCGAGAGTATAGAAAGCGGAGACCCAGTAACCGTGTATTTCTATGATCCGCTTTGTGTTCATTGTCAGAATACAACGCCTTATCTTGTGCCGCTTGCAGAAGATAATAATGTGGATATGAAGAAAATGAACCTTCGTGAATTTCAGGATCAGTGGAACGCTTACGGCATAGAATCCACGCCAACCCTTATCCACTTTGAGAATGGAGAAGAACAAGGAAGAATTGTTGGACAACGACCAGAAGGAGAATTCCAGCAATTTTTTGATCAATATGTAGTAGCGGAATAACAGGATTTTTAAATTATTTCTATACCATATTTCGCTGTAAAACGGCCGGACATATCCAATATGGAGTATGTCCGGCTTTTGTTTAACATCTAAGGTTAAGCATTATCTTTATCAAACATATGATAAGCAGTGGTAAATGGTTTATCTGCATAGTATGCAGGTGGTTTTGTAGATTGCCCTTTATGAGATTGCTTAAAATGCTCGGAGTTTTTCCAGTTCTCGAAATCCTGAGCGGAACGCCATTGTGTAAACACGACATAAGTGTTGCCATTCAGCGGTTTTAGAAATCGATAGGCATGAAAGCCAGGCATCATATCGATATTATTTTCTCCTTGCATAAACCGCTTCTCAAAAGTAGCCTGCCCATCTTCTACTACTGGAATGTTGTTCATTACAACATAGCCGTCTTCCGAAATGGCTCCTTTTTCAAGAAGGATGTCATAATCACGTCCAGCATTAAAGATACTCTTTCCATTTCCTTCATAATAAGCTAAGGCTCCACTATTACTCGTCATGAAATAAAAATCAATATCTTTATGCTTCTCCTCAAGCTTCAGCAGAAAGTCAATTGTTCCATTTGTCATATATGCATTCATTAATCCCACCCTTTCTTCCATCACTACTATTATATTACCCTATGATTCGTGTAGTTAGTCAAATGATTAATTAAAATAATTATCAATTGATATGAAGTATTAAACTTTAAGAATGGAGAAATCTGTCGTATAATGAAATATGTGTAGAGGTGAACAAATGAAAAAGGAACGAACGTGGTTAAAAAGGGGAAAGCCTAAGTATGTAAGAGGCGTTCTTTATAGTGTTATAGCATTATTGGTCCTAAGCATAACGGGCTTTGTACTAATTTTATATGGTGGAGCTCTTGTAGTGGATGACGAAGCGTTTTTGCTTGATGCAAGGACAACGATAGAGACCGAAGACGGTACGATCATAGGAAGACTATATAACGAAAATCGAGAGCTGGTTTCAATTGATAGAATTCCTGATCATGTTAAAAATGCATTTGTTGCCGTTGAAGATCGTCGGTTTTATGATCATGCAGGCGTTGATTTTCGTTCGGTTATGCGAGCGCTTGTCCGAGATATTGTTGCGATGGATAAAGTGGAAGGTGCTAGTACTATCACCCAACAGCTGGCAAAGAATTTATTTTTACATCATGATAAAACATGGATGAGAAAAACAAAAGAAGTAATGGCAGCCATATATATGGAACAACACTTTTCAAAGGATCGAATATTGGAGTTATATGTAAATGAAATTTACTTTGGACAGGGTGTCTATGGTATTCAAACAGCTGCAAAATATTTTTTCTCAAAGCCAGTTCAGGATTTAACGATAGAAGAGGGAGCAATGCTTGCAGGACTAGCAAAAGCACCAAATGGCTATTCACCAATTGAACATCCTGATAAAGCATTGGAGCGAAGAAATGTTGTACTACAATCAATGGAAAACGCTGGAATGCTGTCAACGGAAGATAGGCTTGAGGCAGAAAATCACGATCTTGGTTTAGAATTAAATGAAAGAGAAGCCATGCCTTATACTGACAGTTACGTCGATCTAGTCATGAAGGAAGCTGCAGAGAAGCACGATTTGTCGGTAAAGGAATTAAAACGCGGTGGTTACCGGATTGTTGTGAACGTGGACCTAAATGCCCAACGCATTGCATATGAAGCTTTTCAAAATGACGCGTATTTCCCAGGAAATACAGAAGGGGTAGAAGGTGCTTTCGTCATGATGGACCAAAAGACAGGTGAAATTGTCTCTGCACTCGGTGGCAGATCCTATCAATTAGGGGAGTTGAACCGAGCTACGGTCACTAGACAACCGGGATCGACCATGAAACCAATCGCTGTATATGGGCCTGCACTTATGAAGGAAACTTATACACCTTATACGCTTATTCCAGATCAACCACTAGATTACAGTGGATACACTGCTACTAATGTAGATGGTCAATACGGTGAATCTGTTTCTATTTATAATGCACTTAAATATTCTAAAAATGCGCCAGCAGTATGGTTGCTTGATCAAATAGGGATATCCTACTCAAAGGACTACTTGGATGATTTGAATATTTCCATTGAAGATAATGGATTAGCAATTGCTTTAGGGGGCCTTTCTGAGGGTATAACACCATTAAACCTAATGGACAGTTATAGTGCTTTTTCAAGAAATGGTAAAATGGTTGATTCTCATACAATTAACCGGATTTATGATGCAGAGGATACTATGATTTTTCAATCGGAAACAGAGGAGAAGAATGTCTTCACAGAACAGGTCGCATGGGATATGACCGAAATGCTGCTTGAGACAGTAGAATCAGGTAGTGCAAGTGCTGGAAGTTATCCGAAAGAGCTAGCAGGAAAAACTGGTACTACTCAACACCCGTTTGTAGAAGGTCAAGTGAAAGATGCCTGGTTTGCAGGCTATACACCTGATTATGTAATGGCTGCATGGATGGGATACGACCAATCAGATAAAGACCATTACTTGACTGGCGGAAGTGCCTACCCTACTGAGCTTACAAAAGCAATCTTAACGGAAATGGACAGATTAGAACCCTTGACAGAGACGTTTACGAAGCCAGAAGGTGCAGTTGCTCTAGAAAAACCAATTGAATTGCCTGAAATAGAAAATCTAAAGGCTTCTTATGAATTTGGTGGTTTTTCACTTGTACAAGCGAAGCTCACATGGAAGGGATCCGCAGATGAACGCGTGGTTTATCGCATTTACAGGGTAGAAGATGGAATTGACGAGCGTGTCGCTGAGGTGGAAGGTGAAACAGAATATACGATAAATAATGCCTTATTTAAATCGAAGCAATACTATATTACAGCATACGATCCGCTTACAAAGCTTGAAGGGGAAAGATCTGAAACGGTAAAGCTATCGTGGTAATTTAGACAAATTCATGACAATCAAATGGCTTTGCTATACAGCTGGGAAATTAATCGCTATAGTTAATAATGGATTATGAGAGCGTTTTTCATTCTGCTATTAAGCCGAATGAGTGATTGGTTTTGTACGAAAAAGGAAATAATTCTTATGGTGGATAAAGGATGGATAACATGGCCAAAACAATGAATGATACATTACTTAAAGCTTACAGGGGGGAGGAGACGACCCATACACCAGTTTGGTATATGCGCCAGGCAGGCAGATCTCAGCCGGAATATCGTGAACTGAAAGAAAAGTATTCTCTTTTTGAAATAACACATCAACCTGAGCTGTGTGCTTATGTGACACGATTGCCTGTCGAAAATTATGGCGTGGATGCTGCTATCTTATACAAAGACATTATGTCACCGTTACCTGCTATTGGGGTAGACGTCGAGATAAAAAGTGGCATCGGTCCAGTCATACACAATCCGATAAAGAGCTTTCAAGATGTTGAGAAGTTAGGAAGTATCAACCCTAAAGCAGATGTTCCGTATGTGCTGGATACAATCCGCTTATTAACAGAAGAACAGCTGGAGGTTCCGCTAATTGGCTTCAGTGGTGCACCATTCACATTGGCTAGTTATATGATAGAGGGCGGTCCTTCCAAAAATTATAATAAAACGAAAGCATTTATGTACACAGATTCTGCAGCCTGGTTTGCTTTAATGGATAAACTGGCTGATATGGTGATCACGTACGTAGAGGCCCAAATTGAAGCTGGTGCAAAAGCGATTCAAATCTTTGATTCCTGGGTTGGGGCATTAAATGCATCGGATTACCGAGTTTATATTAAACCAGTTATGACCCGGATTTTCTCTGAGTTAAAACAACATGGTGTCCCACTTGTCACCTTTGGGGTGGGGGCAAGACATTTGTTGAATGAATGGAATGACTTGCCGGTAGATGTAATAGGTCTTGATTGGCGGACAACGATCACAGAAGCTCGTGAGCTTGGTGTGACTAAAGTACTTCAAGGGAATCTAGATCCAACAATACTTTTAACAAAATGGGAGACGATTGAAGATCGAGCAAAATCCTTAATCGACGAAGGAATTGCAGACGGAAACCATGTGTTTAATCTAGGTCATGGCGTGACACCTGATATCCAGCCCGCAACTCTAAAAAAGCTAACAGAATATATTCATCGATATTCCAAAAGATAGGCTATATCACTTTTTGGACCTACTTCCCTATAGAAGGGGTTAAGTATATAAAAATTTGTCAAATTTATTAAAGAGGTGCTTAATATGGGAAAACAAAAAATAGGTTTACTTGTAATGGCATATGGAACACCATACAAGGAAGAAGATATTGAACGGTACTATACACATATTCGCCACGGTAGAAAACCTGCTGAGGACGCCCTCCAAGATCTTAAAGATCGTTATAAAGCAATTGGCGGGATTTCTCCACTGGCCAAAATAACTGAACAGCAGGCTGCGGCACTGGAAGCTGATTTAAATGATGCGCAAGATGAATATGAGTTTAAAGCATATATCGGCTTAAAACATATCGAACCATTCATTGAGGATGCTGTAAGTGAAATGGCGAAAGATGGAATCAAAGAAGCGGTTTCTATTGTACTTGCACCACATTACTCTACTTTTAGTGTGAAATCATACAATACACGTGCAAACGATGAAGCTGAAAAGCATGGTATCACTATTGAATCAGTAGAAAGCTGGTATAATGCACCTGGCTTTATTAAACTTTGGTCAGATCGCATTGGAGCTATTTTCTTTGAAATGGCTCCTGAAGAGCGTGAAAAAGCAGTATTAGTTGTTTCCGCACATAGTCTGCCAGAGAAAATTTTGCAAAATGGTGACCCATATCCAGAACAGCTTCGTGAAACAGCTGAGCTAATTCAAGAGGAAACAGGAATTAAAAATGTAGAGATTGGCTGGCAAAGTGAAGGAAATACGCCTGACCCATGGCTTGGCCCTGATGTGCAGGATTTAACGCGTAAGCTATACCACGAGAAAGGCTATCGTTCTTTTGTATACGCTCCAGTTGGCTTCATTGCTGATCATTTAGAAGTGCTTTATGACAATGATTATGAGTGTAAAGTAGTCTGTGATGAACTTGGCGCAAATTACTATCGCCCTGAAATGCCGAATGTGAATCCACAATTTATTCATACGCTAGCGGGAGTTGTCCTGCAAAAAGTTAAGAGTGAAGTGTAATGGGACAAAAGAAATCTATTGTAATTGTAGGCGGTGGGATAACAGGGTTATCCGCTGCCTATTATTTACAGAAGACAGCAACGGAACAAGGGCTCTCATTGGAAATCAAGCTTGTAGAGGCATCTGACCGGCTAGGTGGCAAAATTAAAACAATGAAACGTGATGGATTTACTATAGAACAGGGCCCAGATTCGCTATTGGCGAGAAAAGTACCTGCTGTTAAGCTCGTCGAGGAATTAGGTCTGCAGGATCAAGTCATCCGCAATGCTACCGGGCAGTCTTATATTTTATTAAAAAACAAGCTACATAAAATGCCTACAGGGACCTTTATGGGCGTTCCAAAAGAGATTCGTCCATTATTTTCCTCCAATCTAATCTCTGAAAAAGGAAAACTACGGGCAATTGGAGAAAGGTTTGTTCCTAAGGGCAAACAAGAAGACCAATCCCTTGGTGAATTTTTTCGTCGTAGGTTTGGGAACGAATTGGTGGTGAACCAAATTGAAGCACTCCTTTCTGGAATCCATTCTGGTGACATTAACCAAATGAGCCTTAAAGCAACATATCCACTCTTTTATGAGCTTGAACAGAAGTACGGAAGTGTGATGAAAGGCTTGAGAAAAACCATGCCAGCACCTGCGAAAAAAAGTAAAGCTAATGCATCAGGTGCATTCTTTTCATTTAAAGACGGGCTCGAGACATTGGTACATGCACTACATGAAAAATTAGATGAAGATACGGTAAAATTAGAAACGGCAGTGGACCATATTGAAAAGAAAGCGCATGGTTATAACATGCTATTAAGTAATGGTAGTGTACTACAAGCAGATGCTGTTATTATGGCAACACCGCATTTTACGGTACCAAAAATGTTTAGCCAGTATGATTTCTATAAACCTTTTAAGGACATTCCTTCTGTTTCTACCGCAAATGTTGTGTTAGCATTTGACCAATCTGCGATTAAGCGTGACATTGATGGAACAGGGTTTCTTGTTACACGTAACAGTGATTTTCGCATAACTGCATGTACATGGACCCATAAAAAATGGCCAAGTACAGCGCCAGAGGGCAAGATCCTGCTTCGCTGTTATGTTGGAAAACCAGGTGATGAAGAAATCGTTGATTTATCAGATGAGGAGATAACAGATATTGTTTTAAAGGATTTGAAGAAAACAATGAAGCTAAAAGCAGCCCCAGAATTCCGCGTGATTACAAGGTGGAAAGACGGAAGACCACAATACACAGTCGGACATTTAGAGCGGCTTGCAGAGATACGAAGCAAGGCAGAGGAGCATATCCCTGGGGTATTCCTAGCAGGTTGTTCATATGATGGTGCCGGTATTCCGGATTGTATTGAACAGGGAGAAAAAGCAGTTCAGGACGTATTGGAATTTTTAAAAATGGCATAATACCTATTAATTTAAGCAAAAGAAGAAGTTCCCATCAATGGAGCTTCTTTTTTTGCATAAGAATAAAGTTCTATTGCTACCGTTTTCTGATATTATTATGAATAATACAGTGATAATCAAGGGGTGGGAAGATGGACTTTTTCTTAGTAGGTGTGATTTTTTGGGTGTTGCTTTCTGTTGCTTCTGTATTATTAGTGTTTGGTCTATGGAAATCTTCAAGTAAACAATTAATTATGAGTGGTTGCGCGTTTTTGTTACCAACACTATATTTTGCCGGTGCAGAAAATTGGCTTCGATTACTAATATTTTTACCTTTGGTACTATTTGTTCTCGCTTTCTTTACTAATAAAAATAGAAAAATCCCATCCCGCAATTGAGATTAAGAGAGAATAGGGAGACTTCTAAAGATTGGGGGTTTTAGTATAGAGGCTAACCATTGCGATGATACTTTTTCTATTGGGGAAATTAGTGAATTTTTATGGTTGGCTAGCTAACTAGTTTTATATAAAGAAAAGCGCTGTGGTATGTTAAATCCACAACGCTTTGTATATTGGCCTTTATTTATAGCTTTCCTCTAACTGATCAATCAATGATCCAACAAACGCAACAGCCTTTTTAATTGCGTCTGGTTTAGACATGTCTACTCCAGCTTGTTTAATAAGATCTAGTGGTTTCATCGTTCCACCAGCACGAAGTACATCTAACCATTTGTCTACGGCAGGCTGGCCTTCTGTTTGAATTTTCTCGGCCATAGCGGTAGAAACGGTAAGTCCAGCAGAGTACGTATACGGATATAAGCCCATGTAATAATGCGGTTGACGCATCCATGTAAGCCCCGCACCTTCATCAAACGACACGGTATCTCCCCAGAAGCTTTCTAGTGTTTCCCGTTTTTGTTCTGTTAACACTGTGGCTGTTAATGGAGTCCCTTTCTCCGCAAGATGATACACTCTACGTTGGAACTCCCCTTCAAGAAGGTGTGTAACAAAGTTGTGATAATAGGTTCCTAGTAATTGAGTGATGACCCAACGTTTCATTCGTTTATCGTCTGTTTTATTCATTAAGTGATTTGCCAGTAGCAATTCATTAATGGTTGATGGTGCTTCTACAAAATAAGTGGATGGTCGTGTATTGAGAAGTGACTGGTTCTTCCCTGCCAGGTAAAAGTGTCCTGCATGACCAAGTTCGTGGGCAAGGACAAACGCTCCGCGCATCGTATCAGTCCATGTAACTAAAATATATGGATGCACACCATATGGGCTGGAGCAGAAAGCACCTGTTGCTTTCCCAACATTATCTGCAAGGTCAACCCAGCGGTCATTAATCCCCTTTTTCATTATCTCTGTATATTCTGGCCCCATCACTTCCAATGCCTCTAAAATAGTTGAAGTTGCTTCCTCATAGGTTGTTACGGGTGTAAATTCCGGATCAAGTGGTGCTTTTAGGTCACAATATTTCAATTCGTCTAACCCAAGCTGTTCTTTCATGAGCTTTGCATAACGTCGCATGTGCGGAGCTAACTCTTCTTGAATAACGTCCAACTGATTATGATACATTTCCTTTGTAACTTGCTGAGATTGTAATAGCATGTCTGTTACAGAGTCATATGAACGCAATCGTGACATCGTCACTTGTTTGGTTACCTCAGTAGCGTAAGTTGCCGCAAATGTATTTTTGTATTGGTTCAACGTATTCGTGAAAGATTTATACGCAGCACGACGTGTTTCGGTATCTGCGGACAATTCGTACCGATCTTCGTATAATGCGGCTGACATTGGCTGTTCATTTCCATCCTTATCTGTAATGGAGTCGAATTGCATATCAGATGATTTGGTGCGCCCATAAATCATGTATGGTGCGTCATGAACTTCACTAAGTGCTGCCAATGTTTCCTCAATTTCAGGAGCTAACGTGTAAGGCTTTTTTTCCAACGTGTCTTGCAACATTTTTTCATACGTTTTTAAAGCAGACTCGTCTTGAAGGAACTTATCAATCGTCTCAACGGACAATGTTAAAAGTTCCGATTGAATAAACGATAGCTTTGTTCCAATTGCAGCCATTGCAGCGGAAACCTTTGCTGCATCTCGCTGATTATCCGGATCTGATCCATCTGCACTCACGCGTAAGCTTGCATATGTTGCCACGCGCACAACTCGCTGCTGAAATGCTTCAAGCGTTTGCAGACAGGAAAGAAGTGTAGCAGCATCCGCTCCTAACCTTCCTTTATAGACTGTTACGTTTGTGACATCTTGCTGTACGGCCTTAAGTTCTGCCTCCCAGTCTGTATGTGTTGCAAAAAGGTCTGTTAAATCCCAAGTCTGCTCTGTAGGTACTTCTGAACGTTTTAAGCGGTTAGTTGTTCCAGTAGCCATTTATCTTTCCCCTTTCAATATTCTTGTTGTATGTATCCGACAGGTGTAATTTATCCCGCCTAAACTGGCAGTAAGACCCCCACTTCAAGAATGTAGGAAACAATCAAGCATACTTAGTGGGGGAACAACTGCCAGTAAAGGTCCGATTCGTTCAACTAACATTTGGAGGGGGAGGAATGGATGTCCCCAGCAAATGAAGTTTCACTTTATTTCGGAACTCTAAATAATTATAATATATTATTGCTGGAAATGATAGAATAATTGATTAATTTGTACAAATAAAAAGCAGCTATTCTTGCAATAGCTGCTTTACGCTAGATAGATTAGTAAGTGTTGTAGTACAGTGGGGGTGAAGGTTTTTTATCTTTTTCTTTATCTTGCAGGGTGATCACATTCGACACATAGGTTGCCGTAGCAGTCGGCTTGTTCGGTCATATCAAGCCCGCATTGGCTACATTTCTTCTTTGGCAGATTGCGAAAGAACTCTATAATGTTGAGCATATGTGAATCCTCCTTTGCTAAGATAACAATATTGTATTATAACAGTATGAAAATTGTCAATTCTGTGTTACAACAAAATTCAAAAAAGGGTGTGTGTTTATGAAATTAACTGTAATTGGGTTCTGGGGAGGATTTCCAGCACCAAATGGAGCTACATCTTCGTATCTACTTGAAAAAGATGGCTTTTCCTTATTGATCGATGCAGGTAGTGGGTCGTTATCTAAACTTCAGCAATACATCCCTGCTACGGAGCTAGATGCTGTGATTTTGTCCCATTATCATGAGGACCATATTGCTGATATTGGTGTACTTCAATACGCAAAGCTAGTAAATTACTATGTAAATGGCCTGGACCGCATATTACCGATTTATGGCCATCAGTTGGATAAAAAAGGCTTTGCTTCCTTGTCACATGAGTACACAGAAGGGAGAGCCTATCAGCCAGATAATCCAATTACCATCGGCCCATTTACAATCAGCTTTCTGGAAACGAATCATCCTGTCCCATGCTTTGGTATGCGGATCACAGATGGAGAGCATACTGTCGTTTATACAGCGGATACCAGCTTTAAGGAAGAGTGGATACCATTTTCAGAAGGCGCTGACCTGCTTGTAACGGACTGTAACTTTTATGCAGAGCAGGACGGAGAAAAAGCCGGACATATGACAAGTAAGGAAGGCGGAAAAATTGCAAGCAAAGCTGGGGTAAAGACATTGGTGTTAAGTCATCTTCCACAATATGGCGATAGAGATAAGCTTATCAATGAAGCAAAAGAAGAGTACAATGGCAACATTCATCTTGCAACAGAAGGACTCGTTTGGCAGCCTTAAACCTTATTTTTGATTTAGCGAGATAGATGGCTTAAACTTATAGGTAGATATCGTTTTATGGGAGGCTTTATGGTATGAAATTTATCGATAATAAAGGAATTACAGATCCGATGATTAACCTGGCATTGGAAGAATATGTACTGCAGAATTTTGGTGAGAACGATACATACTTACTGTTTTACATTAACAAGCCATCAATAATCATTGGACGAAATCAGAACACGGTTGAAGAAATTAATACAAGCTATGTAGACGAAAATGGCATCAAGGTTGTCCGCAGACTTTCTGGTGGAGGCGCCGTCTACCATGATGAGGGTAATTTGAACTTTAGTTTTATTACAAAAGATGACGGAAACAGTTTCCAAAATTTCGCTAAGTTCACACAACCAGTTGTAGAAGCGTTAAACAAGCTGGGAGTCCCTGCTGAATTGCAAGGAAGAAATGATTTGACTGCCAATGGCCGTAAAATTTCTGGAAATGCTATGTTCTCTACTAAGGGCCGAATGTTTAGTCACGGTACGTTAATGTTTGACTCAGAAATCGAAAACGTAGTTTCTGCACTAAAGGTCAGAAAAGAAAAGATTGAATCAAAGGGGATTAAATCGATTAGAAGCCGAGTAGCAAATATTTCCGAGTTTCTAGAAGAATCCATTACAATGAATGAATTTAAGGAACTAATTCTAAAACATGTTTTTGATGTTGAAGATGTTGCCGATGTTCCACGTTATGAATTAACAGAGGAAGATTGGAAAAATGTAGAAGAACTATCCAAAGAGCGTTATCAAAACTGGGAATGGAATTATGGTAAATCGCCGTCCTTTAACATTCAGGAATCTCATAAATTTGATGCTGGTTTAGTCGATGTTCGTCTTGATGTCAAAAAAGGGATAATAGAAAACTGTAAAATTTATGGTGACTTTTTTGGTGTAGGAAACGTAGAAGTGATCGAGGACGCATTAAAAGGTATTCGCCATGAAAGAAAATCCATTGAAGAAGCTTTAGCGGGAGTGGACGTGCCTCATTATCTTGGTAGAATCACTAAAGAAGAGTTTGTTAATTTAATTTATTAAAGGAAAGCCCACTTCGGTGGGCTTTTTTGTTAGTAAAAATGGGACAGAATCCTCTTAATTGTTATCGTTTTCAAAATTGCTTGAAAACCCAGTAGCGCTAATTTATAATAAAGACAAGCGTAAATAAGTTTGCTATTTTTTTGGTTTAAAAATGAATGGTTATTCATTCATAATTATTTTAGGGAGGTACTCATGGTGAATGTTAGTGATCAACTATCGATTACAGCGAAGGAAAACCCGGCAAAGATAGCGTATTTTTTTGAGGAGGAGGAGACTAGCTACCTGGAATTAGAAAGTGCCGTACAGCGGTTCGCTTCCAGCATGGAGGCTTTAGGTTATCAAAAGGGAGACCATGTTGCGCTCATCGTTGGAAATTCACCTTACTATGTAATTAGCCTTTATGGTGCCTTAAGGCTAGGCCTTGTTGTAATCCCAATAAATCCAATGTACACGGCTAACGAGCTATCCTATATTCTACATAATGGGGATGTTAAAGCGATTATTACGATGGATATAATGCTCGAAAAACTAGCCTCGATTGATCAGGATTTACCGAGCGTGAAACACTACATCGTCTGCGCTTCAGGTGCTACCAGTTCAGGACAAGATGAGAAATTGCAATCAAAAATAAAAGCTTTTACGGAGCTGATTGGAAACGGTAAAGCTGACTTTAATGGACCGATGCTGTCAGATCAGGATACGGCTATTATTTTGTATACATCTGGAACCACTGGAAAGCCAAAAGGGGCGGTTCTCTCCCATCAAAATATTTATTCCAATGCAAAGGATGTAGCAGATTACCTGCAAATAAATGGGAATGATCGCATGATAGCAGCCCTTCCAATGTTTCATGTTTTTTGCCTAACCGTTGCCTTAAATGCACCATTAATGAATGGGGGCACTATCCTGATACTCCCCAAATTTTCACCAGCAGATGTCTTGCGTGTAGCCAACAATCAGGAAGCTACTGTCTTTGCAGGTGTTCCCACCATGTATAACTATCTCTTGCAGGCTGTAAAAGGAGAAAAGCCAAAATTCGGCAACGTTCGATTATGTATTTCGGGCGGAGCAGCTATGCCTGTTTCTTTATTGAAAGCCTTTGAAGATACTTTTCAAATCCGCTTATCTGAGGGATACGGTTTGTCCGAAGCATCGCCAGTAACTTGCTTTAATCCTATAGATCGTCCTCGTAAGGCTGGATCAATTGGCACTAGTATATGGAATGTGGAAAATAAAGTGGTAAATATGCTAGGCGAGGAAGTGGAAACCGGAGAGGTAGGAGAGCTGATTGTTCGTGGACCTAATGTCATGAAAGGCTATTATAAGCTTCCCGAGGAAACAGAAGTAGCACTGAAAGATGGCTGGCTTTATACAGGAGATATGGCACGAGTTGATGAAGATGGCTACTTTTATATTGTGGATCGAAAGAAGGATATGATTCTTGTTGGCGGTTACAATGTGTACCCAAGAGAGGTAGAAGAAGTACTTTACACACATCCAAGCGTTATAGAAGTCGCGGTAATAGGAGAGCCACACCCAGAAAGTGGCGAATCCGTTACTTGCTTTGCGGTAATCGATGATCCTGAAATCACTGAACAAGTATTAAGAGATTATTGTAAAGGACACTTAGTTGCATATAAAATTCCAACAAGAATCGAATTTTTAGAGGAACTTCCAAAAAACACTACCGGAAAGATATTAAGAAGGAGATTGAAAAGTAGTGTGAAAAGTTAATAAAAAGAAGATAAATAAGAGATTAAAAATTCTAGCCTCTAACGGAATATACGGCTAGGGGCTAGAATAATAAAAAATTTTAATTTTTCTTATAAAATAGATTAAAGTACTTTATTTATCGAACATAATTTGGTAGATTTGTGAAGAAGCCACTTTCTTTCGCTGTTTAGTGAAAGGATGATACGTATGTTTTTTAATGAAGACATCTACATGCCTACCCCAGAAATCACTCCACTCACAATGGCTCTCCTTACTGAGAAGGATGCAGCCGGTAACCTCATCACTTTTGTAATGGAGGAACTGAACGATTATACGGTTGCTGTTCCGGCAAGTAAAGTTATGGACCATGCCTGTAAATTCTTTGGCTCCAGTCTTAAAGGAAGGCAAGATGGCACACGAGATATTTGTGGAATAACTCACAAAGCGCCAATCTCGGTCGATCCTCTTAGCGGTATGTATTTCTTTCCGACTTCCTCTCCGTCAAGCAAACAATGTTCCTGGATTGCCCACTCCCATATTGATCATATTATTGACGCAGCAGACCGAGGAACTGAAATTATGTTTAAAAACGGGAAGAAAGTGTGTTTGGCTGTTTCTTATGGTTCCATGCTTAATCAGGTACAGCGCACAGCCCAGTTCCGCTATTTGCTAGATAATCGCGTTAAATTTTTGCAGAAGCAGATTTCGGAGAAGGCAGCAGAGACTTTTGCATAAGCTCTTGTATAATAGCATGCACCTTTTTACGAATTGCTGGGTTGTAGTAATTTCGCTTTTCCTCTCTACCTTGACAGAGAAAGAGAAAGGAAGAAAAAGAATCATTTTTCTCTAATGTGACAACTTTAATTCTCCCTCTGTTCATTTGCATTCGCAATTCTCGTCGCTCTTCACCTGCTACTGTCGCCATGTTCTCCAAAAGATGCATATAAGGTTCCTTTATTTTAAATGCTCCTTTTTCTATATGCTGTATATCCTGTTCGATCACTACAATTGCCATGGAAAGAAAAAGAAATCGTGAGGCTATATGTCGCTCTTCCTCTGTAAGATAGCGCATGTTCTCCCCTCCAAAATAGAACGTTTGTTCCTTTATTATATGCCAATTGCAATAAAAAATACAACCAAATTAACTGAAGCAGGAAAGAAAGTGGCTTATTTCTTGTTTACGACTATGCATTTTTCCCCCTTTCCATTAAAATAAAAAGCAGAGCAAGGTCATATAAATAAAGGTTAGACTTTCGTCAGGAAGGGAATTATTACATACTAGCAATATATGGATCAGCTACCTATACATACTGAGGAGATTTCATTAAATGGATGACATAAGCACTTTACTATCAGATTGGAAAATTATGTTTGAAGAAGACAGATTGGATGAGTACATCTTACAACTGCTCGGTCAATACGAACAGCTAGGACCGCTACCAGGTATCCTTTTGCCTTTTATTGAGGCGTTTCTTCCTTTTTTACCACTTGTCGTATTTGTTTTTGCAAATGCTGCAGCTTATGGATTGCTCGAAGGGTTTTTATTATCGTGGGCGGGTTCAAGTCTTGGAGCTATTCTCGTGTTTTTGCTTATTCGGAAGCTTGGAAATAAACGTTTATTCGCGAAAATACGGCAGAACAAGCAAGTGAAAAAAGTCACGACATGGTTGGAGAGACATGGATTCGGCCCCTTATTTCTGCTAACTTGTTTTCCTTTTTCCCCATCTGCAGTAATCAACGTAGTAGCAGGGTTATCAAAAATTAGTATCCAGCAGTTTGTGCTTGCTGTGCTGTTAGGGAAATCGGTTATGATCTTTTCTCTTGCCTATATTGGATCGAGTATTACCGAATTCGCCAAAAATCCGGTGCGTACGATCATAGTAGGTAGCTGTATTGCGCTTTTTTGGATTGTCGGAAAGGTTATTGAGAAGCGCCTTGAGAAAAAGGCATTGATTAAGGAAGCAAAGGGTACGGGTAACGATTAGAACACCAGCAAACAGGGTATGAATATGATAGAAGAAAAACCCTGGAGGCTAAATTCAGATGAAAAAATGGAGACTTCGTAAGCTAATACCCGTCATCCTAATTTTAGCGGTTTTGTTGATCGGTTTACGCTCGTTATTATTTGCGAGCTATGTAGTAGATGGAGAGTCCATGCAACCAACACTGTATGATGGGAATCTGCTCATGGTGAATAAAGTGATTTACGATTTAACCCAGGCTGAACGCTTTGATGTGATTGTTTTTCATGCGAATGAAGAAGAAGATTATGTCAAAAGAGTAATTGGGTTACCTGGAGATACAATATCCTATAAAAACGATAAACTCTACGTGAACGGAAAATATGTTGAGGAGCCATTTCTGGAACCATACGTGGAAGCAAGTGACTCCAAACCCTTTACATCAAATTTTACGTTAGAGGAAACAACTGGCGAGAAAAAAGTGCCTGAAGGAAAGCTGTTTGTTATGGGAGACAATAGACAGGATAGTCTTGATAGCAGATCCTTTGGTTTTATATCAACAGAACAACTTGTTGGGAAAGTAGATATTAAATATTGGCCATTAAATCAAACGAGTCTAAGTCTTGGCAAATAGCGAAGAGCTTCCATCTTTGGTAAAATAGAAGATGGAAGCTTTTTTTGTTGCTTCATTTATCTAAAAAAATATCTATGTATATAACGGCAATGTGACGTCTGTGCTGGCTGGCCTTTTACTAATGGCTTCAGATAAGATACCTAGCTGGCATCAGAAACTCTTGCGCTTTTTTATACTCATAAAGTGGGGGAGAGTAATCATGACACTCCGATTTTTAACTGGTAGAGCGGGAACGGGGAAAAGTGGCAGATCCTTGGATGAAATAAAAGAAAAGCTACAAAAAAGCCCCCAGGGACCGCCTATTTTTTATATTGTCCCAGACCAAATGACTTTTCAACAGGAATATGAATTGTTTCATGATCAATATATAAGTGGTAGCATCCGTGCTCAAGTCTCTAGTTTCTCTAGATTGGCCTGGCGTGTTTTTCAGGAAACAGGAGGGGGCACAAGACAATTTATCAGCTCTGTCGGCATTCAAATGATGTTGCGAAAGATTATTGAAGAGAGACAGGGAGACTGGCGAATGTTTCAAAAGGCAATTGAAAAGCAGGGATTTTTGAAACAGCTCGAAGGTATGATTACAGAATTCAAGCGATACAATATAACACCTGAGTCCCTTCAACAGCAAATGGAAGCCATTAATCAATATGTCCATAAAGAGCCAGGGGAAGAGGCGCTTGCACATAAGTTGGATGATTTGCAGTATATCTATGAAAAACTGGCTTTCGCCTTACAAGAAACATATATAGACAGTGAAGATCAGCTCCAGCTTTTAGCGGAAAAAATCTATGAAGCTTCGTCACTAAAACAGGCAGAAATCTATATTGATGGCTTTCACCAATTTACTCCTAATGAACTCCGCGTAGTCGAAGCATTAATGAAGCAGTGTAAACGGGTCACCATTGCTTTGACGGTTGATCGTCCAGAGGAAATGGAACTATCTGAACTAAGCTTATTCTATCAAACAACGGAAACCTATTATTCCATAAAACAGCTAGCGGCTGAGAACGGGATCTTTCAAGAAGAAACCGTTGTATTAGAGCCGGAATATGGTAGATTCGAGAATCGTCCATACTTTGCTCACTTGGAGCGTCATTTTGATACACGACCTGCGCCAAGCTATGAAGGCGACGTGCCAATTAAAATTCGAGAAGCAGTTCACCCACGAGCAGAGGTGGAAGGGGCTGCCCAGGAGATTATCCGCCTTGTAAGAGAAGAAAATTATCGGTATAAAGATCTTGCTGTTTTCCTCCGTGAGACAGAGACTTATCACGAACTAATTAAAACGGTATTTGGCGATTACGGTATTCCTGTCTTCATTGATGAAAAAAGAACAATGTTAAACCATGCATTAATTGAGCTAATTCGGTCTGTGTTGGATATGGTGGAAGGAAATTGGCGGTATGATGCAGTGTTTCGCGTGTTAAAGACTGGTTTCATCCCTGTCACAGATAAAGAACACCCCTTAACAGCAGATGCGATTGATGAATTGGAAAATTACGTATTAGAATATGGAATCCGTTCCAGAGACCGTTGGATGGGGGACGAAGAATGGGTATTCCAGCGTTTCAGGGGATTTGACCAGACCGCTCAAACGGATGCAGAGAAGGCGGCTCAGCTACGTATTAACGCGTATCGAAGGCAAGTAGTACAAGCACTGCTGCCGTTTGATAAGGCAATAAGAAAGGCCGAAACGATCCAAGAAAGAGCAACAGTCCTATTTACATTGCTAGAGGATTTAAAAGTCCCTATGAAGCTTGAGGAGATGCGGGATGTCTATGATGAACAGGGAGATATTGAAAAAGGACGCGAACAAGACCAGGTGTGGACGGGAGTCTTGCAGTTACTTGATGAGATTGTAGAAATGGCTGGGGAGGAGACGATCTCTTTAGGGACATTTCGGACAACCCTTGAGGCAGGCTTTGAAACACTAACATTTGCCCATGTCCCTCCAACGATCGACCATGTCATTGTTGGGACGATCGACCGTTCAAGAATAAGTGGAATTCGTTGTACCTTTCTACTCGGTGTAAATGAAGGGGTTTGGCCAATGAAACCACAGACTGACGGCATGATTAGTGAACAAGAGCGGGAATTGCTTGCAAATCATGGCCTCCGTCTAGCCGATGGTAGCAAACGCCAATTGTTAGATGATTGGTTCTTCATGTATATTGCTTTTACTGCTGCTAAGGACCGCTTATATGTCAGCTATCCGCTAAGTGACGGCGAAGGAAAGGCGAAAATGCCTTCCCAGCTTATTAAACGAATAGAAGATTTATTCCCGGTTTGCTGTGACCATCTCCTACTGCAAGATCCAGAAGAGTTGTTTGAAGCAGAACGTTTTATTACGACTCCTGTAAAGACAAGGTCTGCCTTAACTGCACAGCTAGCAAGAAATCGCAAAGGCTATCCGATACAGCCGGTTTGGTGGCATGTCCTGAATTGGTATGTTAGCCATCATGAGAAATACAGCACGACTTATAATGTACTGCAAAGTCTGTATTACGAGAATCGTCCCATAGATCTTTCTTCTAAAACAGTCGAAGAGCTTTACCCAAAACAGGTGAAAGCGAGCGTCTCCAGACTAGAAACCTATTATCGCTGTTCCTATCAGCATTTTGCCAAATATAGTTTGGGACTTGAAGAAAGAAAAACCTATAAACTGGATGCCCCTGATATTGGACAGCTATTCCATGAAGCTTTAAAAACCATTACAGATTGGATCAGGACAGAAGGAAAAGACTTTTCTCAGCTGTCTAAGCAGGATGCCGATTCTTATGCCCATAGAGCAGTGACCGATTTAGCGCCTATTCTACAGCATCAGATATTGCATAGCTCGAATCGTTACAAATATATTCAGCAAAAATTGCAGGAAGTTATTGCCAGAGCAGCCTTTGTATTAAGCGAGCAGGCTAGACAAAGTAACTTCTCTCCAGTCGGCTTGGAACTGGGTTTTGGTGCGGGGCAAACTCTCCCACCAATCCATTTGCCTCTACCAAATGGATTTGAACTCGAATTAAGAGGTAGAATCGATAGGGTGGACAGGGCATTAAATCAACAGGAATTATTTTTACGGATTATTGATTATAAATCGAGCGCGAAAGGGTTAAATCTTGTCGAGGTTTACTATGGGCTTGCTTTGCAAATGCTTGCCTATCTTGATGTTGTATTAACCCATTCTGAACAGTGGCTTGGTACGAAGGCAACACCAGCTGGGGTCCTTTATTTCCATGTTCATAACCCAATGATTTCTGGTAATCAAAAGCTGCATGACGATGTGATCCAGGAAGAGCTGTTCAAGAAATATAAAATGCAGGGACTATTATTATCAGATGAAGAGATTGTCAAAATGATGGATACGTCACTTGAATCCGGTTCAAGTCAAATTGTACCTGCTGGTGTGAAGAAGAATGGTGGCTTTTATGGTTACTCGAAAGTTGCCGGCAACGAAACGTTTTCTAGCCTGCAATCCCACATCCATCAATTAATGATGCAAGCTGGAATTGATATGACAGCAGGGGGCGTGCATTTAAACCCGTTTCAGCATAAACAAAATGTGGCATGTACGTATTGTCCTTTTCAGGCTGTGTGCCAGTTTGATCCACAGTTGGAAACAAATAATTATCGAAAACTAACAGATATGAAAGATGACGAAATTCTTGAGAAAATCCAACAGGAATTCAAGGGATAGAAAGGGGGAAGGAACATGGTTCAATGGACCAAAGAACAGGAGGAAGCTATTTATACAGCGGGAAAGGATGTCCTTGTAGCCGCAGCGGCTGGGTCGGGAAAGACAGCGGTTCTCGTGGAGCGGATTATTCAAAAGCTATTGAATAAACAGCATCCCGTGGATATTGACTCTCTTCTTGTTGTGACATTTACCAATGCAGCAGCTCAAGAAATGCGCAACCGAGTCGGGGAAGCTTTGGAAAAAGCGCTGGCTGATGATCCAGGTTCGCAACATTTAAAAAAGCAAGTTTCCCTACTTCAACGCGCTTCCATCTCTACTTTACACTCTTTCTGTCTTGAGGTAGTGAGACAGTATGCATACTTGCTTGATATTGATCCTTCCTTTCGGATAGCAAATGATATGGAAGCAGATTTAATTAAACAGGAAGTAATGGATGACCTTTTTGAAAAATGGTACGGGGAAGAAGGAGTAGAGCAGGCAGCTTTCTTTTCTGTAGTGGACCGGTTTTCGAATGACCGGAGTGATGCAGAGGTAGAGGATTTAATATTAAATTTATATACCTTTGCCATGCAGAACCCTTGGCCAGAGCATTGGCTTGATCAGCTGGCAGAAACCTATGCCGTGCCTGAAACGTGGGAAGAAAACACCCTATCATGGCTAACGATTATGAAGCGTGAAGTACGTAGTCAATTCACTGCCATAGAAGAAGAAATGGGACTGGCCATGGAAATGACGAAAGAAAGTGATGGCCCATACCAATACGCAGAAACTATTGAACTGGATCTTGCTGGATTACAGGAGGCAAAGGCTTATTTAGAGGACTGGGATAATCTTCAACAGTTTATGCAGCAAAGTACGTTCGCCAAACTGTCTTCGAAAAAAATGGATTGCGATGAAACGAAGAAAAAGAAGGTTAAAGCATTACGTGATAGCTATAAAAAGCGTTGGACTGACATGAAGCAGGGCTGGTTTAGCCGAAATCTTGAAAGCCATGTGGAAGATATGCGGGAGCTTGCTCCAGTTATTAGAAAGCTGACAGAGCTAGTGAAAGCATTCAAACAGGAGTTTTCCCAGCAGAAAAGGGAGAAAGCAATTGTTGACTTTTCCGACCTTGAGCATCTTTGTTTACAATTATTAATGGAAGAGGGCTCAACACTGGACGCTCCTGTCCCATCACAGGTAGCTATCCAATTTCAGAGAAAGTTTAGTGAACTTTTAGTTGATGAGTACCAGGATACAAACCTTGTGCAGGAGACTCTTTTACGTCTGCTTAGTGATCAGACAGGACCTGGCAATATGTTTATGGTAGGGGATGTCAAACAAAGTATTTACCGGTTCCGACATGCAGAGCCAACTCTTTTCATAGAAAAGTATAAACGGTTTGCCAAGGAAGAAGAACAAGGACAGCGTATTGACCTTGCAAGTAATTTCCGAAGCAGAGAAGATGTATTAATTGGTGCAAATTATATTTTTCGTCAGATTCTTGATGAAACGGTTGGGGAAGTAAATTACGATCAGCAGGCGGAATTGATTTACGGAAATAAAATGTATGATACACTTCCGTATAATGAACCAGCACCAGAGTTACTCATCATCGATCGGGAAGCAGAGGAAGAAAAAGAAGACGATAGTGGCGCTGAAGATTATCGAGACCTGGAAAAAGCGCAAATTGAGGCCAGAGCATATGCCCAAAAAATTAAAGGCTGGATTGGACAAAAAGATGGCGAGGCTCTGCAGGTTGTAGACAAGGCCACACAGACACAGCGGGATATGCAGTACCGGGATGTGGTCATCCTACTCAGGTCCATGACATGGGCACCTACCATTACGGATGAGTTGAAGAAACAAGGCATTCCCGTTTATGCCGAAATTTCCACAGGTTACTTTGAGGCCATTGAAGTTAAAATTATGATCAGCCTTTTAAAAATTATCGATAATCCAAGACAGGATATTCCGCTTGCATCTGTCCTTCGTTCCCCTATTGTTGGGCTGAACGAGGATGATTTGGCTAAAATCCGACTTGTTGCCAGGAATAAAGCCTTTTATGAAGCACTAATTCAATTCCAAAAAGAACAGACGGATCCAGTTGCTGACCAAGTAGAGAAATTTTTAACGAAACTAAACGCTTTTCGCATGGCGGCTAGCCAAGGTGCCTTGTCCGACTTGATCTGGGATATTTACCGAGAGACTGGCTATTATGATTTTGTCGGCGGGATGCCTGGTGGTAGACAGCGCCAAGCCAATTTAAGAGCCTTATACGACAGGGCAAGGTCCTATGAAAATACTTCCTTTCGCGGGCTCTTTCGCTTCCTGCGTTTTATAGAGCGTATGGAAGAGCGAGGGGATGACCTCGGAGCAGCCCGGGCATTGAGTGAACAAGAAGATGTGGTTCGAATTATGACTATCCATAAAAGTAAAGGGCTGGAGTTTCCAGTGGTTATTTTGGGGGCAATGGATAAACAGTTTAACCTGATGGATTTAAATCAGAAATACTTGCTTCATAAAGATTTAGGTTTTGCAAGTAAGTACATTGATCCCATTAAACGGATTACCTATCCTACTTTATTTTTCCAGGCTTTGAAACAGGAGAAGCTCCGTGAATTGCTCGCAGAAGAAATGCGGGTGCTTTATGTTGCGCTGACTCGTGCAAAGGAAAAATTGGTCATGATTGGAAATGTCGCTTCTTTTGAGAAAAAACGGCAAAAGTGGCAGAGAATGATTGACCATTCGGACTGGGTACTGCCAGCCCATTACCGGATGGAATCAAAAACCTATCTTGATTGGGTAGGACCAGCACTAATCAGACATCAATCCACTGAACTGCTAAGGACAGAAGAACTACAGGACGCAGTACTAAATGAAATACGTGTTGACCCATCGAAGTGGGAGGTTACCATCACGCATGGTAGCGAATTAGCTAACTTAGATGAATTGGGAGAAGAAGCAGAGCTTGCATTGCGTGAAAAGCTTGAGCAATGGCAACCAGTGGAAGTCGAGGATATGGAGTTAGCAGAGACAGTGGATGAGCGGCTCTCCTATCAGTATCCTTATGCGGAAGCAGCAAGGTCAAGGGCAAAGCAATCTGTAACCGAAATAAAACGGCAGCGGGAAATAAAGGATGCGTATAGCTCTGATCAGCTTGTCACCCCGTTTAAGGCGCCTATTACTAAGAGGCCACTTTTTATGCAAAAGGAGAAAACCGTGACAGCGGCTGAAAAAGGTACGGTGCTCCACACCGTTATGCAACATCTTCCTTTAAATAAGCCGTTAAATGCTTTGGAAATAGAAACATTTATAGAGGAATTAGTGGGAAGAGAAATGCTGACAAGAGATGAAGCAGCTGTCGTTAACATAACAGCAATTGAACATTTCTTGCAAACCGATATTGCCCACTTCATGATGGAATCACCTGATATCAGACGAGAGGTGCCCTTCACGTTATCTATCCCAACAAGTGAAGTATACGCCAATTGGCAAGGCAAAACAGATGAGCGCGTATTAGTCCAGGGGGTAATAGACTGTTTAATTCCTTATGAAGATGGTTGGATTATTTTAGACTATAAATCTGATTCGATCGATGGCGAGATCACAGAAGCAGTAAGGCAAAAGCTGATTAATCGCTACGCTACCCAATTAAAGCTTTATCGTCATGCGATTGAACAGATTTGGAAGCAGCCTGTGAAGGAAGCATATCTTTATTTCTTTGCCAAGCAACAAATTATAAACGTACCTATGTAAAAAAACAGGAGAATCTCAAGGAGGTTCTCCTGTTTTTTAAGCATTTGCTGTAATATCTTGGTCGTTTACATCAGGGTCGAATGGGTTGGTAGAACTTACACCGTTATTCGTACAAATAAAATCCCCTGTATTCAATGATCCTGACCCGGAGTTTGTTTTGGATGTGCTTTTCGGAGAGAGGTAAAATGCATCACCAAAATTAACAACTCCGCCGCCGATACTGTTAATTTTAAGTGGTCCGACAATTGATGGCATATCAACACCTACTATTTAAAAGTTGCTTAGTACAGTCTATGCAAAATCTTTAAAAGTGCTACCGAACGCTACAGATAGAACTTTTTAATCTATAAGCTCCCGTATATGCTTCAACCAGGCTACAGCTTCAACCTGTCGTAAGCTGCCAATTTGCATAATAGAGGAGGTCGTAACACCGTTTGCGTCAATACGTTGGACGTGAATGTTAGGGTTATGGTCATAGCGCTCCATTTGAACATCTTCTTTCATAATTGATGAGACAGGTTTCATGTTGAAGAGGGGATAATCGGTAAAATATAGCTGACCCTCTTTCGTAAAATAATTACCTTCTTTTTGCAGGGCGATTCCTCGGGAGGTTTGATGGGCTGTTTCTGTGTCGCCAATAGAAAAGATGCCGCAAAAGCTAACGGAATTAACACGTATTTGATTTACTGATGCTGTTCTAATATTGGTCATGGTACTCACCTAGACCCCAGCTAAGGGTACAATATTACCGATTGTATATGATTCTGGAGGTGTGTCAAAGAAAGAATTCAGTGTCATCCATTCATTATCGCCAATCAGAAAAACAGATGAACCAGATACATCTCCAATTTGTATATCCCCGACGTTTAATCCCCAGTTATGCACTACAAGCTTCATAGGTTAACCTCCCTTTATCTAAAAAAGCCACAAAAATAGAGAAAACCATTTTATTAATCTAATTTTTTCATATATGCATTCAACGAAACACGAATTTCTTTCTTAATCTGGTTCGATATATAGGGATGTAATTCGGAATCATCTATCATGTTATTCTCATCCAAAGCCTTTTTTTCATAGAAGCCAATTCGACTCGGGAGTTGATTGGTAATATCGTGTAACAAAACTTCCTTGTAGTGCTTATCTATATTTCTTTCGTATTCTTTGGAAAGTTCATGTATGAGTGCAGGGCCTTCTTCTCTCACATAATTAGATAACTCAGACACCAATTGCTGTTTCAGAGGTGGTGAGGTTGGTGGCAGTGTTTGATCAGATATATTCAAATCCTCAAGGTTATTCAAATCCTGAGGGGACATGCCAATATGAAGTGTTCCATTCAAATTCTCAATTTTTAGCTGATCAAACTTGTATTCAATTTTTTCTACATGGTTTGCTTGTTGTTCATTCAGGTTTGTTTCTAAACGTTCTAGTTTTTGCGTAAGCTCTTGGATTTTTTTATCCTGTTCTTTAACATGCGCATGCAGTTCATATATATATGACGACCAATCTGCTCCGTTCATAAGGCGTCCCTCCTTGAGCTTGGTTCTAGACGAATGCCTAGAAGTAGTCTATGCAATGGAAAGAGGAACGTGCATAATTAACGATTAAGTGGAATAATGGGGCTTGCTTGTTGAGCGAAGTCTCCCGCTCCTGGTTCTGCTTCTTCAGCAGGTTCTGTAAATCCTCCAGTATTTTGGACAGTAGATTGTGCTTGGAAGCTCCCTGTACTCCCGATCTGTAATATAGAAGAATTGGTAATAGCACCCACTTTAATCATATAAATACTTATAGATTGATGTACCGTGATATTCATTTTTATTCCTCCATTTATCCCGCCTTAGCTGGCAGAGGCTCTCACTTCAAGTAAGCGGGAAGCAAAAAGTTTTCTAAGTGGGGAACCAACTGCCAGTGAAAGTCCGATTCGTTCAACTAACATTTGGTGAGAGAGGGACATCCCCATCAAATGAAATTTCACTTTATGATGTGATGGACTGATCTATTTTATCTGGGTCATAAACATACGTAGTCGAGTTGGCAAGATTAATGTGCATTCCATCTCCAGTATTGAAGGAGCCACCGCCAGCATAGGTTTTGGCACTACTCTCAGGACTCATTGAATAGACATCCCCAATATTAAAAATACCAGAAGAAGAAACATTAATGACCTTTACTGCACCCACTTTTGCCGGCATATGCCTACCTCCTTTCCCTATAGGGTATGCCTTTTTCTGTTAAATGTTGAAGGAATATAGAGGGCAATTGTTGTATTCTAATACTAGAAGGAAATTCATGAATAGAGAGAGGATGAAGTAACGTAGTGAACCAGTATGCAGTACCTACCAAAGAATCAAGACGGCTTCCATGGATTGATGGAGCAAGAGGGTTTGCTATATTTGGCATATTTGTCGTAAATATTGGAGCCTTTAGTGCACCCTATTTTCTGTACGGTGGAGCAAGCAATACTTCTCCTGTTGATCAATTTATTGAGGTGCTAATCGATATCTTTTTCCAAGCAAGCTTTTATACGTTATTTTCGCTTCTATTTGGATTTGGGTTTCAAATGATGAAGGATAGTCTAGTAGAGAAAAATTTATCTGTATTTCCCGTGTTGGGTAGAAGACTAATGATGCTAATTATCTTTGGGTTAATCCATGCATTTCTTATTTGGCATGGTGATATATTGCTAACGTATGGAATTATAGGCTTGTTTCTTTTAGCCTTTTTGCATGTGAAGGGAAAAACGCTTCTTGCTTGGGCGCTTGTATTAATGGGAGTGAGCGTAGGACTAATCAGCATTTCTCTATACGATTTCCGTCATTATCTTGGACAGGCAAATTTCTTTGCAGCAGAACAGGCGATTAATCATTATCAATCTGGCAACCTATTAAAAATTTGGGAACAAAATTATAGGGATTGGGTTTATGCAAATGGGGGAGAAAGCTATTTCTTACTGATAGGGACCCTTTTACCGCTATTTTTAGTAGGGATGTTAATTGCGAAGAAACGGTGGTTACATGAACCGGAGAAACACCAACCTTTTTTACGTAGGTTGTGGTTAGTGTCATTGGTAATGTTTGCTGGGTTAAAAGCTGGACCATATATGTTTGGAAACCCCGCTTGGTTTTCTATGATTCAGGATAATATTGGTGGAGCTTTCTCTGCTTTGTTTTATATCCTTTCCATTACTTTTCTTTTTCAAATGCCAAGAATAAGCAAACTTTTTAAACCATTTCAATACGTAGGGAGGATGGCATTAACGAATTATATTGCTCAATCACTTATTTGTTTTGTCCTATTTTATATTGTTGGGTTATACAGTTCGATAACTCCTGCATCGTCTATGCTTATCGTAGTTATTATTTATAGCATCCAGGTAGTGTGGAGTAAATGGTTGTTAGCACGTTTTCGATTTGGCCCACTTGAGTGGCTGTGGCGCAGTGTAACGTATAAAAAAGTGCAAAAACTCCGTAGAAAAGAGGAAGCAAAGATATTATAATACACCGAAAGAGTATCCATCCTGATAGTGATGGATACTCTTTCGATGTTTGTTACATATAAATTCTATCTTGCCTAGGCTTCCAGCACTTCTTTAATATGTCCGATTGCCCAATCTAAATCTTCTTTTTGAATAGTGAGGGGCGGGGCGAAACGGATCACGTTTTCGTGCGTCTCTTTACACAAAAGTCCTCTTTCTTTTAACTTTTCGCAATAAGGGCGTGCTGACTCTGTTAGTTCCACCCCTATAAATAATCCTTTACCACGTACTTCCTTAATTCGAGAATTATTGATGGTCTTTAGTTCCTCCATCATATAATTTCCTAGCTCGAGCGAACGGTCAGCCAATTGCTCTTCCTCCAAGACATCCAAAGAAGCAATGGAAACAGCACAAGCTAACGGGTTTCCACCAAAAGTAGAACCATGGGAGCCTGGATTAAACACTCCAAGAATATCTTTGTTTGCTACCACGCAAGAGATTGGGAAAACACCACCGCCAAGTGCTTTTCCTAGAATTAAAATATCTGGTGTTACTCCTTCCCAATCGCAAGCAAACAGTTTACCACTTCGTCCGAGGCCGGCTTGGATTTCATCGGCAATATAAAGCACATTGTTTTCTTTACATAGATCAAAAGCTTCCTTTAAAAATCCTTCTGGAGGCATTACAATTCCTGCTTCGCCTTGTATAGGCTCGAATAAGAAACCAGCTGTATTTTCATTAATGGCAGCTTTCAATGCATCAATATCTCCATATGGAATAAGCTTAATACCTGGAAGCATCGGGCCAAATCCACGTTTGTATTCTTCCTCTGATGAAAGTGAGACCGCTGTCATGGTTCTACCGTGAAAGTTTCCTTCACAAGCAATAATTTCTGCTTTGTTCTCTGCCACACCTTTCACATCGTAAGCCCAGCGTCTAGCCGCTTTTACGGCAGTTTCCACAGCTTCCGCACCGGTATTCATTGGAAGTGCGGCTTCTTTGTTCGTGAGTTTGCAGATTTTTTCATACCATGGGCCAAGCTGATTGTTATGAAAGGCACGTGATGTTAAGGTTACAGCATCTGCCTGTTGTTTCAATGCTTCAATAATTTTTGGGTGACGATGTCCTTGATTTACAGCGGAATAAGCACTTAGCATATCCATATAACGATTGCCTTCTGGATCTTCCACCCAGACGTCTTCCGCATGGGAAATGACAACAGGAAGCGGGTGGTAGTTTTTCGCACCATATTCCTGTGTTTGATCAATAATTTCCTGACTGTTTTTCATTTACTAGCCCTCCCTGTAAAGTCCAATTCAACATAAGTATAACAGTTTTCTCTGTGATTTACTTACAGTTTAAAATGTTCCATAAAATCTTTGTTCCCAGATATGACAGCTATAAATCCTTTTAAATGAAACTTTCTACTTTCCATGATATGATAGCGTTAGCTAAACTTTACTATGGATGAAAGTGGAAGGAGTGTTTGCATGGCACATATGCATATTACCGCATGGGCATTAGCATTAATCCTATTGATCGTAGCGTTGGTTATGTACAAGCAAGGAAAAGCAAAGCCCGGAAAAATTGTTCACATGATTTTACGACTGGATTACTTATTTATTCTTTACACTGGTGGTTCTCTACTGGCAAACTACTTTGGTGGAGGGGACATGCTTCCTGAAGCGATTGTAAAAGCCTTAGCCGGCCTTTGGGTAATCATCTCGATGGAAATGATTCTTGTAAAAACGTCAAAAGCAAAACCTGCAAAAGGGGCTTGGATTCAGTTAGTGATTGCCCTCTTGATTACCTTGGTTCTCGGTTTTGGAAGATTGCCGCTAGGAATTCTTCCATAAAGAAGACATTAGAAGCTGCTCTTTGTTAGATACAAGGGGGAGCTTTTTTTGCTGCTCAAAAATATGAAGGAATTTTAACAATCATGCAGTTAGCATTGACTATTTGCTTAATTAGCGAATAATAGGAAAAGAGAGTATGCAATGTTGGAGGAACTATAATATGAAAAAATTGATAGGTTTATTGCTGATTGTTTTCATGCTAGTTATTGGTCCTGAGCTTCCCATATTAGCAGATGAATTGGATAGCGAGTTAGAGGAGGAGATAATCTATTCCATTCTAGTTGACCGCTATAACAACGGACGCGCAGAAAATGATGAGCAGGTTAAACTAGATGACCCTACTGCATATCATGGGGGTGATATACAAGGGATTATTGATAAGTTGGATACATATGAAGAACTTGGATACACAACACTTGTCTTGTCACCTTTAATGGAAAATGCGCCAGATGGTTACCATGGCTATTGGGTGGAAGATTTTTATTCTGTTGATTCTCAGCTTGGAACGCTGGAAGAAGTCCAGCAGCTTGTAACAGAAGCCCATGAGAGAGACATTAAAGTCGTAATGGAATTTGTCACCAATTATGTAGCAAAGAGCCATCCGCTTGTTGAGGATAAAGACAAGCAGAACTGGGTAAAAGATGTTCCATCACCAAACACCCCTTGGGGAGAAGAAGTTGTATCCCTAAATCAAGAAAACCCAGAAGTGGAAGAAATGCTGACTGATGCAGCTAGCTTTTGGCTAAACGAAACGGGAATGGACGGGCTAAAAATCCATGCTGCAGATCAAGCCTCCCCCGATTTTTTGAAGAATTTCACCGGTGAGATGAAAGAGATAAATGCAGATATCTATCTTCTCGGGGATGTGTTGGATAAGGATATGCTTACGGAAAATTTGCCAAAGGAAACGGGGATACAGCGATGGGAAGATCCCTCATTGAGAAAGGAACTTATATCTACCTTTGCAGAGCCTGGAAACCCGGTAGAAGATATATATGAGATTCAAAAGGAAAACGAAAATGGTTTAGTATATGTCGATAACCAGTCAACCGAACGTTTCACCCAATTGTTTTCCGAAAATGGGCGTAATGCCTTAACGACCTGGTCACTTGTGTTAACGTACATGTATATGACACCGGGTACGCCATCACTTTTTCAAGGAACGGAATTACCTATGTATGGGTCAAACCCCGAAGAAGTGCAGCGGATGGTGCAGTTCAATAGTGGAGATCCAGATTTAACAGAATTTCACAACCGTATTTCTTCCTTAAAACAACAATTTCCAGTGTTCTCCAATGGGGACTTTGAATTGGCTGGTACGAGTGGGGCTATGAGCGTGTTTAAAAGAAGTATGGATGATCAAACAGCTTATATTGCCATTAATAATGGGGAAGAAACAGAGGCAGTAACACTAACAGACATCGACTCAGATATGCAATTGCGCGGCTATCTTCATGATGACACCGTACGAGCAGGGAATGATGGTGGGTTTAAAGTAGGCCTTTCAAGAGAGAGTGCAGAGGTATATATGGTGGAACAAGATACGGGATTTAATTGGTTCTTTATCGGATTTGTAATTGCAGTCTTTGTTGCATTTATTACAGCAATTCTATTATTGAGTAGGAAACAAAAAAAGAGAACATGAAAAGGATAAAACCCCCTTTGGCCAACCCTAAGGGGGTTTTAACTATATCTTTAACCGTTTAAAACAACGCCGCCATTTACGTGTATCATTTGTCCACTTACATAACTGGAATCCTCTGAGGCTAAATAGACATAAGCAGGAGCTAATTCTTCTGGCTGTCCCGGTCGTTTCATAGGAGTTTGTCCACCGAAATTGTCTACCTTTTCTTCTGTAAAAGTAGAAGGGATAAGCGGTGTCCAAATTGGTCCTGGGGCGACGCCATTAACACGAATTCCTTGGTCTGCAAGGGAAACAGATAGGGAGCGGGTGAACGACGTGATAGCGCCTTTTGTAGCAGAATAATCTATTAAATCTTCACTTCCCTGGTAAGCTGTGATAGAAGAAGTATTGATAATGGAGCTTCCTTTCTTCAAGTTTGGCAATACAGCTTTTGTTAGATAAAACATGCTAAAGATGTTTGTGCGGAAAGTTTTCTCCAATTGTTCACTTGTTATATCCATAAAACTAGCTTGCGGGTGCTGCTCTGCTGCATTATTTACAAGGATATCTATTTTCTTGAATTTCTCCATCGTTTCGGTTACTGCAGCTTCGCAAAAAGATTGATTGCCAATATCTCCACTAATTAGCAAGCATTTTCTTCCATTTTGCTCCACTAAACGTTTTGTTTCTTCAGCATCGTCATGCTCGTCAAGATAAATGATCGCTATATCTGCACCTTCTTTTGCAAAATGCAGGCTTACTGCTCGTCCAATTCCACTATCTCCACCTGTCACAAGAGCTACTTTGTCTTTAAGCTTATCGCTCCCTAGATAATCTTCACGAATATATTTAGGTTCTGGGTTCATTTTTGATTCAATACCCGGCTGACGGGATTGATGTTGAGCGGGTGGTGTTTCCATCCCATTCTTTTTTTCCATTCCCATAAGCTAACTCCTCCTACAACGATGATTGGTATTATTTATCTTCCCCGATAATTTATTACCAAACCATTAGATAGGTCAAAAAATAAAAGGTCTGCATGTTAGCAGACCTTTTGGCGCTTTTGTTCTTATTTATGAGGTTTATTAAGAAAGAATAGTGCAATTGTACCCGGGCCAGCGTGTGCTCCAATAACTGCCCCAACCATTTCGATCAAGATGTCTTCTTTGGCAACGCCAAACCTTTCCTGAATCATTCCGGCAAGCTCTTCAGCTCTTTCTAAATCATCACCGTGGCTAATACCGATACGTTGATTCGTGAAATCAGTACCACGCTTTTCCATTAAATCGAGCATACGATTAAATAACTTTTTAGACCCTCTAATTTTTTCTAATGGAATAAGCTTCCCATCTTCAACATGGAGGATTGGTTTTATTTTTAAAAGGGTACCGACAAATGCAGCAGTTTTACTAACCCGACCACCGCGGTATAAATATTCTAGATCATCTACGGTAAAAATATGTTCCATATGGGCTGCGTGGTATTGTGCGGATTCAACAATATCTTCAGCACTGGCGCCCTCTTTTGCGGCCTTTGCAGCATAAAGGACTACAAGTCCATACCCAATGGATGCACATTTTGTATCCACCACTTGAATTGGTGCATCTGGATATGTTTCTTTTACTTCTTCCAACATCATTTTTGCTGTTTGATACGTCCCTGAGAGTTCTGAGGAGAATGCTAAATAAACCAATGACTCATTTTTCTCAGCATATGTAGTAAATAGGTTATGAAATGTATCCGGAGAAACCTGAGAGGTTTTAGGGCTTTTGCCATTACGCATCGCATCATAGATAGTCTTTGGTTGAATCTCAACATTGTCCTTATATTCTTTTTCATCTAAATGAACAGTTAATGGTACCATTTCCAGATCAAATTCGTTATAATGATTCATTGACAAATCTGATGCTGAATCAGCAAGAATTTTTACCATCTTTAGATCACCTGCATTTCTATCAGTTATTTTCTTCTAGTTTATAGCTACTCGGTAAGTTAGTCAAAACAAACTTTAAAATGAAAACAATTCTCGTTTCAGAGATAGTAAGCTAAAAGGAGGTTAGGCATGTTTATATTTGAAGCAAAGCGAATTATTATTGTAATACTTGGGGGACTATTAAATGCAATCTCCCTTAACTTTTTCCTAATTGGTGCAAATGTCTATGCTAGTGGATTTACCGGGGCAGCACAGCTTGTTGCAAGTGTGTTCAATGATTTTTTGGACATCGGAGTAAGTACAGGTATTCTACTATTACTCTTTAACATACCAGTGGCCATCTTAGGTTGGTTTAAAGTAGGAAAAGGCTTTACGGTATATAGCGTCGTATCCGTACTATGTACCACTTTATTTCTAGAGTTCATTCCTATAATCGGATTTTCCGAGGACATTATTTTAAATGCCGTATTTGGTGGTGTGATTGGTGGTACAGGTGTTGGGATGACACTTAAGGTTGGTGCCTCCACAGGTGGGATGGACATTGTTGCTATGGTGCTTTCCAGAATGAAGGATCGCCCAATCGGTACGTATTTCCTTGCACTTAACGCTGTGATTATTGCATTGGCAGGGATTCTTTACAAACCAGAAAATGCCTTGTATACCCTTTTAACATTGTATGTAACGACAAGGGTAATTGATGCCCTCCATACACGTCATGAAAAAGTTACGGCTATGATTATTACGCACAAAGCTGATGAATTGCAACAAGAAATTCATAAAACAATGGTGCGAGGGATAACCATTCTTCCCGCCAAAGGTGCCTATACAAAATCTGATAAAAGCATGATGTATCTTGTTGTCACAAGGTATGAATTATATGACCTGGAGCGGATCATAAACGAAGTGGATCCGAATGCATTTACGAATATTGTACAAACGACTGGCATTTTCGGCTTCTTCCGAAAAGATTAGAGGAGTAATGATGATGAAAAAAATAATGATCGTTATGGTAATAATTCTTCTAGCAGGATGTAGTAACACACAGGAAAATAATGAGCGTACTGAAGAAAGTGCTAATGAGCACGAGCAGGAAACAGATGTTTCGGTATCGATTCAAAATTTGGATGTTCAAGTGAATGATAAAGCTATGGAAGCAATTATTACTGGGGAAGCTTCACTTTCCGGTAGTGATTTATATTATACGTTAGAGCAAGGAGACCGTGAACTGGCTATTGAAGAGAGTGTGGAATTAGAAGCCAATGCACATGGCTTAAGCTCTTTTGAAATAAGTGTTGAAATCCCAGAGGAAACTTCGTCAGGCGAGCAGCCCCCTGTAGTAAAACTTTACGGAAAAAATAACTCGGGTGAAGAAATAAACCCAAACTATATCCCGATTGATGTAGCTGCGGAGACGTCCCAATGACGCAAGAAAAAAGAGGTCAGTATATACTGACCTCTTTATGTATGTTAATACCCATATCCTTCAATAACTTTAATTACTGTTTGTGTTAGATTATCCCATTCAACCTCAAATTTCTTATTTACTGTAATAAAATTCTGATAGCCAAATACATTGTCCACACCGTCAAGCTCCATTAAATCATTTAGGATAGCATGCTCACTCTTATTACCAGGCATAACTGAAAAACTGTTGGTACCTTCAAAAATTAATTTATCCGACGTAAATTTTAACGCATTTGGATTAGGTGTTGCTTCAGCTCGAACACTCATCAAAATCCCTCCTTATTCATCATACTTAGCTATATTTTAGCAGAAATTTGGCCGTTTAAAAAGGAGAAAGCAGACTGCCCCTCAAAAGGAACAGTCTGCTTTATGCAGTAGGTGCAGCATCCCATAACACGTCCTGGGGAGTTGCTTAAAGTAAATCCTTTTCATCTTCAAATGAATCGGGGATTACCTTCACAATGAACAGAGGTTACTGTAATTGATTATGCTGTCTTAATTGATTCTCCAATTGTTGAAGCTGCTGCTTTTCTTCAGGACTCGCTTCAGTATATGCAGCTTGGATAGCATTCTGTGCAGCCTGTTTATCAGCAGCACTTGCAGAATTTCCTTGCATGTTCATCATATTGGCTACAGCATCTTTAGCTTGTTGAAATAGGTTGTTTTCCAACTTAAAACCCTCCTACAGTGTGATTGTCAGCTTCTTCTTGCTTTCTTTCCGCATCGGAAAAAGTAGAACGGTACGGAAATCGCTCAGCATGTTTCTTTACAGAATCAGCACTTTGCTGACTAAACCGCTTTGATTTACTCCGTTTTCCCATCGGTGGTTCCTCCTTAGAAAAACATTGTAATACATAGCCTGCACAAGAAGTAAAAAAGTGAACGTTGTAATAACGTTCACTATGTAGTATGGATCTAATATCGTTTTATATAGTAGGAAATTTAAACCGGTTTTACCTTAAGCTTTAAATATTGTTCTAAAAATGTACCGATGCCTTCTGCTTCATTTGTGTCTGTGACGTGTTTAGCTATTCCTTTTAATTCATCAATGGCATTTCCCATTGCTACTCCAACACCAGCATATTCGATCATTTCAAGATCATTATCCTCATCGCCAAAGGCAATTACTCGTTCCTGTGGGATATTATAATAATACGCAATTTTTTTGAGACCTACTGCTTTATTCATTCCTTTTTTAACAATTTCAATAATATTCCATGGTGCTCCCCATTTACGGTGTTCAATAAGTTCCGCATGATAATCGTTTAAATGATCTCTAAGTTCTTTAATGTGGTCTTCTTTAGGATGAATCAATAGGGATGTAGGATCCTCTGTTAGATTTTGCTTAATATTTCCTATTGTGAAAGGAGAATCATTTTCTGTTGATTGGAAGATGTCAATAATATCCTCGTTATACGTATCAAGATATACATCATCCATTACCTCAGCAAGAATATTATGTACATTTAAATCATAACAAGCGTCAATTATCTTATGGGCAGTTCGAATAGGCATCGGGCTATGGAGTGCATCCCATTTTGCGTCAGTAGGATGGTGGATGAGTGCACCATTAAAGTTAACCATAGGGGTTTTAAGACCTAACTCGTGGTAATATGAAATACTTGCACGGTGAGGCCTTCCTGTTGAAATAACAACGATGTGTCCTTCTTCCATGGCCGTTAAAACGGTTTGTTTTGTTTTGGAGCTAATTTCTTTTTTGTCTGTAAGTAAGGTCCCGTCTAAATCCAATGCTATTAAATGTCGTTTATTTTCCATAATTTCACCTCGTCTGAAATTAGTTTATAAGTGATTTTCTTTTCTGTAAAGAGTTAGGGGTTTCGATTAGTTGCAATCCTTGTATTTCAGGGCGTAAAATAAATATAAGATTACATAATAAGGAGATAGAAAACGATGATCGGTATAGAAGAAGAAAAATTAAATGAAATACCTTCCCTCATTATAGCAGAAACAGCAAAAAAAACGGAAGCATTGCCAACGGTCGTCTTTTTCCATGGCTTCACAAGTGCAAAAGAACATAATTTACCTATCGCTTTCTTGCTTGCAGAGAAAGGATTTCGCGTGATCTTACCTGATAGCCTGCATCATGGGAGCAGAGAACTTGGCATAAATTCGGTACAAAGAATGGTATCTTTTTGGGATATCGTTATGAATAATGTGAAAGAGTTAGGTCTTATAAAAGAGGTGCTAGAAGAACGTAATCTTATCCAGGAAGGCCGCATCGGTGTAGCAGGTACGAGTATGGGAGGGATAACAACATCAGCTGCCTTAACACAATACCCTTGGATAAAATCCGCAGCCGTACTTATGGGATCACCTAAGATTAGCTCATTTGCAAGAACTTTGGTTGATGGGCTGAAGAAAAAAGGGAATCTGCCAGTTACTGAAGAAACCATTAACCAGCTGTATCAACAGCTTGAAGAGCTTGATCTTTCCTTACAACCAAATAAATTAGCACAACGGCCTGTATTTTTCTGGCATGGTGTAAATGACCCAGCAGTGCCATTTGATCACTCATTTAGTTTTTATCAAGAAGTGCGAGAGAGTTATGAAAACCAGGAGAATATTCATTTTGTTAAGGAAGAAAACCGTGGACATAAAGTTAGTCGTTTCGCCACGTTAGAAGCAGTGAAGTGGTTAAACGAGCATATATAAAGAAATGGAAACACCTTTTATCCCGCCTTAACTGGCATTAAGGCTCCACTTCAGGAAAGCGGGAAGCAATCAAGCATTATAATTGGGGGATCAACTGCCAGTAATGGTGCTATTCGTTCAACTAACATTTGACGGGGGAGGTAGGGAAACCCCCATCAAATGAAGTTTTACTTTATGTAATAAAGTTGCGATCTAATTTAAAAAAAGCTGGAAATATGTTTAAATATAGGTAGAACGTAAGAAGGAGGTAATGGTATGGATGAAGCATTAAAAGAAAACATGATGGGTGCCTTGGAAAACGTTATTGATCCAGAACTAGGAATCGACATTGTTAACCTTGGTCTGATATATGATGTAGAGCTTAATGATGAAGGACTTGCTACTGTCACCATGACACTTACAGCAATGGGTTGTCCGCTTGCCGGACACATCGAGCAGGATGTGCGTGCGGCATTATCCGACATTCCAGAAGTTAAAGATATAAGTGTAAATATTGTATGGAGCCCGCCATGGGGCAAGGAAAGAATGTCCCGTTACGCGAAAATCGCACTAGGTATTCCTGATTGATAACAGAGCGAAAAAACCCCATCGAGAAGCAATATATTAATGTCTTCCATGGGATTTTTTCGTTTACTTATACAGCAACTAAATAATGCAGGCGATTCGCGGACATACTATATCTATAACTCTTGTAGGAGGTTATGGAATGTCTGAAGCGAATAAAAATAAAAATAAAGACAAAGGCAGACAGCGGAATGCACTTAAGTATGATACAGAACCAAAACGAGAGCATGGTGATTCTGAGATTTCCAAGGAAACCGAATTTCTAAACTTAAATGGTAAACGTAATAAAAGATATCGTTAAAAAACCTGCACACTCTCCTAAAAAGGGGATGTGCAGGTTTTTATGTTTTACGCTATTGCTTAAATAAACAGAATGACCAAAATACCTACAATAAAGCAATAAAAAGCAAAATATTTCAGATTACCTTTTGCCATAATATTAATAAACCATTTCAATGCATAGAAAGAGGCTACAATAGAAGCCATAAACGCAATTAGATAAGGAATCGCCAATGCATCAAAATTAGGGTCACTTATAATATCAGTAAAAGATAACATGGTGATCCCTAGACTTACGGGAATATACAACAAGAAAGAAAAGCGTAGTGCTGTATCTTGCTTCATTCCTACGAGCATTGCGGCCACAATGGTGGCACCAGAACGACTTATCCCTGGGATTAAAGCCACTGCCTGTGCAAATCCAACAATTAAGGCATCCTTAACTCGTAAGTCGCCATCATTTTTCTCTCCACGTAAGTTACGAATCACCCACAATGCAGCCCCAGTAAGAAGGAGCGTAAAACCCACTACAATCGGTTTACTAAGCTTCTCACTAATAATATCCTCAAATAATAGACCAAGCACACCTGTTGGGATGGTTGCAATGACAAGGAAGATAATAAATTGGAAATCGCCTTTTGCTTTTTCCTCACGCTTTGTTATGTATAGCCATCCATTTTGGATAAGTCTTATAATATCGTGTCGGAATACCAGCAAGACAGCAATCAGTGATCCAAAGTTAACAAGTATCTCAAAGGATAATCCTTTAATGTTAATATTAAATAATTCTCGTAATATAACGAGGTGCCCGCTTGATGAAATAGGAATAGGCTCAGTAAATCCTTGAAATACTCCCAATAAAAAATACTTTATTAATAACCATAGATCTGTCATGACTAAATTTCCTCCTTGGAAATGTTTAATAATTTTTAGCGAATTTAACATGGGGATTGGACCAGTAATTCCTTCTAATCCTTGTGCTTCAATTAGTTGTTGGCTTTTTACAAGACCTAGTCACATACCCAACCATTCTTGAATAATCTAGGTTGTGAGGAGGTTGTTAACGATGAATCATAATCATAACCATATATACGACTTATGTAAAAAACATATGCATGCTTATGTACTTGCCGAAATGGTTGATGGAACACAGGTTGATGGGATCATAACGGGTCTAGATGACGAATATGTATACTTTGCAGTCCCACTTGAAGGGCATGAACAGCACCAAATGAGCAATCAACAACATCACCAGGAAATGACTGGAGATTATCGTCAATTCGGCTATGGGTATGGTGGCTTTGGTGGATATCCTGGTTACGGCTACGGTCCTTATTATGGCCGTCCACGTTTTAGAAGACTTGTCCTTCCGTTAGCCGCTTTAACTGCGTTAAGTATTCTCCCATGGTATTAATCTGCTTGTAAATAATAAACCCTTGCCCATTTTGCATGAGGCAAGGGTCTCTTTCCATAACTGTTAGTTACTCTTTTCTTCCTTTAATACTACGTCGCCAAGTAGAAAAACAAATACAGATAATATGGCAGCAAATACAACAGTATTCATTACATCGAATTGTTCGCCACCCATACTTGAAAGTACATAAGATAAAGCTGCGCTAATTAGAAAAGCCCAGATGATTGTCCATATGTAACGCATTTTCACACCTCATTTTCTCAAAGACATAGTTCGATCATTTTGTTTCATTTTATCAAATTCTTATTAAATTGAAAAGTTATTTCTTTAAACTTAGATTTTGTTAAGGAGGGTTTTAGATGACTTATTTTGTAGCTCCCAGTAATTACTGGGTAGGTTATCATATGGTTGAGCACCTTTTAGGGATAGGCCATGAGGTACATGGAAAAGAAGAAGAAGCGTATTCCTCAGAACTTCCCTTTTTCTTCGGTAGGAATAGTGCTTATAAGGGTTATAATCCTAATAAAAAATATAAGCGAGCTTTTCTATTTAAGAATTATGATGAAAATGTAATAGCAAACTCTGCGCATGTCTTTGAAGTTTGCGGAGATTCTCAGCAGTTAAAGGGACAAACGATTACTGCCATTCATATTCCACTCTTATTTGGTGAATGGATGCCTATGGATGATAAGGGCATGTATTGGAACAATTCCTATGTTCGGTTTACGTCTAACTTCTTTCAAGAAGAAGCAATTTACGTAAAGGATTTTATTCAAGAACTCCTAAAGTGGGAGAGTAATGAGATAAGGTTTCAAGAAAAGCTTTATGTTCATTCTTTTCGTTCAAAGGAAAAGAAAGAGTTAATAGTTGAAAATTCGATCTATCTTCGGGACAATGTACCTATAGATGAAAAACTTCAACAAGTAAGACAGCACTACAAGCAATATAAACAACACTATGAAAATATCTAAAAAATCAGATGAAAAGTGGGCAATACAAAAAACGTTTCTATAATATAATTCTAACAAAACAAAAATATAAGATAGGAGTGCCCCCATGACCAAGGACATTTTAAGCAAATTCATGCTATGTATCGGGTTAGTAATCGTACTTGCCAGCTGTAATTCAAATGAGCAAGAAATACAAAACGTAGGCATGCTTCTTGATGGTTCTATAAATGATCAAGCCTGGGGGAGTAAAGGGTATGCAGGTCTCTTGGATATTGGGGAAGCCTATAACGTAGATGTTTTTTATAGAGAAGGGATAACCACCGAAAAGGATGTTGCAGAAACCGTCGAATCGTTTGTTCAAGATGGGGTGAACCTTATATTTGGGCACAGCAGTATTTATGGAAAGTATTTTGTTGATATTGCAGAGAACTACCCAAGTGTGCATTTTGTTTATTTTAATGGGGGATATACAAGTGACAATGTGACAAGCCTTAATTTTGATGCTCATGCGATGGGCTTTTTCGGTGGTATGCTAGCTGGAAAGATGACGACTAGTGACAATGTTGCAATAATTGCAGCACATGAATGGCAGCCAGAAGTTGAAGGGTTTTATGAAGGTGTTCTTTATGAAAACCCAATTGCTGAAGTTAATATGAATTTTATAGATGACTGGAACGATACCGAAACCGCCCAAGAAATATATGAACAGGTCGTTGATCGAGGAGTAGATGTCGTATATCCGACAGGGGATGCTTTTAGTAAAGAGATTGTCAAGAGTGCTGTTAATGATGATTTGTTCGCTATAGGATATGTTACCGACCAGACTGAACTTGGTGGGCGCCAAGTTCTTACAAGCACTATCCAACATGTGGACAAGCTTTATATGCTGGCAGCTGATTTATTTAACGGTGGTAATTTAGAGGGAACAGTGCAAACATATGATTTTCAAGATGATGTCATTTCTTTAGGTGACTTTAGTTCAGCTATCCCGGAAGAATATCAAGAATATATTACACAAGCAGTTGAAGAATATAAAGAAACAGGACTACTCCCTAATGAACAGTAAACATTTAAAGCCAGATGATCCTTGGAATCTACGATGGAGATTTCAAGGATCGTTTGGTTTTTTAGTAGAAAAAAAACATAAATTCTAGAGCTTCATCACCTTCTAGTTTCTAAAATATTGATTGGTCTAACCCGCTTAATTATGTACAGTAAACTTGCAAGAAAAAGGAAAATGCATTAAAATTAGTACCAAGTCATAAGAATTGATAATAAAACTACATTTGAGGAGTTGTATATATGAGTGTTGGTGTATTAGGAACCGGTCATTATTTACCAACCAAGCTTGTTACAAATAAAGATATGGAGAAATTTGTAGACACAACTGATGAATGGATCCGTACAAGAACTGGTATTGAGGAAAGACGTTTCGCTGAAGACGATATTGATACTTCCGATATGGCATTTTTTGCAGCACAGCAAGCGTTAGAAGAAGCTAATGTAACAGCGGATGAAATCGATCTTATTTTAACAGCAACGGTTACGCCCGACACCCCGTTTCCTTCTGTATCCTGTATGATCCAGGAGAAGCTGGGAGCGAAAAACGCGGCTGCCATGGATATAAGTGCTGCATGCTCTGGTTTCATGTATGGCATGATTACAGCAATGCAATTTATTGAAACAAATGCTTATAAAAAAATATTAGTGATTGGTGCTGAAAAATTATCCAAGATTATTAACTGGGAAGATCGTAGTACTTGTGTGCTTCTTGGTGACGGTGCAGGAGCAGCCGTAATTGGAGAAGTATCAGAAGGAAAAGGAATTCTCTCCTTCGAACTTGGCTCAAATGGAGCGGGTGGCAAGGAACTATACCAGAATGAACAAGACTTATTAGTCATGAACGGTAGAGAAGTATACAAATTTGCAGTACGCCAAATGCCTGAATCGACTGTGAATGTTATCGACAAAGCAGGATTACAAAAAGAGGATGTCGATTATCTTATCCCACATCAAGCAAATATCCGTATTATGGAAGCGGCCCGTGAACGTTTAGGCATCTCGGAGGATAGAATGGCAAAGACTGTTAAAAAATACGGGAATAACTCAGCTGCGTCTATTCCAATGGCGTTATCGGAAGCTGTCAAAAATGGTAAAGTAAAAGACGATGACGTCATCGTCTTAGTAGGCTTTGGCGGTGGATTAACATGGGGAGCAGTTGCCTTACGCTGGGGAAAATAAGTCGTTTTTGAAAAGAATAGCAGCTTAAATATAGGAGGGTAATCTAATGGAACAAAAAAGAGTCGTTATAACTGGTCTTGGTGCTGTTTCACCATTAGGAAATAGTGTTGATACGATGTGGGAAAACATTGTTGCAGGTAAGTCTGGAATTGAGCTAGCCACAAAAGTAAACATAGATGATTTCCCGGCAAAAGTAGCAGCAGAAGTAAAAGATTTCGACCCAACTGCATATATGGACAAAAAGGATGCCCGTAAGATGGATCCATTTACACAATATGCAGTTGCTGCCTCTAAAATGGCCGTAGAGGATGCAAAGCTAGATATTAATGAAGAGAACGCTCATCGAGTAGGAGTCTGGATTGGTTCTGGTATTGGCGGGATGAATACCTGGGAAGAACAGCATAGCAAGTTTCTGGAAAAGGGAGCAAAACGTG